>NZ_VCCF02000001.1:2532596-2839752 GCF_005938045.2 Pseudomonas sp. KBS0710 | reverse complement strand
TCACGCTAGTGATTTGGTGGTCAAAGCCCTCTAGACAGCCATCAAGGGACGTTGCAAGCCAGAGGCAGGGTGATCGTTTGATTTTTTACTAACTGGCCGGTGTTTGTACTTGTTTTCTGTGTACATATAAATAGACCGCGATTGACACTGATGCAGTTAAAAAAGCTAAGCAGGCTGCCACGATAAAGGGCGCTGGGCGACCACCTGCGATTATTAGTACTGTTCCTATAGAAGGCCCGATTATAACGCATAAGATTTGGATGCTTCTAAAAGACATGGATACCCTTCCGAGAGTGTGAGAGGGGCATAGTTGTTGAAGGATTATATTTGAAGATATTATTAGCATTTCATAACCGAAGCCATTCACAAACCAAACCAACGGATAGAGATAGGCCCTTCCAGGTACCTGGAGAAGTAATAAGGTCGCGGTCAGGATTAACGCTGTGGAGAAAACAATCAGGGCATTTATCCGAAGTAGAAGCTCATCGACATGGCTAAACTTGAACTTTATCAGCAGTGCGGCCCCTATCGCGCCCGCCGCTGTTGCGGAGACGATGACGGAGAAATTAACTGAAGGTAAACCTTCATAGGCCAAGAAGGAAGCCAAATGCGGGTCGTAGATTCCTAAAGCCAACGAAGTGAGTAGGGAGTACAAAAAGCCGATTCGTAGTTGAAAAGGCAAGGCATTAAATATAACAAATCCTCTTGCTATGTCGCGATAGAGTGGAAGGACTTTCGTGGAGGAGTCATTAATTTGCGTTTGGAATATAAGGCAGATATGCCTCAGAAGTGGGAAGCTCAAAAGTACGGCAGCAGCCGACAAAAAGAATAGATCCTTGGGGGAGAAAAATACCGTCAACATTCCTGCTAGTAACGGCGCAAGAATTTTTGTGGACTGATCAAATACACTGGGGCAACTGAAAAAAGATTTGCGCTCGTCAGCCAGTATCAGTTGCCGAACCATAATGGTTATTGAGGGGAAGTATAGTAAGTTTGAAACGCCCTTCAAAATAACAAAAAGCAAAAAAATCTGAAGGTTTGGAGACACTGCGAGGGCTAAGGTAGACAGTATGCGGAGTAAAGCGCCCAGTGCCAAAGTTTTCCGTGCGTCGTGTCGATCTATGAGTGCTCCGACAATAGGGCCTAGAAATAACATGGGTGCACCTAGGCAAAAAGCCAGGATCGCTATCGACGAAGGCGAGGCATGCCACAAATAGACGGGAACCGTAAAGATTAAAAAAATATCAAGCCATAGTGAGAGGCTGGAGAGTGCTTGCACACAAACAAGCTTACTTGACGTTTTCATGATGTCGATCTGAGTTAAGAAAAAATGTGTCTTCAATTACGAAGCCGTCAAGGTTGTGCTCGCTGGCGAAGCGATACAGGTCGCTCAATCTATTTATAAAGCCGCGGACATTAAAACTCAGGGAAATGTTATAAGCCGCACCGGCTATTGATGCCTCAATATAGTGTCGATTTTGTAACATGTAGCGCCTCAGGGGTATTGCCTCCGAAGGTTTGTGGCGCGTTTAAATCGTATGGTTGCCTACAGTGATTGTCAATTCTGATTTTTAAGTCATGTTGTTTTTATGGGAGGTTGGTGTGTTTTTACAGAAATATATCAGATTGTTCTGGTCGAAATTTCCTACGTTGCGCTTCGCCGCTGATTTCCAAAGGTATTGATTTATACATAACGCTGTAACGTTTTGTTGCGTCACATCAGGCATCTACCCTAGCGACCATGATTCCTATGCGTGATGTGTATATTGCGCGTTATGAAACGCTCGGAACTGCGGGGAATTCTTAAAAAATCCAGCCGAGATCGGCACTTGGATCATCTGACGCGCAAGGTGCAACTGTTTGTAAACCCGCACCGTGTGTGAAAAGCCTGGAACTCAATAAGGAATTGTCGCCACAGAAGGCTCGCTGATCAACGCAGTTTCAGCAGTCTTTCTACCTGAATTGGAGTTCTATCTATGCACATTGGCGGCTTCAACGCTAAATCTGTACAAGGCAATTTTGAGATGTCCGAGATGCTGGGCAGGTCGAAGAGTCTGGAAATGAGCGATGCAAAACAATTCGATCCGGCGCAAAAGCCTGAGGTCAATGAGCAGTTTGCCAAAGACCTCAGCGCGCAAGTCCAAACGTGGAGTGTGAGCAGGGGCGGCAGTGATCTGCTGCCTGGCGCCGGCAGCAAGAAGATCTCGTTCTAAATGCGCAGAGGCCCGTATCGTCAGATACGGGCTTTTGTGTGCCGAATGTTATGGCTTGGCCAGGTTCCAGTTGCCACCTACGCCGTCGCCGGTGATGTCGCCAGGTTTGGCGTCCTTGACCCAGGTGTACAGCGCCTGGCCTTTGTAGGCCCACTGTTTGCTGCCGTCGTCGCGGCTGATCACGCTGTAGCCGTCGGCATCTTTTGCCGAGGCGTCGGCCGTGAACGCCGGCCAGTTGGCCAGGCACTGGCCTGTGCACACCGATTTGCCGGCGCTGTCTTTGGCGAAGGTGTAGAGGGTCATCCCGTGGCTGTCCACCAGCACTTTGCCCTTGGCGCTGTCGGCCACCTTGGCCGGGGCGGCGAAGGCCAAGGACGAAGCGCAGGCGAGGAGGGCAGCGGCGGCGAGGAAGGATTTTTTCAGCATGACAAGCTCCTGGGTTTTTCTGGTTTTGAGAAGGTGTACCCAGGTAAACACCCGTCGCGGCGCTTTATTCCCCCCTGCGTGAACAATTAGTTAAACGCGGCCGCGATTGACCATTGCCAGAATCGTCGCCAACAACTCCTGCTGCGCTTCTTCGCGGCTGATCTCGCCGCTGGCGGCCGCTTGGGACAAGGCTTCGGCGGCACCCAGCATGGCGCGTAAGCCGGCCTGGGAAACGGTGCCGTCGGGCGCGAACGGCGCCAGTGCATCGCGGCACTTTTGCAAAAAGATCGCCTCGTATTTGCGCTTCAGCGTTTCCAATTCCGGCGAGCTGCTCAAGGCAGCAATCACCCCCGGAATTTCCCGCCCTTGCAACAACACGCAATCGACGTAACAAGACGCGATGACCCAGGCGCGTTCTTCCAGTGTGGCGGCGGTGGTGTCCAGCGCCTCGGCAAACACCTGGTTCTGGCGGCTATCGAAGTCTTCATACAGGGCAGCCAGCAAGCCTGCGCGAGTGACGAAATGGTCGTAGACCACCGGTTTGGTAACGCCCGCCAGCTCGGCCAGACGGCCCAGGGTCAGGGCTTCGGTGCCTTCTTCGCGCACCAGTTGCCAAGCCATGTCGAGCAATTGGCGCAGGCGGTCCTCGCGGGACAGGCGGCGGCGTGGAGCAGGGTATTCAGCGCTTGACATGCTTATATACCAAAAGTAACTTAAGGTCGTAACCTACTAAAAGTAGATAGCGCCCAGCCTAGCTTGAAATGGAGTCAATGTCATGCACGCACTGATCGTTGTAGCCCATCACGACCCGCAATCCCTCACCCATAGCCTGGCCGCACACGTAGCGGCGGGGCTCACGACGGCCGGCCACACCTACGAGATCGCCGACCTTGCCGCCGAAGGCTTCGACCCGCGCTATAGCGCCGCCGACCACTTGGTCCACCGCACTCGCGCAGAACCGCCCGCCGATGTGCTGGCTGAACAGGCGCGCATCGACCGCGCCGATGCACTGGTGCTGGCGTTCCCGATTTATTGGTGGTCACTGCCGGGCCTGCTCAAAGGCTGGGTCGACCGCGTGTTCGTCAACGGCTGGGCGATTGATTATGGGCCCGACACGCCGGTGGTGAAAAAACTGCGGCACTTGCAGGTGCACCTGCTGGCGCTGGGCGCGGCAGATGAAGGCGCGTTTGATCGTCACGGGTATGCCAAGGCCATGCGCACGCAGATCGACTACGGGATTTTTGATTACTGTGGGGCGCAGGTGCTGACGTCAGAGCTGCTGCTGGATTCGGAGGGCGGCGCTGCGCAAGCGCATTTGCGCACCGCGAAGGCCATCGGGCAGAGCCTGTTTGAACGCGAAGTGGTTGCCGGCTGAATCAGCCTTCGCGAAACAGATCGTGGGCATCCAGCAGGCGGTAGGCAATTTCCGGGCGCTTCTCCAGGCCACGGCGAATCGCCGCCGGAATCGCCTGGCGGGTTTTGCGGCACAGGCCCGGCTGCTCATCGATGCTGATCTGAATGCCGCGCATGCTCTTGACCTCGGTGTGCCCTGGCGCCACCTGCACGCGGATGCCCAATAGCTCAAACATCTTCTGTTGCATGTGTTCCAGGTCTTGCAGGCTCTGGAGGTTTTCCAGGCGCTCGACCAGCTTTTTTTCTTCCTGACGCGTCAGGCTGAGGATGCGCAGGTCGGCGCCGGGCACTTGCAGCAGCTGTTCGCGGTCACAGGCACACACGCCGGGTGGGCAGGGTTGGCGAATTGTCATGTGCATTCCCTCCCCAAGCCGACGTGTTGGCTCAGTAGCTGAGCGTTACCCCAAGGCTGCCCAAGGCCTTCCAGTATTCAGGGTAGGTCTTGGCCACGCAGTCCGGGTCTTGAATGCGAATACCCGCTACCTTCAGCCCGGCCAGGGCAAAGCACATGGCGATGCGGTGGTCGGCGTGGGTGTCGATCAGCGCATTGCAGGACGTGCCGGCCAGTGCCGGGTCGCTGGCCACCAGCAGGTCGTCGCCCTCGATGGTCGCCAACCCTGGGCGAATTTCGTTGAGGCCGTCGTGCAGCGCCTGTACACGGTCACATTCCTTGACGCGCAGGTTGGCCAGTTCCGTGAAGCGTACCGGGGTGTTGTTGAACGCGGCCAGCACCGCCAGGGTCGGGATTGCGTCCTGCATCTGCGAGCCCACCACGGTGGCCTGCATATTCGGGAACTGCGCGATCACGGCCTGGGCCTTGGCGTCCGGCTGGGTGAAGTCCTGCGCAGCCACGCCGATGTCGATGCGCCCGCCGGTCAGCACTTCGGCAGCCCACAGGTAAGTGGCGGCGGAGGCGTCGGGCTCGATCAGGTAGTCATGGGCGGTGTAACCGGTGGGGGCCACACGCCAGGTGGTGTCGTCGACCACCTCGACCTGCGCACCGAACGTACGCATGCAGTCCAGCGTCAGGTCGACGTAGCCACGGGCGCCGATGTCCTTGCCGGTCAATGCCACTTCAATCGGCGCCTGGCCGCAGGCCGCGAGCATCAACAGGGCCGATACGTACTGGCTGGACAAGCCGCCATCAATCTCAAAACGCTTGGCCTGCACCTTGCCCACACCGTGTACGGTTACCGGCGGGCAGCCGGTCGGGCTGTCGACGCGGATGCCGTTCTGGCCGAGGGTGGCCAGCAGCGGGCCGATCGGGCGTTTTTGCATGTAGTCGTCGCCGTCGAGTACCACGGTGCCTTCGACGGTCGCCACGGCGGCGGTGAGAAAGCGCATCGCGGTGCCGGCATTGCCGAGGAACAGCGGCTGCGACGGCAATTGCAGCTTGCCTGCGCCTGTGACCACGAAGGTGGTGTCGTCCGGTTCATCGATGCTCACGCCCATCTGGCGCAGGGCCACTGACATGTGGCGGGTGTCATCGCTTTTCAGTGCACCGCTCAGGCGGCTGGTGCCCTTGGCCAGGGCGGCCAGCAACAGGGCGCGATTGGTAATGGATTTGGAGCCGGGGGGCGCGACCTTGCCGTTCAGGGCGAAATTGGGCGGTGTAACGGTCACGGTTTTTTGCGAACTCAAGGTACAAGGCTCCTGATCAAGGCAAGGCGGTAGGGAGTGGCCGACGGGCGGACCCGAATAATCAGCTAAACACGCCATCGTTGTCGAGCGGGGATCGTTGTATGGCGCGTATTTCGAGGCTGTTGCCGACGTGTCCGGGGAACGGACTGTTGTTGTAGTCGAACTACTCCGTTGCGCGTAGGACAAGCAGTAAATGCGATGCAGGACAATGCCCTTTAGTCAGCGATACGCGGGCAGTGTGCGAACTTTCCGAGGGAAGCAGCGGCTGGACAATAACGCCCGCCAAGGTAAGTTCGAGGCGTGCTCCATGACGGGGCACATTCAATCAAGGAGTGACTGAAATGAACAAACCCCAGACCCAACTTCGCCATGGTCGCGTGGTCGATCCGGCCAGCCGTGGTTCCGTGGCGGTAGAGCGTGGGCTGCTCGGCAACTGGCAAGTCAACGAGATGGAAGGCGGTAAAAACTTCCCATCGCTCACTGCCGGGCCATTCCCTGCACCCTATGAAACCGATGATCAAAGCGTCACGCCGCCGGCCGACGGGCATATCTTGAGCGGCGGCAAAACCGACGACCGCGATTGCCTCAACTTCACGGATGAGGAGATGAGCAAAAAGCTCAACACGCCGTTTACCTGGCCATTGCTGAATGTCGAGGCTGGCCAGGTGTTCAAGGTGCAGTGGGAATACACTGCCGCCCACGTCACCCGTGGTTATCGCTGGCTGATCACCAAGGATGGCTGGGACCCCAAGCAACGCATCAGCCGTGCGCAGCTTGAGGCCAAGCCGTTTTTCGAAGACTTCTACACCCAGGTGCCGTACTACCAGCACGCCGATGAAATGAAGGCCAAGGTCGAACACCAGGTCACGCTGCCCAAGGGTAAGAAAGGCCGGCATGTGGTGGTGTTGATGTGGATCGTGGCCAACACCGGCAACGCGTTCTATCAGGCGTTTGACCTGGACTTCAAATAAGCGCTGTTAACGCCGGGCCAACCAGTAATCATGCAGCGCCCGCGCAGCGGGTTCGATAGCTCGAGCCCGCTGTTGGTGGGCGTTTACATCCAGGTCTGCCGGCAGCTCAAAGTTGTCCTGCTCGGCG
Organism: Pseudomonas sp. KBS0710; assembly: GCF_005938045.2. Taxonomy (GTDB): domain Bacteria; phylum Pseudomonadota; class Gammaproteobacteria; order Pseudomonadales; family Pseudomonadaceae; genus Aquipseudomonas. Next base: position 2,832,961 of record NZ_VCCF02000001.1, on the reverse strand, counting down.
CACCAGGAAATCTTCTCCAGCAGCGCCGCCTCTTCGGCAGGCAGTTCTGGCCAGTTGCCGATCGCGGCGCCACGGATATAACCGAAGCACCATTCTTCGGCCAGCGTGACGGCTTGACCTTGGTGTTCGGTGTCATCAAAGCGCGCCTTGAAGCTTTGCGCATCGGTGGCCAATTGCGCCGCCAGCGTATTCATATGGCGCACGCACAACTCCAGGAAACGCTGGGCCTCTTCCCCGTTTTCCCAGACCGGGTTCTGCCCGCCCCAGATCGCCGGGAACCACTCAGCGACGTCCACTTGTGCCGGGCCGGAGACCAGCGCGGTGAAGTAGCCGTCGAGTTCAGCCAGGTTCAGCACCGAATGATCGTCGCCGTATTTCAACAGGGTTTCGTCAATGAAGTCGAAATCGGCAGGGGTGAGGGGTTGGGCGAGCATGGGCATATCCTTTCAACGTCGAGCGCCGCGAAGTGGGCGGCTTAAAGCGCAGAGGATGGCGCCTGGGCGGGCTTTTTTCCACTTATTTCCCAGCGCTGACACAGCTTGCTCACGCACATCGAACCCACCACCGCCAGAATGATCGGCACCAGAAAGTCATGCTCGATGCGGGTAAATTCGGCCACCAGCACAATCGCGGTCAGCGGCATGCTCATGCTGGACGCCAAAAACGCCGCCGCGCCAATGATCGCAAACGCGCCCAGCGGCACCCCGGGCCACACCAGGCTCCAGGCACCGCCGAGCAGAATCGCGAGCAACGCGCCATTGGCCAGGCCCGGCGTCAGCAGGCCGCCCTCTGCGCCGGCGCGCAGGCTGCTGGCGGTGATCAGCACCTTGACCAGCAGCAGGATAGCGGCCAGGCCAATGGTTAGTTCATTGTCGAAGCCCAGTTGCGCCGGGCCTTTGCCATTGCCGAGGATCTGCGGCAGCAGCATCGCCAGCCCGCCGATAAGCGTAAAGTTGATCAGCGACATTACCGGCAGGCGCCAGCCTCGTGCGGCGTTGGCCCTGGCGGCGCCGGTAAAGCGGCTGAACCCATAAGCGGCCACGCCAAACACCGGCCCGCACACCACCGCCCAGGCGATCAGCGCCGGGCTCAGTACAAAGTGCGGCACTGCATATTGCGATTCCGCACCCAGCCCGATCCACGCCACCGACGCACCAATCGCCGAGGTTGCCAGCGCAATCACCGCCGCCGGCCAGCTGAAGGCACCTACCAGCACTTCCAGCACAAACACTGCGCCACCCAAGGGCACGTTATACACCGCCGCCAACCCGGCACCGGCGCCACAGGCCACGATCAAACGGTGCATGTGCGGTTCAAGGCGCGCGCGTTGTGATAACCAGGTCGCGGCCAGCGCGCCGACCTCACGCGGCGCCACTTCACGGCCCAATGGCGAACCGAGGGCCACGGTGATGATCTGCAGCACGGCGTGGGCGAGGGTAGTCTTGGGCGGCATGATCGGCATCTGTTCAGACACCGCCTGTTTGATGCTTACCAGCGGGCGGCCATAGCGATAAATCATCCACCAGCCCAGCCCGGCGACCAGGCCGCACACCACCAGCACCAGCAGGCGGCGCTCCGGCGCGGCAGCGGTGACGCCCCACAAAAAGGTTTCGTGGCTGACCAGGCTGTCGAGGCTGTAGCCGTAGGCCAGGTGCTGGATGCCATGCAGCAGCAACGCCAGCAGCATCCCGCCCAGCCCGGCGCCGATGCCGGTCAGCACGACTACCAGGGCCAGAATCAATGATGAACGAAAGGTAGACGGCATAGCGGGCTCCAGGCAGTGGCCCTGAGTGTATAGCCGATAAAACGCGGTGCCTGGGTGAAATGTATCGGCAGGCCATAAACCCGGCGCCCACAACATTTTATTACTTTTGCCAGTCCCGTTTTTGGCCGATGCGCCGTCATGCTCCCTTGTTATAGTTCGAGCCTTATTACTCGCCAGTCAGGGATCACTGCCATGTCCGAATACCAAGCTTTCATCGTCGAACTCACTGGCAACGTTGCCCATGTGCAGATCAACCGCCCGGAAAAGATCAACGCGATGAACACGGCGTTCTGGACCGAGATCATCGACATCTTCCAATGGGTCGAAGACACCGACGCCGTGCGCGCTGTGGTGCTCAGCGGTGCAGGCAAGCATTTCTCCTCCGGCATCGACTTGATGATGATGGCCTCGGTGGCCAATAACTTCGGCAAGGACGTGGGCCGCAACGCACGCCTGCTGCGGCGCAAGATCCTCGAACTGCAAGCCTCGTTCAATGCCGTCGACACCTGCCGCAAGCCGGTGCTGGCGGCGATCCAGGGCTACTGCATCGGCGGCGCCATCGATCTGATCAGCGCCTGCGACATGCGCTACGCCGCCGAAGGCGCGCAGTTCTCGATCAAGGAAATCGACATCGGCATGGCCGCCGACGTCGGCACCCTGCAACGGCTGCCACGCATTATCGGCGACGGCATGTTGCGTGAACTGGCCTACACCGGTCGCTCGTTCGGCGCCGAAGAAGCGCGCAGCATCGGCCTGGTCAACCGTGTGTACCCCGATCAGGACAGCCTGTTGGCCGGTGTAATGGAAATCGCCCGGGAAATCGCGAGCAAATCCCCGATTGCCGTGGCCGGCACCAAAGCCATGATCAGCTACATGCGTGACCATACGGTCAATGATGGTCTGGAATACGTTGCCACCTGGAACTCGGCTATGTTGCAATCCAACGACCTGCGCGTGGCCATCGCGGCCCATATGAGTAAGCAGAAACCCGAATTCGTGGATTGACTGACATGACCCCAGGCTGGATTACCACAACGCTGCTGGACAACGACGCCCCTGGCGGCTGGGCCGTCGCCCGCAGCCGCGAGGGCTTTTTGCATGACACCAATGGCCCGCTGTTTCCGCGTGAATGGCTCAAGCGCCAGGACCTGCCGGTGTTTGCCGAACACGGCATTGGCCACCTCGACGGGGAGCCGGTGTACTTGCTGGAGCTGAACGCGGCAGCCGAAGTGCCAGGTTGCAGTTGGCAGGGCCTACGGGGCTTTATGTTGCAGGGCGACCACACCCTGTACAAAGTGCTGGGCTACGCCGCGCAGATCGGCACCTGGGCGCGGGAGCATCGGTTCTGTGGCAGTTGCGGTCAGGCCATGGTCCAGGTGCCGCGTGAACGTGCGATGTACTGCCAGGCCTGCGACCTGCGCAGCTACCCACGCATTTCGCCGAGCATGATTGTGCTGGTGACCCGTGGCGACGAGATCCTGCTGGCGCGTTCGCCGCGTTTTGTCACCGGTGTGTACAGCACGCTGGCGGGGTTCGCCGAGCCGGGTGAGTCGGCCGAAGACTGCCTGATCCGTGAAGTGCGCGAAGAAGTGCAGGTGGAGGTCAAGAACATCCAGTACATGGGCAGCCAGTGCTGGCCGTTCCCACACTCGATGATGCTGGGCTTCCATGCCGAGTACGCCGGCGGCGACATCGTGCCCCAGGCCGATGAGATCGAGGACGCGCAGTGGTTCAATATCCACGACCTGCCGCCGTTGCCGGCGTCACGTTCGATTGCGCGTTACCTGATCGACCTCTACCTGGCGCGCCGTTTAGGCCACGCTGAACCAGTGCTGCCAGGCTAGACGCACCGTCAGGCCGAGGACCACGGTGATAAACACCGGGCGAATGAATTTGGCGCCGCCGCTGATTGCGCTGCGTGCGCCAAAGAACGCGCCGCACATTACCGAGAAGCCCATCGCCAGGCCGACGATCCAGTCCACCGAGCCATTGAAGATAAACACCGACAGCGCCGCCGCGTTGCTGACGAAGTTCATGCTGCGCGCCACGCCGCTGGCTTTGACCAGATCGATGGGGTGCAGCAGCATCGTGCTCACCGTCCAGAACGCACCCGTGCCAGGGCCGGCCACGCCGTCGTAGAACCCCAGGCCGAAGCCTTGGGTGGACTGCCATTTCTTCTTGATCGGTGCGTCAGCGTCCAGCGGCGCCTTGGGCGTGCCGCCGAACAGCAAATACACACCACAGGCGAACACGATCACCGGGAGCATTTTGTTCAGGGTTTCGGCGGGCAGGTAGTGGGCGACCACGGCGCCAGCCAATGCGCCGACCAACGTGCCGACGATGGCATGTACCCATTGGCGCGGGTGGAACAGCTTGCGCCGGTAGAAGGTGAAACTGGCAGTGGCGGAGCCGAAGGTCGAGCTGAGTTTGTTGGTGCCCAACACCAGGTGCGGTGGCATGCCGGCGGTGAGCAAGGCAGGCGTGGTAAGCAGGCCGCCGCCGCCGGCGATGGCGTCGATAAAGCCGGCAATAAAGGCCACGCAGGCAAGAATGGCGAGGGTGGTCAGGTCAACGCTGAGTTCGAAGGGCATGGGCAGGGCTTATTATTGGCAGGGCGCAGAAAAGGGCTGCGCCAAAGGCCGGTATCTTACTTGGATCTTGTTGTTCTACGCGATCCAAATGTGGGGGCGGGCTTGCTCGCGAAAGCGGTGGATCACTTATAGATGTGCTGACTGACACTCCGCCTTCGCGAGCAAGCCCGCTCCCACATTTTGAATTGCAATCAACCGTGCCGTTTGTCCAGCCACTCCAACGCCGTGCGCCACACACAAATCCCCAGAAAGTAAGCCGACATCACCGACCACAACCCAAACGTCCACGGGTTGGTATTGGGGTAGTCCACCACCATCAAGAAGCTGCACAGCAACCAGATCGTGGTCACGGCGATGTTGATCGGCATAAAGCGCTTGACCCGGAACGGGTGCAGAAACTTCATCGGCGTGACCGTCAGCAGTGCCAGGCCGATCACCGTGGCCAAGGTCACCCAGGCGTCCGGCTGGATGATGTAAACGCACAAGGCCACCACATTCCAGGCCGCAGGGAAGCCGACAAAGTAGTTGTCCTTGCTCTTCATGTTCACATTGCAGAAGCAGAACAGCGACGACACCAAGATCACCGACACGGTAAACAGGTGGGTGAAGTCCGGCAGGTCGATATAGCGGTAGATAAACAGCGCCGGAATAAACACATAGGTCAGGTAATCGATCACCAGGTCCAGCACCGAGCCGTCGAAGCTGGGCAGTACCGTGCTGACATTGACCCGTCGCGCCAGTGAGCCATCGACGCCATCGACCACCAGCGCCAGGCCCAGCCACAGCAGGCAGGCCTTGGGTGAGTTTTCCAGCAAGGCCAGGGTGGCCAGGAACGCCAGCACCACGCCGGTGGCGGTAAAGCCGTGGGCGCCCCAGGCTTTGAGTCTGGCTACATGCAGGGTCGATATCACGGGCGGCTCTCCAAAAGATGAAACAGGGCAGCCGACGACGTAACGCCGTCGAGTCTGGCCGGGGAATGCAGGTATCGACCGGGAAGGGGGGGATAAGGTTCACCGCCCCGGTGTATCACTTAGCGTAGCAAGGGTCAGACGTTTCGGCATCAACCCTGACGGAACACCAATGCCTTCAAACCGCTTTGCGGGTCGACATCGGGAAATTCCGGCGGGTTTTCCAACCGCTGCACAAAGCGCAGGCCCGGTGCTTCGCGGGTTACGCCGTCAATCAGGAAGCCCTCACCGAAGGCCGGGTCGTTCATGCACGCCAGTACCGCGCCGCGGGCCGTGAGCAGATCCGGCAGGCGGCGCAGCACGCGTTGGTAATCTTTGGTCAGCAGAAAACTGCCTTTCTGGAACGACGGCGGATCGATGATCACCAGGTCGTAAGGGCCGCTGTTGGTCACCTTGGCCCAGGACTTGAACAGGTCGTGGCCCAGGAAGCTGACCTTGCTCAGGTCATGACCATTGAGGCGATGGTTGTCGCGACCGCGACTCAGGGCGCCACGGGCCATGTCAAGGTTTACTACATGGTCGGCGCCGCCTTCGATGGCGGCCACCGAAAAACCACAGGTGTAGGCGAACAGGTTGAGCACGCGCTGGCCCTTGGCCTGCTCGCGCACCCAATTGCGGCCGTAGCGCATGTCGAGGAACAGCCCGCTGTTCTGTTTTTTACCCAGGTCGATCAGGTAACGCAGGCCGCCTTCGGTAATGGTCAGCTCGTCTACGGCTTCGCCCGCGAGCCATTCGGTGGTGCTTTGCGGCAGGTAGCGGTGTTGCAGGGCAACCGTGTAAGCATTGAACTGTGTTTGCAGCAGCTGTTTAAGGGCTTCGAGCTGCGCAGGCGCAGGCTCCTTGAACAACGAGACCAGCAGTACGCCCTGCAACCAGTCCACTGTCAGTTGCTCCAGGCCCGGCCAGCAGCGGCCACGCCCGTGGAACAGGCGCCGGGTTTCACTCGGCGGGTTAGCCAGGGCGGTGAGCAAATGAGTGTGCAGGGTAGCGAGTGCGTCTGGGTTCATCGTTGAGCGTCAGTCGTTGAGCGGGCGGCATTTTAAACACAGTTGCGGTGCTTCGTCGTGCTTGAGCACAACGTGCTGCTAAAAAGACGATTGGCAGTGATTCATGCTCAAAATGCTTGAACCTGCGCCTGATAACAGGCAAAAAATCCTCAGGCGCCGACATAAACTGGAAAAAAAGCCCGGAGGTGCCCATGAACGGTTTCGCGAGTGCAGTCAATCACACAGCCCAAGACCCGCAAGAACTGGATGAGTGGCGAGACGCCCTGGCCTCGCTGGTGGCCAATGCCGGGCCAGAACGCGCGCGCCAGATCCTCGACTTGCTGGCCCGCGAAGGCAGCGCAGCGCACATCGACTGGAAACCGCGTCACGGCACGCCCTACGTCAACAGCATCAGCGTTGAGCAACAGCCGGCGTTTCCCGGCGACCTGGCCACCGAGGAGCGAATCGCTTCGCTGGTGCGTTGGAACGCCTTGGCCATGGTGGTGCGTGCCAACCAGGCGTATGGCGAACTCGGCGGCCATATAGCCAGTTATGCCAGTGCGGCGGACTTGTTCGAAGTTGGCTTCAATCACTTCTTCCGGGCGCGCAGCGACACCTTCGGCGGCGATCTGGTGTTCTACCAGCCGCATTCGGCACCGGGGATTTATGCCCGCGCTTATCTGGAAGGCCGCCTGACGGAAAACGACCTGGCGCACTACCGCCAGGAAATCGGTGGGCCAAAAGCCGGGGCACGCGGCCTGTCCAGCTACCCGCACCCGTGGTTGATGCCGGACTTCTGGCAGTTCCCCACCGGCTCCATGGGCATCGGCCCGATCAGCTCGATCTTCCAGGCGCGCTTCATGCGCTATCTGCACCATCGCGGCTTGCTGGACACCATCGACCGGCACGTCTGGGGCGTGTTCGGCGATGGCGAAATGGATGAGCCGGAAAGCATGTCGGCCCTGACCCTGGCTGCCCGCGAAGGTCTGGATAACCTGACTTGGGTGGTCAACTGCAACCTGCAGCGCCTCGACGGCCCGGTGCGTGGCAACGGGCGCATCATCGACGAACTCGAAGCTTTGTTTGCCGGTGCCGGCTGGAACGTGATCAAACTGGTATGGGGCTCGGACTGGGACGCCTTGCTGGCCAAGGACACTGACGGCTCGCTGGTGGACACCCTGTCGCACACCGTCGACGGGCAATTCCAGACCTTTGCCGCCAAAGACGGCGCCTATAACCGCGAGCACTTCTTCGGCCAAAGCGCGTCGTTGGCGGCGCTGGTGGCGGGCATGAGCGACGAACAGATCGACCGTCTCAAGCGCGGCGGCCACGACATGGTCAAGATCCACGCCGCTTACCATGCCGCGCGCCGGGTCAAAGGGCGGCCCACGGTGATCCTGGCCCAGACCAAAAAGGGCTTCGGCATGGGCGAAGCCGGGCAGGGCAAGATGACCACGCACCAGCAGAAGAAGCTCGACCGCGATGCGCTGCTCGCTTTTCGCAATCGTTTCCAGTTGCCGCTGACGGATGAGCAGACCGAATCCCTGAGTTTTTTCAAACCCGCCGAGGACAGCGTTGAACTGCGTTACCTGCATCAACGTCGGCACACACTCGGCGGTTATGTGCCAGGCCGCAGCCCGCTGGCCGCACCCGTCAGCGTGCCGCCGGTGGCGGGTTACGCCGGTTTTGCCACGGCAGCCGAGGGTAAGGAGATGTCCACCACCATGGCGTTTGTGCGCATGCTCACCAACCTGCTCAAGGACAAGGCGCTCGGCCCGCGCATCGTGCCGATTGTGGCGGATGAAGCGCGTACCTTCGGCATGGCCAACCTGTTCAAGCAGATCGGCATTTACTCCAGCGTCGGCCAGCGCTATGAGCCGGAAGACATTGGCTCGATCCTCAGCTACCGCGAGGCCACCGACGGGCAGATTCTCGAAGAAGGCATCAGCGAAGCCAGTGCCATCAGCTCCTGGGTGGCGGCGGCTACCAGTTATTCCGTGCATGGCCTGCGCATGTTGCCGTTCTACATCTATTACTCGATGTTCGGCTTCCAGCGCGTCGGCGACCTGATCTGGGCCGCCGCCGACCAGCGCGCCCGAGGCTTCCTGCTCGGCGCGACGGCCGGGCGCACCACCCTGGGCGGAGAAGGCTTGCAGCATCAGGACGGCAGCAGCCACCTCGCGGCCGCGACGGTGCCCAATTGCCGCGCCTACGACCCGGCATTTGCCGGCGAGTTCGCGGTGATCCTCGACCACGGCATGCGCCAGATGCTGGAGCACGATGTGGACGAGTTCTACTACGTGACCCTGATGAACGAAAACTACCCGCAACCGACCCTGCCGGCGGGCGTGGAGGCGGCGATTATCAAAGGCATGTATCGGTTGCAAGGTGCTGCGCAGGCCAAGGTACGCCTGCTTGGCTCGGGCACACTGGTGCGTGAGGCTCAGGCGGCTGCGCAGTTACTGGCTGAGGATTGGCAGGTGGCGAGCGAGGTGTTCAGTGTCACCAGTTTCAGCGAACTGGCACGGGATGCGCGGGAGGTGGAGCGCTGGAATCGGCTGCATCCTCAGGATACGCAGCGTGCCAGTCATGTGAATGCATGTTTGCCCAAAGGAGCGCCGGTGATTGCGGTATCAGACTATGTGCGGGCGGTGCCGCAGATGATCGCTTCGTATCTGGATAGCCGCTACACGGTGTTGGGCACAGATGGCTTTGGGCGTAGTGATACACGGGCGGCGTTGCGTGATTTCTTTGAGGTGGATCGCCACCACATTGTACTGGCGGCGCTGACGGTATTGGTGGAGCAGGGCAGTGTGCCGCGTGGCGTGTGTCAGCGCGCAATTGAGCGGTATAACTTGCAGGCTGATCGAGCAGCGTCCTGGAACTCTTGAGTACAGCTCCCACACAAGCCCGCTCCCACATTGGTTTTGTGCTGCCGCTTAAATACTTGCGATCAGCGGAGCGCCAAAAGACTCACGCAAAAAGCCCGGTGCGATATAGCGCTCGTAATGTGCCTCGGACAGCAGGAAAAACTCGCGGTCAATCGCATCACGCAAATCCGCCAGGTGGCGTTCGCGAAACTCCGGCAACAACGCCAGCCCATACGCATCCAGCTTGGAAATCACCCGCGCGCCCCGGGCAATCAACTGGTACGCCCAGCAATACGGCGACTGGTGCGGTACAAAGCGAATTTTGCGGGTCTCGAGTTGCTGACGCAAAAGCTGTGGGTCAAACACTTCCAGCTTGCTGGCCATCACCTGCACCAGCAATTGCTCCAGGCGCAGCCACACCGCCTGTTTTTCCTCGGCGTTGTAGCCATTCCATTGGATGACTTCATGGTGATAACGCTTGCAGCCCCGGCAGACCAGGTCGCCGTAAACGGTGGAACACAGGCCGACGCAGGGCGTTTTGATGGTTTGGTTGGGCATAAAAGGCATTTTGCAAAGTCTGTAGAACACCACGGACCTAATGTGGGAGCGAGCAAGCCCGCTCCCACAATTTTAGATCTGCTTCATCGATCAATCCCAGCTCAGCGCGCCGCCGGTCTGGTACTCGATCACACGGGTTTCGAAGAAGTTTTTCTCTTTCTTCAAGTCCATGATCTCGCTCATCCAAGGGAACGGGTTAGTCGTCCCCGGGTATTCTTCTTTAAGACCAATCTGCGACAGACGACGATTCGCGATGAACTTGAGGTAATCCTCCATCATCGCCGCATTCATCCCCAACACCCCACGCGGCATGGTGTCCCGCGCGTATTCAATCTCCAGCTGCGTCCCCTGCAAAATCATCTGGGTCGCTTCTTCCTTCATCTCGGCATCCCACAAATGCGGGTTTTCGATTTTGATCTGGTTGATCACATCGATACCGAAGTTCAGGTGCATCGACTCGTCACGCAGGATGTACTGGAACTGTTCCGCCACGCCGGTCATTTTGTTGCGACGGCCCATGGACAGGATCTGGGTGAAGCCGCAGTAGAAGAAGATGCCTTCCAGGACGCAGTAGTAGGCGACCAGGTTGCGCAGCAGTTCTTTGTCGGTTTCGACGGTGCCGGTTTCGAACTTCGGATCGGAGATCGAACGGGTGTATTTGAGGCCCCAGGCTGCCTTTTTGGCGACCGATGGAATCTCGTGGTACATGTTGAAGATCTCGCCCTCATCCATGGCCAGGGATTCGATGCAGTACTGGTAGGCGTGGGTGTGGATCGCTTCTTCGAAGGCCTGGCGCAGGATGTACTGGCGGCACTCCGGGTTGGTGATCAGGCGGTACACGGCCAGGACCAGGTTGTTGGCGACCAGCGAATCGGCGGTGGAGAAGAAGCCGAGGTTGCGCATGACGATGCGGCGTTCGTCGTCGGTGAGGCCTTCCGGGTTTTTCCACAGGGCGATGTCGGCGGTCATGTTGACCTCTTGCGGCATCCAGTGGTTGGCGCAGCCGTCGAGGTACTTTTGCCAGGCCCAGTCGTACTTGAAAGGTACCAGTTGGTTGAGGTCGGCGCGGCAGTTGATCATGCGCTTTTCGTCAACGGCGACGCGGGCGGCGGAGCCTTCGAGTTCAGCAAGGCCTTCGGCGACGTCGAGTTTGTCCAGGGCTGCCTTGGCGCGGATGATCGCGGCCGAGTCATTGGCCGTCACGTTGCGCGCTTCCAGGGCGGCAGCGGCGCCGGCACCGTCGAGGCGGTCCATGTTGGCTTCGCTGGCATGACCGGCGTTGGCGCCTTTGATCACCGCTGCACTGGTGTCTTCGTTGTCGACTTCATCCCAACTCAACATTGAAATTCTCCTTCCTGGTACTCGAAAAATAGGTTTTTGCAGGCTTCAAGGCATTGAAATACTGCGCAGAGTGTGGTCGGTAAATACCGATACTGCACACTATGTAGTGGTGGTTTGTGCTTGTGGGCACACTATATTGTGTGTAACAAAACAGGTCAACGCACAAGATGTGCGGTCTTGGGTCGCGGCACAGCGCCCATTGAGCTATAAAGCCTGGGTTCATTGAGTGACGGTGGAATTTCAAGGGAATGAAAAAATTACTGATCCGATCCGCCCTGCTGGAAGACGCGCAAAGCCTCTTCGAGGTGCATAGGAACTCCGTCGAAACACTCTGCACAGGTGACTACGGTCCCGACCAGATCGCCATGTGGCTCGACGGCCGCTCACCGGCGACCTACCGCGAGGCCATCGCCGCCGGCAACCTGTGGCTGGCACACACCGACAGGCTGCAGGGTTTTATCGAAATCGACGGGAATGAAATCAGCAAACTGTTCGTGCGCGGCGATGCCGCAGGGCTGGGCATTGGCGCACGCTTATTGAATGAAGCCTTGCAGCGCATCAAGAACGCCGGCCACGCCAAGGCCTATCTGGAATCGACCCTCAACGCCGAAATGTTCTATGCCGCTTTCGGCTTTCAAAAGGTCGGCGAGGGCACCTTCAGCCGAGGCAAAAGCCCGGTGTCCATCGAGATTATCAAGATGGAGCTCGATCTTTAGCGGCTGGCCTACCAACCACGCAGCCGCTCCCAGATCTGCACCTCACCCGTGTGCAGCGCCGCGTGGTAACTACCAAACTGCGCCCCCGTGGCGCACGCATGATTGGGCAGAATACGCAGGCGCGTACCGAGCGGAAATTGCGCCACCACATCCACGCCACCCGCTTCGAACCGCGCTACGCCATGCTCCTGGTTGGCGCTGCTCAACAGCAAGCCGTCGATCAACACCCCGTGCTCATCGCACACCTGGCCATAACCGAAGTCGCGTTTTTGCGCGTGCGTGCCGCGATCGCGGCTCATGGCCATCCAGCCGGCGTCGGTGATGATCCAGCCTTTTTCCGCTTGATGGCCGATTACTGTGGTCAGCACGCTCAAGGCCAGTTCGTCGATGCGGCATACGCCGATGTTGTGCATCACCAGGTCAAAAAACACGTACACACCCGCGCGCAGTTCGGTCACGCCCTCAAGGCTGACGGCCGACAATGCGGTAGGCGTGGAGCCGACACTCACCTGATCGCAGGCCATCCTGGCGGCACGGATACGTTGCGCCGCTTCAACGCAGCGTGCGCGTTCCTGTTCGGCGATGGCCTGCAATGCTTCAGGCGTATCCAGGCCGTAGCTTTCCCCGGCATGGGTCAGTACGCCGACGAGGCTGTCACCGAGCAAGCGGGCGATGTCGAGCAATAGCGGATCCTGCGGCTTGACCCCGGAACGGTGGCCGTCGCAGTCAATCTCGATCATCACGGCAAAGGTTTCAGCCTGCTCGCTGCCGAAATCGACGAGCGCCTGGGCGCCGGCGAGGCTGTCGGTGATCAGTGTCAGCGCGCAACCCCGGCGGCGCAGCGCCAGGGCCTGGGGCAACTTGTGCGGGGCCATGGCGACGGCGTAGAGGATGTTTTGGATGCCCAGTTCAAAGAAGTATTCGGCTTCCTTAAGCGTTGATACGGTGATGCCACGGGCACCGGCCGCTATCTGCGCGGCCACCACTTCGGCGCACTTGTGGGTTTTGACGTGGGGGCGCAGGTGCACGCCCAAATGGTCGGCGCGTTGTTGCATGCGCTGGATGTTGCGCTGCATTTTCACGCAGTCTAGCAATGCCGCTGGGGTGTCCATGGTTGAAGCTCCACTAGGGCGGACAGCGGCCAAATTGACGGCCTGTCCAGGACTGGATATGTTGTCTTGCATGAAAAAGACCTCTCCCGAAGAAACCACCCTGATCAGCCAGCTCGAACAGATTGCCGAAGGCTTGAGCAAAACCTTTAGCCCGTTCTGCGAGGTGGTACTGCACGATTTGCGCGACCCGCAGCAGGCGATCCTGGCGATCCATAACAACCTCTCCGGGCGCTCGCCGGGCGACCCGACCACCGAGTTGGGCCTGGCGCGGATTGCCGACCCTGACTACCCGCAGATCATTGCCAATTACCGCAATCAGTTCGCCGATGGCCGCCAAGTCAAAAGCACCTCGATTGGTATCAAGGACACCAGCGGCAAGTACGTCGCGGCCTTGTGCATGAACGTCGACCTCTCACTGTTTCGTGGCCTGCAGGGCATGCTTGAGCAGTTTGGCTCGGTCACCGGCGACACCCTTATAGAGTCCCTGGAGCCGTCCGGCGCCGATGTGATTCGTACCCGCATCGACCAGTTCGCCGCGCGCCTGGCCACCACGCCGCGTGCGCTCAAGGCGGCGGACCGACGGCTGTTGCTGCAAGAGCTCAAAGACTCGGGCTGCATGGACATTCGCCGGGCCATGGAGACCGTTGCGGCGCACTTGGGCGTGTCCCGTGCGGCGGTCTACACCTACGCCAAGTAACGCGCCACCGCTTCAATCTCCACCAAATAGCCGTGGTGCAACTCGGGCACCGGCACCACCGCGCGGGCAGGGCGGTGCTCGCCCAGCGCGGCGGCGTAAATACGGTCGAATTGCGGCCAGTGCTGCACCCCGGCCACATACACCGTGACCTTCACCAGATCCTGGGGCGAGCCACCGGCGGCTTTCAGGATGGCCAGCAGATTAGCCAGCGCAAGCTGGGCCTGTTCGGCAAACGATGCTTCAAGGTTATGGCGACCCTGCGGGCTCACCGGCAATTGCCCGGAGATATACAGCGTGTCGCCGTGGCTGACGGCCTGGGAGTAATGCCCGGCAGGTTGCGAGGCGGCCTCGGTGTGGATGATGTTCATGGTGCCTCGCTGAGCAACGCGGCATAGCGCGCGATATCGACGTTGCCGCCAGTGACGATAATGCCCACGCGCTGGCCCTTGAACCGCTCGTCCAGCTGGCGCAACGCCGCCAGGCCCAGGCAGCCGGTGGGTTCGACCACCATTTTCATGCGTTGCATAAAGAACTTCATCGCGGCCACCAACTGCGCGTCGGAGACGGTGAGAATGTCGGTCACCTTGTCGCGGATGATCGGGAAGGTGAAGTTGCCCAGGTGCTGGGTTTGCGCACCGTCGGCGATAGTCGCCGGGGTGTCGATGTGCACGATGCTGCCGGTTTGAAACGAGCGCTGGCCGTCATTGCCAGCTTGGGGCTCAACACCAAACAGCTGGCAATCGGGTGCCAGTACACGGGTCGATAACGCGGTGCCCGAGAGCATGCCGCCACCACCCAGACCGACAAACAAAGCGTCCAGCGGCCCGGTAAATTCCAACAGTTCCTTGGCGGCCGTGCCTTGGCCGGCGAGGATGTGGGGGTGGTCGTAAGGCGGGATCAACGTCATGCCATGCTCCACCGCCAGGGTGCGGCCGATCTGCTCACGGTCCTCGTTGAAGCGGTCATACAGCACTACGCTGGCGCCATATTCCCGGGTGGCGGCGACCTTGGCGGCGGGTGCGTCGGTGGGCATGACGATGGTCGCCGGCATGCCGAGCAATTGCGCGGCCAGCGCAATGCCCTGGGCATGGTTGCCGGAGGAGAACGCCACCACCCCGGCCTTGCGCTGCTGCGCGTCAAACTGCGAGAGCGCATTAAACGCACCGCGAAACTTGAACGAGCCGGTGCGCTGCAGGTTTTCACACTTGATGAACACCTGGGCGCCGGTTTCAGCGTCGAGGGTGCGCGAGGTAAACACTGGCGTTTGATGGGCAAAGCCTTGCAGGCGTTGGGCGGCGGCGATGACATCTGAGTAGTCAGGCAAGTGCATGGGCGGACCTCGTGGGCGAATATGGATAAAATATCCATATAAAGACAAATAGTAAAGTCTGGTTTGTCACCCTGGGCATAAACACGATATTGAAAAGAGCGTGGTGATCAGCAGCGATATTAAATAGAATGAATCTCATTTGAGACTCACTCGCGCCGCGCAGGTTGTTTGCTATGACTGATGCTGTTGCCCCGACCCACGCTGGCGAACTGACCTTGTCGAGTTTGTACCGCGACCATCGCAGTTGGCTCGAAAGCTGGCTGCGCCGGCGCCTGGGCAATGCCTGGGATGCGGCGGACCTGAGTCAGGACACCTTTGTGCGGGTGCTGGCCAGTGCCCAGCCGATTGCGCAGATGCAGGAACCACGGGCGTATCTGGTGACCGTCGGCAAGCGCTTGCTGGCCAACTTTCACCAGCGCCGCAGCCTTGAGCAAGCCTATCTGAAGGCGCTGGCGAGTTTGCCTGAAACCTGCGTGCCCTCGCCGGAGCAACGCTGGCTGCTGCTGGAAACCCTGCACGCCCTGGATGAGCTGCTTGACGGTTTGCCGCCAATGGTGCGCCGCGCGTTTTTGTGGAGCCAGTTGGAAGGCTTGGGCTATCGCGAGATTGCCGAGCGGCTCGACGTTTCTGAGCGCTCGGTCAAGCGCTACATGGCCCAGGCCTATGAACATTGCCTGATGGTGGACCTTTGAGTCGCGACGTGGCGCGTGCTGCGGCTCAGTGGTTGGCGCTGCTGGAATCCGGCGCGGCAACCGAACGTGATCACGCCAATTTGCAGGCTTGGCGCGACAGCCACCCTCAGCACGAACAGACCTGGCAGAAAGCCCAATCGCTGCGTCAGCGCTTCAATGACTTGCCCCAGGCCGTGGCAATGGCCAGCCTCGACCGTCCGCAGGCGGGGCGGCGTGCGTTGCTCAAGCGGGCCTTGGGCGTGGCGGCGCTGGTGCCGACTGCCTGGTTGATCAGCCGGCAGTTGCCCATTGAGGCGTGGCGGGCTGATTTGCACACCGCCACCGGCGAGCGCAAACGCTTGCCATTGGCCGATGGCAGCAGCCTGCAACTCAATACGGCGACGGCGGTGGATGTTGACCTGGCACAGCGGCGCATTACGCTGGTGGACGGCGAGTTGGCGCTGACGGTACCGGGCGCAGCGGCGATCAGTGTGTACACGCGCTACGGCCAGGTTGAGGTGCGCCAGGGCGAAGTGTGCGTGCGGCAATTGGCGTCCGGTTGCCGCGTGTCGGTGTTCAAGGGCGCGGTGCAGGTGCGTGATCGTAGCGGGCAACTGGCGACTTTGAGCGTCGGTCAGCAAGCGTCATTAAAGCCTCAGGGCCTGGCCGAAACGGCCGTGTTTGATGTGCAGCAACTGGACTGGCGCGACGGCGTACTGACTGCGCAGGATCAGCCCTTGGGCGACTTCCTGCGCGAACTGGAGCGTTACCGCCCTGGCGTGTTGCGCTGGGACCCGAGCCTGGAAACGCTGCGGGTCACCGGCAGCTTTCGCCTGGATGACACCGACCGCATCCTCACGCTGCTGGCCCGGACTCTAGGGTTTGAAGTGCGAGCGCGCACGCGTTACTGGGTGACATTGAGTCGAGCCCTGGCGTAGATCCAGCGGCGTGCGCGGGCCAATTGCGCATATATATCCATATCGAATAAATAAAGAGTTATATATTCCTTTTAATGTTTGTGCCGATAACGCATTTTGAGGGCCTGCGCATTCGTGCGGATTGACCCAACAGCCAAAAGGAAAGCCGACATGACCATTAAAGCGATCAACGTGCGCAACCAGTTCAAGGGCGTAATCAAGGAAATTCTGCTGGGGGAAGTGGTGTCCGAAATTGATGTGCAAACCGCGTCCGGCATCGTCACATCAGTGATCACCACCCGCTCGGTGCGTGATCTGGAATTGAAAGTGGGCAGTGAAGTGATTGCCTTTGTGAAGTCGACTGAAGTGTCGATTGCCAAGCTGTAAGCCCAGCCACACTCCACCTGTGGGAGCGGGCTTGCTCCCACATTTTGTTCTATGCCTCGTCAGTTAATGCGCGGGCCACCACCACCTGGCTGGTGCGGCTGCGGTTTATCCGGTGGCGCATCGCTGGGCAAGTTCTTCGGCGGTGTGTTCGGGTCTTCGTAGTGTTTGTGCAAATCCCCATCCAGCCGATTGCTCGAGGAGCCGCCTTTGCCGGGCGTCTCCTCGAAGTGCTGCCATTCCGACTGCTGGAAGCGAAAGATACTGTCATCGGTCGGCGTGTCGCGGCCGTGGTAGTGGTGGATTTCGTAATGGGCGTACTCGACCTTTTCCGCCCAGTCGTTTTGCAATAAACCGTCGTTGGCCAAACCGCGATACCAATCGTTTTCCGCGTTGGTAGCCTTCTGCTTTTTGTTGTGGTCGACAAAGTAGCCGATGATCCCACCCACCACCGCCAGCACCACGCCGACCAGGAACAACGGCCCGGTCAATGCCGCTGCCGTGCCTGCGCCAAACAGTGCTGCCGCGCCGAGTACCCCGGCCGAGGCACCGAACGCACCGCCGGCCACTTGCAGGCCGCCGGCCGCCTGGGCCAGCGGGTCTTTACTGGCGATGCCGCTCTTGATTGCCAGTGCGCCGAGCACGATATCGGCAAAGCCCCCGGCGATGTCCGTGGCCGGGCCGAGCACCTTGATCACGGAACCGGCGATTTTCGCGGATTTGGACGCGCCCAACTTGGCTGCACCGGCGGCAGCCAGGCCATCATCCAGGTGCGTGGCCAGGCCATCGGTGGCTTGCTTGACCGCCGTGTCGCCCTCGCCGAACAACTTGCCGATGCCGTCGTACTGACTGTCGGGCACGGCATCCAGGGCCGCGGAAATTTCCTTGCTGACCTTGGCGTCGACTTCGCCGCCAGGGCCGAAATCGAGCATTTTTCCAGTCACGCCTTCCTTGCCCCAGATTTCCGGCAAGGTTTTATCCAGGCCCAGGAAGTTCACCAGGCCGCCTTTGCCCAGTGTCTCGCCGATCTTGTCACCCAGGCGCACGAAGTGGCTGGCGCCACCGGCAAAACTCAAAAAGTCCTTGGCGATGCTCATGCGCTGCGCCGGGGTTTCGCCGAGTTTGCCGCCTTTGCCCACCAGTTGGTATATCGCCGAAAACAGCGTCACACCGGCGCCCAAGGAGCCGAGAATGCCTTTGCTGTTGAGGGTGTTGAACACCTCGCCGAGCATGCCGCGATCCGCCACGGCGATGTAGGGTTTGCTCAGGGCTTTTTTGACGTCGGCTTCGCTGATGGTGCCACTGTTCTTGTAGACATCGCCGAGTTCTTCCAGGGCCTTGGTAACGCCAGCGGATTTCTCCTTGCCTTGCAGCCCCTCGTTGAGGAATTTTTCCAGGGTTTCCTGGGTACGGCGTGGCAGGTCAAGCAGGTTGCCCTTGAGCACGCCTTTAAGCAGGCCGAACAGGTCCTTGGTCGCCAGCTCCTTGTTGTCGTCGGAGATTTTGCTCGGGTCCGAGAGGATCGCATTCAGGTCAGTGGTCAAACCGTCGGCCTGGATATTCTGCGCGGCCTTGCTGGCGGCCTCGGGATCGAACAGCGACAGCGAAGTCAGCGTATCGCTCAAGTCTTTTTGCGCGTCGCTGGCCTTGCCCTGGTCTTGCAGGTCTTTGAGGTACAGCACGTAGTCGGGGTTGGCGGTGAGGTCGAGCAGCTTCTGCTTGACCTCATCCTTGTTCGGCAGCTTGTTGAGCGCGTCGTCCATTTTCGACTTGTAGTCGGCCTGGATGGTCGGGTCGTTGAACAGCTCGCCGATCTGCTTTTGCACGGCCTTGCCGTCGATGATGTCGTGCATGTCGGCCGAACTCAGCTCGGTCTGCTTGTCATCCGACTCGCGCCAGGTGGTGTTGAACGGGCGTTTGGCTTCTTCATAGCCGGTGATGCCATGGCCGTTCTGGTACGCGGCCTGGGCTTCCAGGGCGCGCACCAGCTTGGCCCGGGGGTCATCCTTGGGGATCGAGCCGTCCTTGACGCCGGCGCGGTAGGTGTCGATCAGTTGGGTGGTGGCCAACTCACTGACGCTCATGGTCGGCGACTTGTCGTCCTTGGGGTCCGAATGCACGCCGGTGTCCATGTTCAGTACATCCAGGTCACCGGCCTTGGGCAGGTTGTGCTTGGCGCGGGTGTCGTCGATGGAACTGGCGCTGAAGGCTTCCCATTTGGCCAGCACGTCATCGTAAAGCTGCGGGCTCAGTTCCTTGGAAACGATGACCTTGCCTTCGCTGGTTTCATAGCGGATCAGGCCGTCACCCAGCTCATCGGGAGAGCCGAAGGTGATGTCGGTATTTTTCAGGAAGTCATTCGGCCCGGCCAGTTTGTAGCCGGCGTCTTCACTGGTGTGGATCTTGGCCCAGGTGTCGTTGGCCGTGGCCACGCTTTTGAACAGCTCAGGGCTGATGTCGGCAGACACCACCACCTTGGTGCCATCCTGCAGTTCGTAGGTGAGGACGCTGTCTTTCTGGTCGTTGTTCCAACTGAAGTTTTTGTAGTCGTTGAGGCCCGGTACGGGCGTGTTGGCGTCAGCCAGGGCTGCACCGTTGTTAAGTTCGCCCTCAATTACGGCTTTTTTGCCGGGGTCGGAGTACACCGCGTTGAGGCCCGCCAGGTAGTCGAACAACTTGGGGTTGTCTTCACGGGCGACGACGACTTTTTCGCCGTTGCTTTCGTAGCGGATCAGCCCGGGGCCGACTTCGTCCACCGGGCCTACCGCCGTGCCGCCGTAGGGTGGCCAGACTTCGTTGTCGGTGGCGCGACGGTAACCGGCATCTTCACTGCTGGAGAGGCCGGTAAAACTTTCATAGGCCTCCTTGGCTTTTTCGAACGCCTCGGGGTTGTCGCGCTGGCTGATCACGAACTTGCTGCCGTCCTGGGTCTCGTAGCGGATCACGCCGGGGCCGGTTTCATCTGGCGGGCCAAGGGCTTTGTAATCGGCCAGCGCACCCGGCGCCGTGCCGTCGGCGCCCAGGCTCTGATAACCGGCGTTCTGGCTGGCGACCACGCCCGAGAGTGACTTGAAGTCCTGGCTGACCTGCTTGAACAACTCCGGGCTGTCGTGCTCGCTGACGATGACCTTCTTGCCGTCCTGGGTTTCATAACGAATCAGCCCAGGACCCACCTCATCCGGCGGGCCGATGGCCTTGTAGCCGGCCAGGCCCGCAGGCGGCGTGGCGTCCTTGGCGGCGAGTTCATAACCGTCTTTTTTGCTCGCATCGAGCCCCGATGGCGGCTTGTCATGGGTTTCGACTTTTTTATGAGCGCTGTTCTTGAGCAACACAGCAAACGCCTCGCCCGATGTTGATGGCGTGCGCGGAAGGCTTTTGGGCTCGGACGAGCGATCAAGCGGCTGGGTCGACATGCCATGGAACTCCTGCTGTTGCCGGTGGGACGGGTCGGCAAAAACAGTAACAGCAGGGCAGTGGAGGCCGTTGCGAAAAATTGTGAAATGCACAGTGCATCAGGGCTGGTGACGCACTCGATACGCCTGTTGAAATTGGGTTCAGCACTATTTTCATTTTTCTAGGAAAAGTCGTATAGGCGGATTTTTAATTATAGTTAGATTGAATGTTTTCATCGTTCACATATTCTGTGGTGTTATCAGGGGTGTCTATGCAAGTAACTTCGACTGTCAATAAGTTGCAAGCGCTATCGGCAAGCACATTGGGTCATGAAAGTGAGTCGGGCTCGGTAAAGCGGGTAAAGCGTGCTTCGGAGTCGCCAGCGCAATCTGTGTTAAGTTCTGATGAAATGCAGCGATGGCTTGCCACTGCGCGTTTTTATGTCAAGGCCGAAAGGATCAGGAACTCAGACAGTACCGCTTTTACCAGCGGTTATGATTCAGATTTATCGTTAGTTATACCTGGCTATTCACCCTCCATGAGCCAAAGTGAGTTGGAGCAGTTGGGTGCAAATACCGACTTGACGCCAAAGCAATTCGGCGCATTGCAACGAAAAATTGATCGACGGTTAATCGCGACAAGCATGGATTACGTCAAACGATTCAGCCAGGCTATGCCTCAGGAAGGCGCTCAGTTTAGGCCGATATCCCAGGGGTACTACGCCACGCTGGTTGCAGACCTGAGCAGCGGAAAGTGTGCTGGGCTTTCATATGCCATGGCGGCCGCCATTGCACAGGGTAAGCAGCATATCTTTATGGATAATATGTACCGTGCGATGGCCAATCCGTCGGCACCTGAAGCGCAAGCGTTTATCAATACAATTGCAGAACTCCACGCCGATGTAGAGGTCGCAGGCGTTTATTTTGATCCTGCCCATACACGAATGGCTTCTTATTCAACTGTCGTGCCCGAACTGGCCAGCGCAAAAACCTCTAAGACGTTGCTGATGCAAAGCGAAGCCCACGCTTTTTTAGTATCTGTTAGCGTTCATTCAGATAACAATCGTACTTATCACTACTACGACCCTAATGCCGGGCACGTTGAGTTTTCTTCTAAGGAAGCCTTTGAGAAGGGTCTCAAAATTATATTCACAAGTACTAAGTTATCTGACTTTCATACTCGCTTGGAAGGCACTCGGAAAGATCCTCACTTCAGAATTGGTGAGTTTAAACCCGGACGCAGTTCATTCATAGTAGACAACCTCGGGCGCTTTCAAGCGCTGTTCCAACGGCCGTTGAGTGCAAAAGACACTGCACATGAATTGATCGAAAGTCGTTTACTGCCGAGTACTGAAGACTTGCGCAAACAGGTTTCCACGCCGGTCGGCCTGGAGGCGGCCAAACTTGCGAAGGTGTTCGACGGCTTGGACGACGTACACAGTGCCCACGGCATTAAACAATTTGCACGCGCGTGCGAAACACGCGAGTCGATTATCGATTACTTGTCCGGTAATTCGGACTCACCGGCTGCCCCCACGTTGAGGGAGTTGGAGCGCAAGCTAACGCGCGTCATTAGCGAAGCCGCGGCACCGGTTGGCTATCCACTGGTGTTTGAACAGATGGAGTCTCGTCGAGCGGGGCTATCCCAAAAACGCCTGGACCCTGACACCGACATAGACGTGGTCAGGGTGGAAGGCAGGAGACTGGTGTTATCGGTACATGGCCAGGTTGACGAAAAAAACGTCAGTCAGGTTGTCGATGGGCTGGGTGCAGCATTCGCAAAAATCAAGGCCAGCCCGTCCGGGCTCACGGGCTTTGAAGATGGCCCGATCAGGGTCGATATCGCCAAGCCTGGTGCTCAAGCCGAAACTCAACTGTTCCTGGGCAAGCCTCCTGTACTGGTGGTCGGCGATGACTTTTTCGCCACGCCTGCGGCCAGCGAAGCAAGCGTCGCGGACCGTGTTGCTCATCAGGCGCGAGACAGTGGTGGCGATTCAACCGCCGCCCGGCAAGCGGCGTTTATGGTAGGTAAATTGGCGGGTCTCTACCAATACAATGTCAATCCTGACTCTTATATGGCGCTGATAAACAGTAAACAGTCGGTCAATGAAGTCGGTGCAAAGCTTGGCACATTGGCAAGCCGCAGCCCCAAGGACTTTGTTGACGAGGCGTTCACCGCGCGTATCTACGATGGAGCGCTGGACAGCGATGTTGACTCATTGAGAACAACGCTTTTGCAGCCCAAGCCTGTTGCCGCGGCGACTGTGTCAACTCCGGCGCGACCCTCGGTTGCAAATTCAGTCGCAGCCACTGTCGACAATCAAACAGTGGAGCGCCTGCGGCAGCTTGATGCTACGCAACCGCCGCTGCGTGTCGGTGAAGCTGAAATCAGCCGTGTTGACCTGTACAAAATGGGCGCTCGTGTTCAGGGTAAGCCGATCGAGAATGCGTTGGCTAACGACCCGGATGGCAAGAGGCTGGCCGGCAAGTTACAAATCGATTACGGCTGTTTTGAGGCGTATGTAAAAGGCACTACGCCCGAAGTCGGTGAGCGAGTCACGGAGATTGTCGCTGAAATCGCGATTCAGCGAGGGCCTGGAGCCCCACCCTTGATGCGCGACGATGGTGTCAAGCGCCTTCCCACTTCGCTGGAAGCACAATTAGGCGATTTGCCTATGCATCACGAGGCAATAAAGGCGCTTTCCAAAAACAAGATATCTGTTCCTGGCAACTTTTTTTCTGCTCCAGTAGCCGGCCAGTCAAGCGGGGCAACTACTTCTGGCGGGCTTGGTTTTCAAGCCTTCAGTACTTTTCAAGGGTTGCGCAGCTCCATAGAAGCCCTGCAGCGTGGCGACACCACGCTCGGCGGTATAGGCCTTGGCGCCGTGACCAGCGACTATGTCGGCATGGGTATTGAAATAGGTATGAACAAGCTGGCGCAGAAGGCTGTCGTCAATGCCGCACCGACAGTAATCGGCTTCCGGTCTTCCAGTATCGGAAAGATAATTGGCAAGGCCGGCGAAGGCGTCGGCGTGGTCATCAGTATTCCTTTTGACGCCTACAACGCCGTCGACTCGTTTAAAAAAGCCGGTAGTAGCACAGGTAAAGAGGCCCAGGATCACTATGTCAATGGTGCTTTCGCAGTCACCAATGCCGCCACTTCAATCGCCCTGGGCGCTGCCTTTATGGCCAATGCAAGTAACACCGGTCCGGTGGGTCTGGCCATTGCCGGGGTTTTGATGGCTTCTCAAGCGATCTATTCGGCGGTGCGCACCGTTGAAGATATTGATACACATACTCCACTCACGGGTGGGCAAAAATTCAATGTCGGCCTGAAATCATTTTTAGGGTTTGAACCGGGTTTCAGCGTTATCAAACCCTACTTGGAAGCAAAATACGCCAAGGAGTATGTGACGCAAAACAAGGCCCGTTATGAAGAATTTTTGCAAGGCGAGGGCAAGGAGCATTTTGAGCGCGTTGTATTTGGGTCTGCTGACGTAGAGGTCACAAAGGTGCCGGGGAAGGTCCCGCTGACCCCTAGACTCTGGTGGAATATCTCCAGCTTGCTGTTGAACCTGATCAACGTGCCAGGCCAAGTGGCGCAGGCCCGCGTAACGGGCGGCAACGACCATATTGCAAGCCCTTACAAGTCCTGGAACGACAAGCCGGTCAACGCAGTGGAAGGCGAGCAAGGGTCAACCAAGGCGACGCTTTGGGATTTGGGTGATGGCGATGATTGGGCCACTGGTATGGAAAATAAACCTAACTTTTTCCTGTTGGGCGGCGGCAAAAAAGGTATTAACGGCGGTGAAGCGGACGATACGGTTGTGTTTAACGCCGATGCGCGTCAGGTACTGGAACAAGCTCAACAAGTTCTTGCAACCGAGAACGCAGGCTTCAGCCCGCGGCAAACCTCACTCGAGGGTGGTGGTGGCCATAACACACTGACGTTTTCCGGCCCCTTGAGCACGACCTATACCGAGGGCGGTGCGCAAAAAACAGCGCAATACCTGGGGCATGTCATCAACCTGAAAACCAATACCGTTTCGATAAAAACGGAGAATTCGAACACGCATGGGGTTAAAAAAATCGCCCATGTCCAGTCGTTCTCCAATGTCGTTACGGTTGAAAAGGGCGAAAGCGTTGTTCAAGGTAACGACGAGAACAATCTATTTACGCTCAATGGAGATAACGATGTCCTTTACACCGGCAAGGGCACAAACGTTATCGTAGTAAATGGCGGCGCCGATGTTTTTGGAGAGGGTGGGTCCAATACCTACATCATTAACAAGAACTACATGGGTGTGACCATCACAGACCCGAGCCCCAGTGTTGTCAGGCTGGACTATAGCGCTGCGCAAGTCTCTGGCTGGAATGTTTCATCGTCAGGGGATTTGTCTGTAAACCTGATCGGTGAAACGGACCAACACCTGCAAAAAATTGTGATCAAGAACGCGTTTTCCGATGACTCTAACGGCGATAAAGCCTTGGTGACATTTATCACCAACGATGGCGTAATGATGACCATCAACGCCCCGCGCCAAGCGGGCTCATCCAGCCGTGTCGTGCAAGTGAGCAGCTTGAAAGTCGAGGCGCCCAAGGCGTGAAAAGGGCTGACGGGCACCGTGACGGTGCCCGTCGGTTTCAGCGGTTGCGCAAGCTGCGTTCCATGCGCTGCAAACCCTCTTCGAGCATCGATCGTGGGCAACCGAAGTTCAGGCGCACGAATTGCTGACTGTCATCGCCGAACTCAATGCCTGCGCTCAGACCGACCTTGGCCTGCTCCAGGAAGAACTGCTGCGGGTCGGCAAGGCCCAGGGCGCTGCAATCGAGCCAGGCCAGGTAGGTGCCTTGTGGCGCGTGCATCACCACGCCGGGCAAACGGGTTTGCACGGCGTGCAGCAGGTAGTCACGGTTGGCTTGCAGGTACTGCACCAGCGCATCCAGCCATTCGCTGCACTGGCTGTAGGCCGCGCGGGTAGCTTCCAGGCCCAACGGGCTGACGCTGTCGACCATGCCGCAACGGGCATTGTTGAAGCGCTCGCGCACCTCGGCATTCTGCACCACGGCAAAGCAGGTCTTCAGGCCGGCGACGTTATAGGCCTTGCTCGCGGACATCAGGGTGATGGTGCGTTGGGCGATCTCGGGGCTGAGGCTGGCGGTGGGAATATGGCGACGGCCGTCAAAGCACAGCTCGGCATGGATTTCGTCACTGATGATCAGTGCACCGTTTTCCACGCAGGCGTTGGCCACGGCCAACAGTTCTTCACGGGTAAAGACCTTGCCCACGGGGTTGTGCGGGTTGCTCAGCAGCAGCGCACCGGCACCCTCCAGCGCCTGGCGCATGGCGCGCATGGGCGTGAGGTACTCGCCATTGATCAACTCAAACGGCACTTCGATACGCGGCAGGTTCCAGTGGCCGGGTGCCAGGCGGATCGGCCGGTAGTTCGGGGTTTGCAGCACCACGGGTTGGCCAGGTTGTACGAACGCGTGCAGGGCCATATTGAAGCCGGGCTCGACGCCGGGCAGGAACAGCAACTCTTCAGGCTGCACGCGCCAGGCGTACTTGGCCCACAGGTCTGCGATGATCGCTTCACGCACATCCGCGCCCGCCACGCTGTAGCCGAGGACCTGCTGGTCGAGACGCGCATGCAGGGCTTGCAGTACGGCGGGTGGCGCGGCGATATCCATGTCGGCGATCCACATCGGCAGAACGTCTTGCGGGTAACGGTTCCACTTGGTGCTGCCGGTGCCTTGGCGGGGGTGGATCGTGTCGAAATCAAAGCTCATGGGTGGCTCGTATCAGGGAGGCAGGTGCAAGAATGGCGCTGATTCTAGCGCCATTAATTTTATAGGCCAGTGCTGATTGTCGCCGACAGTTGCCGGTGTGCCTGCTCTACCGCCCGGGCGACCGCTTCTTCACCCCTCACCATGGCGCCCAGATACACAAAATCTACCGAGTGGATCCCCACCGTAGAGAGGATGGTGGTCATGTAAGGTGTAAGAAAGTCCGGCTCATGCCCCTTGCGCGCATTGCCGCTGCTGACCAGCACGAAGGTGCGCCGGTCCTTGAGCAGGCCGACTTTTTCGAACTGCGCATTGATGGTGAAGCTGCGATGAATGCGCACCACATGGTCGATCCAGATCTTGAGCGCTGCCGGTACGGTGAAGTTGTGCACCGGCGTGCAGACGATCAACAGGTCGCAGGCTTCCAGTTCGACGATCAGTTGTTCCGACAACGCCGTGGCGCTGCCACTCAAGCCGCCAGGGGTGGTGAGTGCGTTCGCGTATTCACGGGTCAGCGGCGCCAGCGCCTGGCTGCCGTAGTCGCGCTCGATGACGTCGGCGCCAGGCACCAGGTCGTTGAGCAAGGCACGGGCCAGCTTGAAGGTCTGTGCGGCCTTGCCGTGGGGGCTGAAACTGAGGAGCAGGGCGCGGGTCATTGGTTCAGGTCCTGGGTAAAGTGCATGCCTCGCGGTAGCAGGCCTTGGCGGAAGTAGAAGCGCTGGGCCAGGGCCATATGCAGGCCGGTGTCCAGCACCAGGTAACGATAACCCCGTGCGCGGGTTTCTGCGCGGACCCGGTCGAGCAACTGCTCGCCCAGGCGGCGGCGCTGCAGGGTGGCGTCCACCACCAGGTCATCGACGTAGATAAACTCGCCGTACAGGGTGTTTTCGGTCAGGCGGTAGCCAGCCAGGCCAACGACCTTGCCGTGTTCACGCGCGGCCAGCAGGTGATAGCCGTTCTGACGCTGGCGCTGAACCTGCGCGGCGAAACTGGCGGCGTCGGTCAGGTGCGGGCGCAGTTGCTGCATCACCGCAAAGCTTGCAACGCAGTCGGCCTCGGTTTCCATTAAAGCGAATTCGATGGGCTCACTGGTCATTGAGGTTCTCCAGGTGCGCCTTGATCGCCGCGGGTACTTTGCGAAAGCTGATGGCCACGCGGTTCAAGGCGTTCATCAAGGAAATGGCCAGGGTCAGGTCGGCGATTTCCTTTTCGTTGAACACCGCAGCCACGGCGGCGTAATCGGCGTCCGGTACGTGGGTTTGCGCCACCTGGGTGACCACTTCGGCCCAGGCCAGGGCGGCTTGTTCACGCACGGTGAACAGCGGCAAGGCTTCATGCCAGGCGGCCAGCAGCATGATCTTTTCCAGGCTCACGCCTTGCTTGAGCAGGTCGCGGGAATGGGAATCCAGGCAGTAGGCACAGCCATTGAGTTGCGAAACCCGCAGGTACACCAGTTCAATCAGTTCTTTTTCCAGGCCACAGCCATGTACATAGCTGTGCACGGCGCCCAGGGCCTTGTAACCAGCAGGGGCGGCGTTGCCGTAATCGAGACGGTGCTTCATGGGGGATCCTTGGGTTGCGTTAAGAGATGCGCCATTTTCGGTGGTGGCAGGGTCGCTCGACAGGGGCATGATTGGACAAGTGGGTTGGGACATGATCAGACTCCACCTTGTCGTCCTGCCGAGCCCCTTGTGATGTCGTCATTGCCCAAATATCAGGAAATCTACCGCCGCTTCCGCCTGGCCATCGACCAGGGCCAACTCGGCCCCGGTGATCGGGTGCCGTCGGTGCGCAGCCTGGCGCTGGAACTCAAGATCGCCCGCGGGACCGTGGAGGCGGCTTACCAGTTGCTGGTCAGCGAGGGTTTTTTCGAGGCGCGTGGGCAGGCGGGCACCGTGATTGCGCGGACATTGCCACAGGTGGCAATGAAGCCCCAGCCGCCCGCACCGCCGCCGACATCGGCGCCGCCGGCCTTGCAAATGGGCCAGCCGGCGCTGGATGCCTTCCCGCGCAAGCTCTGGGCGCGGTTGGTTACCCAGCAGGTACGCCGCACTGACGCCGACAGCCTGGCCATGGGCGATGTGCGCGGCGCCCAGGCATTGCGCGTGGCGATTGCCAGTTATCTCGCGTTGTACCGGGGCGTGGAGTGTACGCCCCAGCAGGTGTTTATCTGTTCGGGCTATGCCGGCTCGCTGACGCTGTTGTGCGATGCACTGCAAATGGCCGGGCAGCGCTGCTGGTACGAAGACCCGGGCTATGTGCATGCACGGCAGTTGTTGATTCATCAAGGGGTTGAACTGGTGCCCGTACCGGTCGACCGTGACGGGCTGGATGTTGAGCAGGGCATCCATCGAGATCGGCAAGCACGGCTGGCAATTGTGACGCCGGCCCACCAGAGCCCGCTGGGTGTGGCGTTGAGCCTGACGCGGCGCCAGGCCTTGCTGGCCTGGGCGCACGCGCAGGGCAGTTGGGTGCTGGAGGATGATTACGACAGTGAGTTTCGCTACCAGGGCCAGCCATTGGCGGCGCTCAAGAGCCAGGATATGCACGACCGAGTGATCCATGCCGGGAGCTTCAGCAAAATGCTGTTTCCGGGCTTGCGCCTGGGCTATCTGGTGGTGCCGGCAGCCTTGGTGGAGGTGTTTGGGCGCAGCGCCGAGGCCTTGCAGCAGCGCGGTGCGCAGTTGTTGCAATTGACCGCAGCGGATTTTCTCGAGCAGGGCCACTTCACCCGGCATTTGAAGAAGATGCGCCAGTTGTATGCGCTGCGAAGGGGCTTTTTGGTGACGGCGCTGCAACTGCATTGCGCGGATTTTTTACGCGTGGATGAACAGGCCGGGGGGATTAATTTGTTGGCGCGGTTGCTGGTGCCTGTTGCGGATCGCGTGGTTGCCGAAGCCGCCAATGAGGCGGGGCTGGCGGTTAACGCCTTGTCGTCTTGGACCCTTGAGCCGGGAGGTGGGCAGGGGTTGTTGATGGGCTTTACCAATGTGGCGACGGCGGAACAGGCCAATGATCTGGCAGTGAAGCTGCTGCAGATACTGCAGGCATGTCAAAAACCAAATGTGGGAGCGGGCTTGCTCGCGAAAGCGGTACATCAGTCACAAACAGGCTGACTGACCCACCGCTTTCGCGAGCAAGCCCGCTCCCACATTTCCCACATTTAGATCGTGTTCAGCTTTAAACCGTCAGGGTTTGACGGGTGTTGGCAACGTTACAAGGTTGACGTAACCATCCCAGAATTGCTTCTGATCGACCCCAAACACCACCTTGGCTTTTTGCGTGCCCACCGGCGCGTCTTTTTTGTAGCCCAGCGCCCGGCCGTAGTCGGCGCCGAACGTGGCGTCCACATCCACCCACAGGTCGCGAGATTCAGTCACGATCTCCGGGCTCACCAGAAACAGCGCCGGCAAGCTGTCCCAGGTAAAGCTGTGGTAGCTCGGGTCTTTATCGAACAGCGGCCCGAACTCGTGTGTGTAGAGGTCGGCAATCGCGCCTTTGTGGGCTATCACGCGCTGGTACACCGATTTGTCGAAAGTGACTTTCTCGCACACATCGTTGGGGAAAATCACGTGCTCGATGGGTGAGCGCAACACAATCTTCGCGGCCTCCGGGTCGAACCACCAGTTGAATTCCGCCGCCGGCGTGGTGTTGCCCGGAATCTCCAGGGCACCGCCCATGTACACGATGCGCTTGATCAGCGGCACGATGTCAGGCGCCGAGCGAATCGCCAGGGCGATATTGGTCAGCGGGCCGACCGCCAGAATCGTCACCTGGTGCGGGTTGGCCCTGACGCTTTGCACAATGAACTGCGCGGCGGTTTCACTGCGCAGTTGGGTGTGCTTCGCCAGGCCATCCGGTGGCGCAACCAGTTGCGAGGGTGAAGTCGGGCGAGGGTTTTTGAACGCGCCCGGCCAGCCCGAACCAAACAGGGCTTTTTCTGCCGCGTAGGTGGCGTAGTCATGCAGCAACGGGTAGGCGGCGCCGGAGTAGACGCCGACCTGTTTTTCCACGCCCATGCGCTCTACCGCCTTAAGGGCGTCGACTTGCTCCTGGTCGACCCAGGCATTGCCGCTCACCAGCGTCATACCCAGCAGTTGGATGCGTTTTTGCGCGTGCAACTGCGCGAGCATGATAAAGGCCTGGCCGTCATCATTAAGCACGTTGAAGTCGGTGTCGAAGATGACTTTTTCCGGCGCCGGTTGCGCTGCCTGCGCAGTACCGGCACACAGGCCGACGGCGACAAGCAACGCGCAGCTTTTAAGAAAACCTTGCATGGTGATTCATCCGCAAAAAAGTGTTGTTATTAACGGTTCACCAGTTTCGCCGGCAAGGCGATGACCAGGAAGCTGCTGAGGATCAGGCAGCCGGCGAAAAACCACAAGGCACCCGCACTGCTGCCGGTGACGTCGATCGCAACCCCCATTAACGAGTTGCTGACCAGGCCTGCGATATTCGCCACCGAACAGGCCAGGGCAAAGCCGGTCGCTGCTGCGGTGCCTTTGAGGAAGGTTGCCGGCAGGCTGAAAAACACCGGCACGGCGCCGATGATCGCAGCTGACGCGATGGCGAACAGCAACACAGTGGCGACCACGCTATGGGTAAAGAACGTGCTGGTGGCCATGGCCGCTGCGCCGATGAAGAACGGCACGATGATGTGCCAGCGGCGTTCGCGGTGTTTGTCGGAGCTGGCGCCGATCAGCAGCATGCCCAGCAATGCGGCAACGCTGGGCAATGCAGTGAGCACGCCGATGTGGAAGGTGTGGGTCACCCCGGCATTGCGGATGAAGGTCGGCATCCAGAAACCCATGGCATAGGCACTGAGCAGGATCGAGAAGTCGATGCCGCCAAGCATCCACACCTTGAGGTTGAAGAAGCCGTCACGGAAGCTGTGCTTGCTGCCGGTGGCATCGGCTTCGTCCTTGCGCAGTTCGCTTTCCAGCAAGGCTTTTTCTTCGTCCGACAGCCATTTGGCCTGCTGGAAGGAATTGGGCAATGCCCAGAAGGTCAGCACGCCAAGCAGGACGCTGGGCACCGCTTCGATCAGGAACAGCCATTGCCAGCCACGCAGGCCGCCCATGTTGTCGAAGTGACCCATGATCCAGCCCGACAGTGGGCCGCCGATGACGCTGGACAGCGGCAGGCCGATCATGAACAGCGCGATGATGCGCCCGCGTCGGTGCGTCGGGAACCAGGTGGTCAGGTAATACAAGACGCCCGGCAAAAAGCCCGCTTCGGCGGCGCCGAGCAGAAAGCGCAGGATGTAGAACTGGGTGGTGGAGGTGACCAGCATGGTGCAGGCCGAGAGCAGGCCCCAGGTGATCATGATGCGCGCGATCCAGATCTTCGCGCCGACCCGTTCGAGTACCAGGTTGCTGGGCACTTCAAAGATGATATAGCCGACGAAAAACAAGCCGGCACCCAGGCCGAACGCGGTTTCGCTGAAGTGCAACTGGTCGAGCATCTGCAACTTGGCGAAGCCTATGTTGATGCGGTCCAGGTAGGCGGCCAGGTAGCAGAAACACAGGAACGGAATCAGCTTCCAGGTGATCTTGTGGTAGAGCGTGGTAACGGGATCTGCGACCGTGGTCGCGGGCGCTGCATTCGCAATGGGCATTGGCGTGTCTCCTGGCGGTGACTTATGGTTTTTATACAGCCGCTTTTTTCCAGCACTTCGGAGTGCTGTAAAAGCGACGTCCAAAGGCAGTGACAGAAGATTGAGGTGTCCCTGCTGGAGGTGATCAAGTGTGGGAGCGGGCTTGCTCGCGAAAGCGGTGTATCAGGTGCCATCTCTATGACTGACACATTGCCTTCGCGAGCAAGCCCGCTCCCACATTCAATTGCATTCCAAGCTGGGGTGCTCAGTTTTTCCGGACCACGCTCTTTGTCGTGGTTCCTATTGAATCCTTATTGCTCCCTGAACTTGCTCATCGCCTCCTGCTTGCTCACCACGTCGCCATACTTGCTATCAATATCAAACAAGTTGGCTGCATGGGGCGCCGGGTGTCGGTCGCCGACGCATTCGCGTACGACGATGGTGCGAAACCCATGCTGCACCGCATCCACCGCCGTGGCGCGGATGCAGCCGCTGGTGGAGCAGCCGGCCAGCACCACAGTGTCGATGCCTTGGGCGTGCAGCATCGGGGCCAGGCTGCTGCCGAAAAACGCACTGGCGTACTGCTTGGTGATCACCACTTCATCCGCCTGGGGCAACAGCTCGGGGCAGAACGCCGCGAGCGGGTTGCCCTCGACCATGTCTTTCATCACCGGCGCCTTCTTGACCCAGATACCGCCGTCGGCGAAATGGCCGGGATGGTAGCGGATATTGGTGTGCACCACCGTAATCCCGTGCCGGCGAGCAGTGGCCAGCAACTCGACGCTTTCAGCCACGGCCACCACCACTTCGGGGGCATACAGCGGCGCGCCTTCGGTGGTGTAGCCCTGCATAAAGTCAATCATCAGCAGCGCAGATTTTTTGCCGAAGCCGATGCGATTGCCCCAGACGCCCTGATAGTTGGCGTCGGCGGATTGTTCACTCATCACCACACTCCTCAGTAAGCACCGGACAGCAAGGCGCCGGCGCCGGGCACTATAGGCTCCAGGTCCAAGGCCTTGAGCATGGCGTAGGTGGTGGCGATGGCGGCGGTAAGCACCGGTTTGCCGGTTTGCGCTTCAACCTTGGCCACCACCGACAACGACTGCATCTGCACGCAGGCCGACAGCACGATCACGTCGACGCCTTCCAGGTTCATGCCGGCGACGATGGCCGGCAGGTTGGCCGGGTCGTGGCGCGCGACTTCGAGGTTGTCGGGGATCTCCAGGGCGCGCCAGTCCACCACCTCAAAGCCTTCTTCGCGGATGTAGTTCACCACCAGCTCGGTCAGCGGCTTCATGTACGGCGCGACGATGGCGATGCGCTTGGCGCCCATCACTTTCAAGCCTTCGATCAAGGCGCCGGCGCTGGTGATCACCGGGGCGTTGGCGTCGTTGTCAGCGGTGGCTTTGCGCAGGCGTTGTTCGGAGTTGCGGTGGTAACCCAGGCCCATGGCCATGATCGCCACCAGGCACGCATAACCCAGCACGTCGACCTTGGCGTCGGACAGCTCGATGGCGCAGCGGTCGGACTCGCCGTCCATGGCCGCCAGTTCTTCCTTGCGCACCTGCTTCATGCGCATGCGGCTGGAATGGAAGGTAAAACGTTCGGGGCGGATCGCCTGGCGCGCGTTAAGCATCGCCGGGATCTCGGTTTCCATGGTGGTGTTGGAGCTCGGCACGATCTGGCCGATGCGGTAAGGCTTGAGCATGGTGGTTCCCTTATTGTTGTGTGAGGAAGCCGTCGAGGGCGGTAAAAAAGCCCTCGAGGTCATCCCAAGGAATCATGTGCCCTGCGTTCGGCACGCGGGCGACCTGGATAGCCGGTTGCAGGTCCTGGATTTCGGCGATGTCTTCATCCAGGATCACGCCGCCGCGCCCGGCCACCATCAACAGGGCAGGGGCCTGAAGCTTGGGCAGGTGCTGGTGGAAGTCGACCGTGTGGAAGTCATTGAAAGCGCGCACGATGGCGGGCTCATAACAGGTGTGCAGCCATTCGGCGCGCAGTTGCAGTTGCTCGACGGTCCAGGTGGCGCAGAAGGCGCGCATCGCATCAGCGTCCATGCCGACCAGCGATTGGCGAATCGAGTCGACGTACCACGGCAGTTTGCTTGGGTATTCACGCCGGCCGGGGCCGGACACTGGCGGGTCGATCAGCACCACGCGGTTCACGCCTTGGGGGTGCAGGACCGCGCTGTGCACGGCAAACCGTGCGCCCATGGAGTGGCCGACCAGGTGGTAACTGCCCAACTCAAGCGCATCGGCAAACGCGCCAATGTCCTCGGCGCAGGTGTCTGCGCTGTAGTCCAGTTCCGGCCCGGTGGACGACAAACCGCGCCCGCGCACATCCAGCACGTAAGTGTCGAACTGTGCGCCAAGGCGCTCAGCCACAAAACCCCAGGTAATTGCCGGGCTGGTGATGCCCGGGATCAAAATCAGCGCCGGACCTTGGCCGCCGTAGCGCAGGTAGTGCTGGCGAATGCCATTGGCTTGCACATTGGCGCCATACAGAAAGGTACTCACGCGGCCACCCCCGATTTCAGCGCCTGGGCGTACAGGTCATAACCGTAGACCCAGGCCGGGTCTTCCTGGGTGCGCAGCCAGGTGTTGGCGTTGGACACCGCTTGTACGCGGGACGCGCGTTCCTTGCGGTTGGCTTCGTAGAGCTGGAACGCGGTGCGGTAGTCGCTGATGCCGGTTTCCTGCAGGCAACGGGTGAGCATGGCCGCGTCTTCGATGGCCATGCCGGCACCCTGGGCCATATGCGGTTTCATCGGGTGGCAGGCGTCGCCCAGCAACACCAGGCGGCCACGGCTCCACAGCGGCAACGGGTTACGGTTGCGCAACGGCCATTTGGTCACGCTTTCGGTGGACTCGATCAGCGCCTGCACGGTGGGGTGGTAGCCCTTGAAAGCGTCGAACATCTCTTCGCGGCTGCTGTCCACGAACGCGCCCTGGAAGTCCCATTCGGCATGGGGCACGCCGGTCACGTAGTAGTACTCGTCGCGCTTGCCGGTGGTGTAGTAGACCATCATGTGGCGGTCTTCGGTCCACCACTTGATGCAGTCTTCGAACTTGAGGTCGTACTTGGCCAACTGGTCGCCACGGATCAGCGCACGGTGTGCGACCCAGCCGCTGTACAGCGGTTTTTCCACGCCGAGCAGCTCTTCACGGATCTTGGAGTTGATGCCATCGGCGCCGATCACAATGTCGGCGTAGGTGACTTCGCCGTCGGCGAAAGTCAGGCGCACCTGGGTATCGGTTTCTTCGAGGGTTTCCAGGCGTTTGTTGAAGTGCAGGGTGCCGGGTTTGAGCGTCGACATCTGCAACGCGTGCAAGTCGCCACGGTGCACGGTGATGTAGGAGGCGCCGTAGCCGGTCAGTGGAATACGCGAGAGGTAGTCACCGCTTTCGCCGCAACGGCTGAACCAGTGCTCAGGATGCGAGCCCATCAGGTCCAGCTGTTTTTCGATGCCCATGCGGCGGAAGATTTTCATGATGTTAGGCCCCATGTGGATGCCTGCACCCAAGCGGGAAAACTCCGGCGCCTGTTCATAGATATCGACATCGAAACCGGCTTGCTGCAGCAGGGTGGCTGCCGCCGCGCCGCCCAGGCCGGCACCGACGATGGCGATTTTTTGTGTGCTTCCCATGGGGCGTGAACCTCTCTCTTTTTGATTTTTGGCGGCATCTGTCCGCAAGGTTTTTAAAGTGTATACGCTCATTTTTTGAAATGGGAAGCCCGCTTTTACAAATTTGTTTTTTGGCCGCATTTATCATGTGTAACGGTTTTTGGCCTTTATCTGTGGGGCTTGTGTGAATTGGTAACGTTTTGGTGCGCCACTTGCAGTTCGTCTGCAAATCGGGTCTTATCGTTGTTAATTGGCGTATACGCTATAAAAATGCACTGGAGTGAAGCGCGGTGCTTGAACTTGGTGCAGCCCCACAGGAGACAGGAAAATGCCGGTAAGCGATTGCGAACTGACCCAGATGTTTGAGCACGTGTTGAAACTGTCGAAGGTCGACCCGACCCAGAGCGTCGCCGTGCTCAAGAGCCATTATTCCGACCCGCGCACTGTGCGTGCTGCGATGGACGCGGCGCAGCGCCTGGGGGCCAAGGTGTATGCGGTGGAGCTGCCGTCGTTCAACCACCCCAAGGCCATGGGCAACGACATGACCGCCTACTGCGGCGACACCGCGCTCACCGGCAATATCGCGGCCCAGCGCGCGTTGGAGGCCGCCGACCTGATCGTCGACACCATGATGCTGCTGCACTCGCCGGAGCAGGAGCAGATCCTCAAGACCGGCACGCGCATTCTGTTGGCCGTGGAGCCGCCCGAGGTGCTGGCGCGCATGCTGCCCACCGAAGCCGACAAGGTGCGCGTGCTGGCGGCCGAGCAGTTGCTGAAAAAGGCGCGCTCGATTCACGTCAAGTCCCGCGCCGGCAGTGATTTCCGCGCAGCATTAGGGCAATACCCGTCGGTAACCGAGTACGGGTTTGCCGATGAACCTGGGCGCTGGGACCATTGGCCGAGTGGTTTCCTGTTCTCCTGGCCCAACGAAGAAACCGCCGAGGGCGTGCTGGTGCTGGATATCGGCGACATCCTGCTGCCGTTCAAGACCTACACCCGCGAGAAAATCACCCTGGAGATCGAGAAGGGCTTTATCACCAGGATCCACGGTGGTTTCGAGGCCGAGTACCTGCGCGATTACATGAAGTATTTCAATGATCCGGAGGTGTACGGCATCTCTCATATCGGTTGGGGCTTGCAGCCCAAGGCGCAGTGGACGGCCATGGGCTTGCACGACAAAAACGACGGCATGTGCATGGATGCGCGGGCGTTCTACGGCAACTTCCTGTTCTCCACCGGGCCGAACACTGAAGTGGGCGGCACGCGCAAGACGCCGTGCCATATGGATATTCCGCTGCGTAATTGTGATGTGTATCTGGATGATGAGGCGGTGGTGATTGGCGGCGATGTCGTCGCACCACCAGCCTCCCTGGCACACTAAAGAGCCAAATGTGGGAGCGGGCTTGCTCGCGAATGCGGTGTGTCAGTCACCGAAGATGTTGACTGAAAAGACGCATTCGCGAGCAAGCCCGCTCCCACAATGTGAATGTGTTTCTTCAGCTGGATCCTTGAGTGATTCGCACATCCCCGCCATCATGCCCACCATCGCCAATCACCCACCGAGCCACGCCGTGCCTGATTCCTACGTTTTCTCTGAACAAGTTGGCCACCTGCTGCGCAAGGCCTACCAGCGCCACTTGGCGATCTTTCAGCAGAATGTCGGCGATTCACAGCTCACCGCCGTGCAGTTCGTGACCCTGTGTGCGCTGCGCGATCAGGGTGCGAGTTCGCTCACCGAACTGGTCAAGGCCACGGCCGTCGACCAGGCGACCATTCGCGGTATCGTCGAGCGGCTCAAGGCCAAGGAACTGATTAGCCTGGAGCCGGACCCCCAGGACAAGCGCAAAGTGGTGGTTGACCTGTCGCCAGCCGGCGCCGAACTGGTCGCGCAAACCGCGCCGCGGGCTGCGCAGATCAGCGAGCTGACCATGAGCAACCTCAACCCCGCAGAGCGGGTGGCGGTGCTGTTTCTGCTGCGCAAGATGATCGACGACCCGCAGGAATAAACCGGCGCTGGCATCGTTTTTGCTCTGAGTTCATGTAGTAGTCACTTCACGTGTCAAGTGTGTCGCGAGGCCCCAATTGCGCGACGCTTTTTTTTGACTGTTTCGTGTAGTGCTTGCTTCATCAACTGATACAGGCGAAGCGAATGATCAGCCCACCCATCACGGTTGCCCTCAAGGTCAACGGCCACACCCGCGAAGTCAGTGCCATGGCGGATACGCCGCTGCTGCTGGTGCTGCGCAATGACCTGCAGCTCAACGGCCCCAAGTACGGCTGCGGCCTTGGCGAGTGCGGTGCCTGCACCGTGATCATCGATGGCGTGGCGGCGCGGTCGTGCGTGTTTCCGCTGGCGGGTGCAACCGGGCGCGAGATTGTCACCCTCGAGGGGCTCGGCACACGCCAGGCGCCGCACCCCGTGCAGCAAGCCTTTATCGATGAGCAGGCGGCGCAATGCGGCTATTGCCTCAACGGCATGATCATGACCGCCAAGGCTTTGCTCGACCGCAACCCCAACCCCAGCGAAGCCCAGGTGCGCAATGAGTTGTCGGGCAACCTGTGCCGTTGCGGCACCCATATCGAAATCCTGCGTGCCGTACTGCGTGCCGCACACCTCTTGAGCGTGGAGGGTCGACCATGACTGATATGTCCCGTGACCAATGGCTGGCCAAGACCGGCGTGTTGCTGATTGTCGATGATGTGCTGCCACCTTCAGGCCCGGTGGCCAAGGGCGGCACACCGACCGAGAAACCCAAGGAGCTGGGGTTGTTCATTGCGGTGAATGATGACGGCCTGGTCTATGCCTTTAACGGCCATGTGGACCTGGGCACCGGCATCCGCACCTCGCTGGCGCAGATTGTGGCCGAGGAGCTGGACCTGAACCTGCAGCAGGTCAAGATGGTGCTGGGCGATACCGAGCGTGCGCCCAACCAGGGCGCCACCATCGCCAGTGCGACCTTGCAGATTTCGGCGATCCCGCTGCGTAACGCGGCCGCCGAAGCACGGCGTTTTTTGCTCGCCCGCGCAGCGGGGCGTTGGGGCGTAAGCACGAGCAGCCTCAAGGTTGAAGCCGGGGTTGTGCATGCCGCCGACGGGCGTACCACTACCTACAGCGAACTGGTCAGCGGCCAGCATGATCAGTTGCGCATCAGTGGTGACGCGCCGTTAAAACCTGTCGAGGATTACCGCCTGGTAGGCAAGGGCGCCGCGCGCGTGGATATCCCCGGCAAGGCCACCGGCGAGCTGACCTACGTACACGACATGCGCGTGCCGGACATGCTCCATGGCCGCGTGGTACGCCCACCGTATGCCGGGCTCGACTGCGGCGATTTTGTCGGCAACAGCCTGCTGAGCGTGGATGAGGCGTCCATCGCGCATATCCCCGGGATTGTCGCGGTGGTGGTGATTCGCGATTTTGTCGGGGTGGTGGCGTTGCGCGAAGAACAGGCGATCAAGGCCGCCCAAACACTCCAGGTGCAGTGGAAGCCGTGGAACAACGCTTTGCCGGACATGAGCGATGTCGAGCAAGCCATCCGCGACAACCCACGGGTACGCCGCACGGTAGTCGACCAGGGCAATGTCGATGAAGCCCTGGCGGGCGTCAGCCAGCGCATGCCACGCAGCTATTTGTGGCCGTACCAGATGCATGGCTCGATCGGGCCTTCGTGCGGCGTGGCGGATTATCAAGCAAGCGGCAGCCGCGTGTGGTCCGGCAGCCAGAACCCGCACCTGCTGCGTGCAGACCTGGCGTGGTTGCTGGAATGCGACGAAGCACTGATCGACGTGATCCGCATGGAAGCCGCCGGTTGTTACGGGCGTAACTGTGCGGACGATGTGTGCGCCGATGCCTTGCTGCTGTCGCGCGCCGTGGGCAAGCCGGTGCGGGTGCAACTGACCCGCGAACAGGAACACCTGTGGGAGCCCAAGGGCACCGCGCAGTTGATGGATGTGGACGGCGGGCTGAATGCCGATGGCAGCATTGCCGCCTATGATTTCGAAACCAGCTACCCGTCCAACGGCGCGCCGACCCTGGCGCTGTTGCTGACTGGCCGTGTGGAACCAGTGGCGGCGATGTTCGAGATGGGCGACCGCACCTCGATCCCACCTTACGCCATCGATAATATGCGCGTGACCATCAACGACATGGCACCCATCGTGCGTGCCTCGTGGATGCGCGGCGTGTCGGCGTTACCCAACACCTTTGCGCATGAATCCTATATCGACGAACTCGCGTTTGCCGCGGGCGTCGACCCGGTGGAATACCGCCTGCGTTACCTCAAGGACCAGCGCGCTATCGACCTGGTGAAGTCCACCGCCAAACGCGCCAACTGGTCACCGCGCACGGCGCCGATGCAAACCGCCAACGAGGACCACCTGTTGCGCGGTCGCGGCTTTGCCTATGCGCGCTATATCCACAGCAAGTTCCCCGGTTTCGGCGCGGCGTGGGCGGCATGGGTGGCGGACGTGGCCATCGATAAGCACACCGGCGATGTGTCGGTGACGCGGGTGGTGATCGGCCATGACTCGGGAATGATGATCAACCCGGCGGGCGTGCAGCACCAGATCCACGGCAATGTGATCCAGTCCACCAGCCGTGTGCTCAAAGAGCGGGTGACCTTTGAGGAGTCGACGGTGGCGAGCAAGGAGTGGGGCGGCTACCCGATCCTGACCTTCCCCGAAGTGCCGCAGATCGACGTGCTGATGATGCCGCGCCAGGACCAGCCGCCCATGGGCGCCGGTGAATCGGCCTCGGTGCCGAGTGCGGCGGCGATTGCCAATGCGATCTATGACGCCACCGGTATTCGCTTTCGCGAGCTGCCGATTACGCCGGAACGGGTATTGGCGGCGCTGAATGCCGGCACCCTTGGCGAGCCTGCCAAGTCGCCGGAAAAGCGCAGGAAGTGGTGGTTCGGTGCGGTGTTTGCAACCTTGGGCGCCGTGCTGGCCACCGCCTGGCCGTTCCACCCTGAAATCGCACCGATTGCGCCGCCCGGCGCCGGCACCTGGTCCAAGGCCACCCTGGAGCGCGGGCGCTTGCTGGCGGCTGTCGGTGATTGCGCGGTGTGCCATACCGCGTCGGGTGGCGCCACCAATGCCGGCGGCCTGGCCATGCGAACGCCGTTCGGCACGCTGTACAGCAGCAATATCACGCCAGACGTGAAAACCGGCATCGGCGCCTGGTCCTACCCGGCATTCGAGCGGGCAATGCGTGAAGGCATTGGCCGCGATGGGCGCAACCTCTACCCGGCGTTTCCCTATACGGCGTTTCGCAATATCAATGAGGCGGACATGCAGGCGCTCTATGCCTACCTGATGTCCCAGGCGCCGGTCAGCCAGGCACCGACGCCGAATGCCATGCGCTTTCCGTTCAATTTCCGGCCGTTGATGGCGGGCTGGAATGCACTGAACCTGCGACGTGGTGAAATCACCCCGCAGCCTGCGCGCAGTGAGCAATGGAATCGCGGCAATTACCTGGTCAATGGCCTGGGCCACTGCGCCGCGTGCCATTCGCCGCGCAACCTGATGGGCGCGGAGAAGGGCGGCAAAGCGTTCCTGGCCGGGGGCATGGTCGATGGCTGGGAGGCGCCCGCGTTGACGGGCTTGTCCAAGGCACCGACGCCGTGGACCGATGACCAGTTGTTCAATTACCTGAGCACCGGCTATTCCGATGCCCATGGCGTGGCGGCAGGCCCGATGGGGCCGGTGGTGAGCGAGTTGTCAAAGCTGCCCAAGGCCGATATTCGCGCGATGGCGGTGTACCTGGCGTCGCTCAATGGCGAGGCAACTGCCGAGGCGCAAGTTGAGGTTGTGACTGTTCCGAACCCCAATGGCCGACGTGTATTCGAAGGTTCATGCAAAGCCTGCCACGCCGATGGCCTGGGGCCGAAGCTGTTTGGGGTGAGCCCGTCGTTGGCGACCAATACCAATGTGTTCAGCGACCAGCCGGATAATTTGATCAAGGTGATTTTGCAAGGTATCAGCAACCCGGCGACCCGGGACTTGGGATATATGCCGGGGTTCAAGGACAGCCTGTCGAATAGCCAGGTGGCGGATTTGGTCGACTACCTGCGCGTACGTTTTGCACCGAATGCGCCGCAGTGGAAGGGCTTGGAACAAAAGGTCGCCCACCTGCGCGCCAACCCCGGTACCCACTGACAGGACGCGGTTAAACCTGTGGGAGCGGGCTTGTGTTTCTACATAGGAGTCGGGGACACACCCCGCAGCACCAAGTCACTGATAAACCCCAGCCAATCCTGCTGTTGCCCCTTGTCCGCCAGGTCTTCACCCAGGAACGAACTGAGCGTGTGGCGGTTGGAGTTATAGAAGTAGCACAGCGAGGCAATCATCAAATACACGTGCTTGAGGTCGATGTCCTGGCGAAACACACCCTGGGCCTGGCCGGCTTCGATGATCGGGCGCAACACGCCGACCGCTTCGCCCGACAGCCTGCGCATCTCGCCGGACTGCTGGGCGTGCTTGCCCTGGTGCAGGTTCTCGATGCTCAGGATCGCCACGAACTCGGGGTGCTTGACGTAGTAGCTCCAGATAAAGGCCACCAGTTCGCGCAACGCTTGCGCTGGGTCGCCCAGGTCCAGTTTGAGTGTGCTTTCGGCTTTATTGAACTGTTCGTAGACATGTTCCAGCACACAGACGAACAGGTGTTCCTTGCTGCCGAAATAGTAATAAAGCATGCGGTCGTTGGAGTCGGCGGCCTTGGAAATAGTGTCGACGCGCCCACCGGAATAGCCGTCGCGGGTGAACACTTTGACCGCCGCCTGCAGGATGCGCGCACGTGTCTGGTCGGCCTGTTGCGCCCGAATTCCGGTCTTCTTGATCGCCATCTCAAAGTGCCTTGCCGCCAGTCTGGGCGCGAAATATAGCATGGGCTTTTTCGTGTCCGTTCTATGACCGACAAGTTCTGTAATAAAAACGCCATTGCGCTGGGGATTGGATCCGAGTCGGGCTATTTTGGTGCACCTCAATAAATAGAGTAGCCATGGATGAAATACCAACCCTTCAGCCGTACCCTGATTGCCACTGCGCTGGTGTTGACGGTCAGCGGTGTGCAAGCCGCCTCACAGGCCCCGGTGGCCGGTGAAAATGGCATGGTGGTGACCGCCCAGCATTTGGCCACTCATGTCGGCGTGGACGTACTCAAGGCCGGCGGCAACGCGGTGGATGCGGCGGTTGCCGTGGGCTACGCGCTGGCCGTGGTGTACCCGGCAGCGGGCAACCTCGGCGGCGGCGGCTTTATGACCGTGCAGTTGGCGGACGGGCGCAAGACCTTCCTCGACTTCCGTGAAAAAGCTCCGTTGGCGGCTACCGCCGATATGTACCTGGACAAGGACGGCAAGGTGATCGACGGCCTCAGCGCCAAGGGCCACTTGGCCGTCGGCGTACCCGGCACCGTGTCCGGCATGGAAACCGCGCTGAACAAATACGGCACCCTCAAGCGCGCCCAAGTGATTGCCCCGGCCATCAAGCTGGCCGAAAACGGCTTTGAACTGGAACAGGGCGATATCGACCTGTTGCACACCGCCACTGGCGAGTTCGAAAAAGACAAGGACCTGCGCGGGATCTTCCTGCACAACGGCCAACCGATGCAGGTCGGCCAGAAACTGGTGCAAAAAGACCTGGCCAAGACCCTCAAGGAAATCTCCGCCAAGGGCACCGACGGCTTCTATAAAGGCTGGGTTGCCAAGGCGCTGGTGGACTCCAGCCAGGCCGGCAAGGGCATCATCACCCAGGCTGACCTCGACAAATACAAGACTCGCGAACTGGCCCCCATCGAGTGTGATTACCGTGGCTACCACGTGGTCTCGGCACCGCCGCCAAGCTCCGGCGGTGTGGTGATCTGCCAGATCATGAACATCCTCGAAGGCTACCCGATGGCCGACCTCGGCTATCACTCGGCCCAGGGCCTGCACTACCAGATCGAAGCGATGCGCCACGCCTACGTGGACCGCAACAGCTACCTGGGCGACCCGGATTTCGTCAAAAACCCTATCGCGCACCTGCTGGACAAGGACTACGCGGCCAAGCTGCGTGCCGCCATCGAGCCGCAAAAGGCCGGTGATTCCCAGGCGATCAAGCCGGGTGTGTCGCCCCATGAAGGCAACAACACCACGCACTATTCGATCGTCGACAAGTGGGGCAATGCGGTGTCCGTGACCTACACCCTCAACGACTGGTTCGGTGCCGGTGTGATGGCGAGCAAGACCGGGGTGATCCTCAACGATGAAATGGACGACTTCACCGTCAAGGTCGGTGTGCCGAACATGTACGGCCTGGTGCAGGGCGAAGCCAACGCCATCGCACCGGGCAAGGCGCCGCTGTCGTCGATGAGCCCGACCATCGTCACCAAGGATGGCAAGGCAGTCATGGTGGTCGGTACGCCGGGCGGCAGCCGGATTATCACCGCGACCTTGCTGACCATCCTCAATGTCATCGACTACAAGATGAACATCCAGGAAGCCGTGGATGCGCCGCGCTTCCACCAGCAGTGGATGCCTGAGACCACCAACCTGGAAACCTTCGCGGTCAGCCCGGACACCCAGAAAATTCTGGAAAGCTGGGGCCATAAGTTTGCCGGTCCTCAGGATGCCAACCACTTGGCGGCGATCCTGGTGGGCGCGCCTTCGCTGGGCGGCAAGCCGGTGGGCAACAACCGTTTCTACGGGGCTAACGACCCACGCCGCAATACCGGGTTGTCACTCGGTTACTGAGGCGTGAGGTGTTGACGCAGGTGGGCCAGGGACAGCGCCAGGCTGTCATGGGATAACTGGGTGGCGGCGCCCTCGGCGCTGCCCTGGGCTGCCGGTATCACCCGCTCGAACATGTGGTTTTCATACGCCTGTACGGCCGCTGAGCAGTCAGGCGTACTGAGCAGGTGATGGGCCAGTTCGGCCGCGTCGAGCATTGCGGCGTTCACGCCTTCACCGCCAAACGGCGACATCAGGTGCGCCGCATCCCCAATCAACGTCAACCCCTGGCGATGGCTCCAGCAATGGCCCACCGGCAGGGCGTGGATGTGCCTGGCCAGGACGGTTTCATTCGCCGCTTCAAATAGCGCCAGAATGTCCGGGTGCCAACCTTCGAACTGAGCCTTGAGTGCAGCCAGACTGAGGTGCTTGGCCGCCCACTCGGTCGGCACGCGAAAAATCGCATAGCCGCGCAGATGCGCGTTGGCGTTGCGCTGCACGATGATCGCCTTGGCGCCGCCTAGCACTTGCAGGCTGCCGCGTCCCACCAGCGTGGCAATGTGCGGGTGTTGGCGGTCGACATCATCGATGCCGAACTCGATAAACGTCAGCCCGCTGTACTGCGGCAGGTAGGGCGAGAGCAATGGGCGCAGTCGGGACCAGGCGCCATCGGCACCGACGACCAGATCGAAGGGGCCGTGGGTGATTTCGCCTTGATGCAGTGTCCAGCGTGCAGCGCCGGCTGGGCGGATTTGGTTGATGTTCACGCCCCATTGCACACAGCCTTCAGGCAGCGAGTCGAGCAGGATCTGACGCAATTGGGTGCGGTCGACTTCCGGGCGGTCGCCGTCATCGGGGTTGGGGTCTGCGAACAGCAGGCGGCCATGTTGATCCATCAGGCGCGCGCCTT
The DNA here is from genome assembly GCF_005938045.2 of Pseudomonas sp. KBS0710. Lineage (GTDB taxonomy): Bacteria > Pseudomonadota > Gammaproteobacteria > Pseudomonadales > Pseudomonadaceae > Aquipseudomonas. The sequence goes on along the minus strand of NZ_VCCF02000001.1, from coordinate 2,788,040 downwards.
GGTCTTCATAGCGCGCGATACGCCGGAAGGCGTCTTCCAACCCGGCCAGTTGCAGCGCCAGTTGGCCGGATTCGACATGCAGATCCAGGGTGCCGCCCTGGGGGCGTTCCAGCGGCCCGCGTTCGCGTTCGAATACGCAGGCGGCCAGGCCGTGGCGATGGAGGATACGTGCCAGGGTCAAGCCGCCGGGGCCGGCGCCGACAATGGCTATACGCAGTGAGCTAGTCATGCAAGTTGTCCTCGGCACGGCTGGGCGAGCAGTTGCTCGACGGCCTCAAAGGCTATGGCGCGGCGTGCTTCCCAGTCGCCACGAATCACCAGGGCAGGTTGTTGGTGCTGTTCGATCCAGTCCAGGCTGCCCTGGAAAAACACTCGGCGATCCGCCAACTCCGGTTGGCAGCGCTGGCCGTCGGCGCTCCATTCCACGTCCTCTGGGGACAGCAGCAGGTGCAGGTCGTAATGGCGGGCCAGCAGCTCGTCATCCAGCCACGCCGGGTAGTCACCGAACAGGGTCTGGCTCCAGAGTTTATTGGTCAGCAGGTGGGTGTCGAGGATCAGCAGGTGAGGCTGCTCGGCGCGGGCAGCGTCTTCCCAGGCCAATTGGCCACGGGCGATGGCCGGGATGTCCGCCAGGGTGGTGTCACGCTGGTGATGGTCGATGAAAAAGCGCACGTATTCACCCACCATCAGCCCGCCGAAGCGTGCATGCAGTTGCGCGGCCAGCCAGCTTTTGCCGCTGGATTCGGGGCCGGCCAGTACCACCACTTTCATGCGTGCAACGCCGGGTCGGCGCGCCATTCACGCCAGCCTTGTACGGCGATTGCGGTGAACAGTGCATACAGCGCGGCGGTGAGGTAAAGGCCCTTGTAGAGAAACAGGCCGACGAAGATGACGTCCACGGCGATCCACAGCGGCCAGCATTGCACGCGTTTTTGTGCCATCCACATTTGCGCCACCAGGCTGAAACCGGTGAGGGCGGCGTCGAGCCAGGGTTGTGCGGCATCGGTCCAGTGGGCCATGGCAGCGCCGAGCAGCAGGCTGAACAGGGCGCCGACGGCGAGGTTGCGCATGATCGCAGGCCAGCCCAGGCTGGTGACCTGGCGGCCTTGCTTGACTTCACCGGCGCGGGTCCATTGCCACCAGCCGTAGAGTTGCAGGCCGGCGTAGACCACTTGCAGGAGCATGTCGGAATAGAGTTTTACGTCGAAGAACACCCAGGTGTAGAGCAGCACCATCACCAGGCCGATCGGCCAGCACCAGGGGTTTTGTTTGACCGTCAGCCAGACAGCGATCACCCCCAGGGCGGCGGCGAACAATTCAAGCCCGGACATGGCGGTTCCTTGGGAGAGTGGCAGAGGGCGGTGATTGTAACCAAGATGGTGGGGCGTAGGAATGCTCGTTCCCACGCTCTGCGTGGGAACGAGCATGAGTGCTAGATCTTGAACTGGCGCAACAACCCTTCAAGCTGTTCACTCAACCCGCGCAAATGCGCACTCGCCACACTGGACTGTTCCGCCGCCAGCGCCGTGCTGTGGGACAAGCCCGCCGCCTGTGTGACGTTCTGGTTGATGTCCTCCACCACATGCGCCTGTTGCAAGGTCGCGCTGGCGATCGAGGCATTCAGCCCGTTGAGGTTGCGCAACGCCTGGCCAATGGCAGTAAGGCTTGCACCCGCCTGGCCGGCTTGTTCAATGGTCAACTGCGAGGCACTGTGGCTGTCGCTGATCACCTTGACCGCCGCTTCCGAATGCCCCTGCAGGCGCTCAATCATCACCTGGATTTCGGCCGTGGACTTCTGCGTGCGCTGGGCCAGCAACCGCACTTCATCGGCGACCACGGCAAACCCGCGACCCTGCTCACCGGCACGCGCCGCCTCGATGGCGGCGTTGAGGGCCAACAAGTTGGTCTGGTCGGCAATCGAACGGATCACTTCCAACACGCCACCAATCTGCGTGCTTTCGCTGGACAGGGTGCGGATCACCTCCACGGCCTGGCTGATGGTGCTGGAGAGTTGGTCGATCTGTTGCAGGCTGCCGTCGATATTCACCTGGCCTTGCTGCGCCTGGGCCTGGGCGTCGCGCATTTCGCTGGCGGCGTGCTCGGCGTTTTTTGCCACATCCTGGACGCCATAGGTCACTTCATTGATCGCGGTAGCCACCAGCTCCATCTGCTGCGACTGTTGCTGGCTGCGGTCGTGGGCCTGGCTGGCATTGGTGCCCAGCTCCGTCGACGACTGGCCCAGCGCATTGGCACACACCTGCAATTGGCCGACCACCTGGCGCAGTTTGGCGGTAAAGCTATTGAAGTGCTGCGACAGTTGAGTGACCTCGTCGCGCCCGTGGGTGTCGAGGGTGCGGGTCAGGTCGCTTTCGCCGCTGGCAATATTGCCCATGGCGTTTACCGCCGCCTGCAATGGCTGCACGATGCTGCGCGCGATGAGGATCACCAGCAGCCCCATCAGCAGTGCAATGCCCAGGCCGATCAGCGAGGCCTTCCACACTTGGCCGTTGAATTCGGCCTGCACATCATCCACGTAGACGCCGGAGCCGATAATCCAGCCCCATGGCTCGAACAGTTGGATATACGAGGTTTTCTCCACCGGCGCGTCGGCGCCCGGCTTGGGCCAGCGATAGTTGACGATGCCGGCGCCCTTGGCCTTGGCCAGGAGCACAAATTCATTGAACACCGCGAAACCGTCCGGGTCGCGAATCGCCGAAAGGTTCTGGCCATCGAGCTTGGGGTTGGCCGCGTGCATGATCATCACGGGCGTGAGGTCGTTGATCCAGAAGTAGTCATCATGGTCATAGCGCAGGCCACGCACTGCACTGAGGGCTTGCTGTTGCGCGGCCTCGCGGGTGAGTGCGCCGGTTTTTTCAAGGTTCTGGTAGTAAGCCAGCACGCCGCTGGCGGTCTGCACCACGTGCTGAGTCTGTTGGCGTTTGGCCTGGTAGAGGTCGCCATGGATCTGCTTGAGCATCAGCAACCCGAGGGTCAGCAGCATCAACACGGCGACTATCAGGATCAGCCAAAGACGGCGGCTGATCGACATGCTGCGCAAACTGTTCATCGTCCTGTCACTCCCTGCTTTTTATAATTGTGTGCCGCATCGACAATTCCACCTTGTCTGATAGGCTTTCGGCCTGTAAGCGAAAAACCTGAGTACTCCCTGATTTTTCACGAAATTTTTGCGCACGGCTGGTGAAAATCAGCAGCGCATCACGATTGCTCGTGTGTCAGTGAACATTAAAAAGACAGACAAGGCATGCCGCAGCGCATGACCTTCGGGGGATACATGGATTTTTGGACCGCCATACAGGCATTGATTCTTGGCGTGGTGGAGGGGCTGACCGAGTTCCTGCCGATCTCCAGCACCGGACACCAGATTATCGTCGCCGACTTGATCGGTTTTGGCGGCGAACGCTTTGAAGCGTTCAACATCATTATTCAACTGGGCGCGATCCTTGCGGTGGTCTGGGAGTTTCGGCGCAAGATCCTCGACGTGGTGATCGGCTTGCCGACCCAGCGCAACGCCCAGCGCTTTACCGTCAACCTGATCATCGCGGTGCTGCCGGCAGTGGTGCTGGGAGTGATTTTTGCCGACCTGATCAAGCATTACCTGTTTAACCCGATCACGGTGGCCACCGCACTGGTGGTGGGCGGCGTGATCATGCTGTGGGCCGAGCGCCGCCAACACGCGGTGCACGCGCAAACAGTGGATGAGATCACCTGGAAAGACGCGCTCAAGGTCGGCGTGGCCCAGTGCCTGGCCATGATTCCGGGCACTTCGCGCTCCGGCGCGACCATCATCGGCGGCCTGTTGTTCGGCCTGTCGCGCAAGACCGCCACCGAGTTCTCGTTCTTCCTGGCCATGCCGACCATGGTCGGTGCGGCCGTGTATTCGGGCTACAAATACCGTCACCTGTTCCAGCCCGATGATTTGCCGGTATTTGCCATCGGGTTTGTCACCTCGTTTATCTTTGCGATGATTGCGGTCAAGGCGTTGCTCAAGTTCATCGCCAGCCACAGCTACGCGGCGTTTGCCTGGTATCGGATTGCGTTCGGGTTGGTGATCCTCGCCACCTGGCAGTTTGGCTGGATCGACTGGACGGCGGTCAAACCATGAGCATTCAGCACCCGCGTTTGAAGGCGTTCATCTTTGTATTGTTGTGCGCCGCGCCGCTGACTGGCGCGGCACTCTTGTGGTATCGCGGCGAAACGCTGATCCCGCTGGCGGCCTATGGCGTGGTCAGCGTGGTGGCGTTTTTCCTGTACTGGGGCGACAAGCGCAAGGCCCAAGCCGAAGGCCCGCGCGTGCGCGAAAATATCCTGCATGCCGTGGAGCTGGCCGGTGGTTGGCCGGGGGCATTGATTGCCCAGCAGGTGTTTCGCCACAAGACGCGCAAGGTTTCATATCAGGTGCTGTTCTGGGTGATTGTGTTGCTGCACCAAGTGTTCTGGCTGGACCAGTTGTTCCTGGGCGGCACGCTGCTGTCAGTCCTCTAGCAACAAGCCAACCTGCGTGCGCTTGGGCAATTTGCTTACCACCAACTGGTGCGAGCGCTGCAAAAGGCCACGCAGTTCCTCGGCGCCCAGCGGGTAGGGCGAGTTCATGATCACCCACTGCGCCCGCGCCAGGTAGGGCGCCGGGTGAATGCCGGGGCGGTCGACATGGCCGAGGAACAGTTCCTTGTCGACTTTGAACGCCAGCGAGTCTCCACGCAGGTTCTGCAGGGCGAACATCTTGTTGCCGGCAATCGAGAACACGCGCACGCCGCCCCATTTGTAGTCTTCCCGCGCGCCGGGCAGGCCCAGGCAAAACGCCGCGACTTGTGCTTCGCTCATCTTCATAACAAACGGTCTCCGCAACCCTTGAAGGCTTCTTCCAGATAGTCGATCCAGGCCCGAATCGCCGGTAATACCCCACGGCGGTGCGGGTAGACCGCCTGCAGCCAGCCGCCCGGCGAGGACCATTCTGGCAGCAACTGCACCAATTGGCCGCTGGCCAACTCCTCTTCGCAATACATCATCGGCAGCAGGGTAAAGCCCAGGCCCTGCAAGGCGCAGGCTTTGCGCACGATAAAGTCGTCGATGCCCAGGCGCGCTTCCATTGAGACGTTTTCGGTATTGCCCTGCGGGTCGAGCAACCGCAAGTGCACCAGGCGATCGGCCTCAAGCGCGGCGAGTACCGGCAATTGCTTGAGATCGTCCGGGGTGTTGATGTGCCGGCCTTGCAGAAACTGCGGGCTGGCCACCAAAACTGTCTGGGCCTGACGCAGGCGCTTGGTCACCAGCAACGGGTCCTCATCGCCCAGCTCGCGCACACGCAGGGCCACGTCGATGCCTTCAGCCACCAGGTCGACGCGTCGGTTGACCAGCGTCATCTCCAGCTGCACCAGTGGGTGAGCGGCGAGAAAGCCGGCAACTATGCCTGGCAACATGTGCTGGGCCATGCCCACCGGGCAACTCACGCGCAGGCGCCCGCGCGGTTCGCTGGACATGCTGGCCACGGCCTCGTCGGCCATTTCGGCTTCCAGCAGCATCGCCTGGCAATGGCGCAGGTAACGCTCGCCGACGGCGGTAAGGGTCAATTGGCGCGTGGTGCGCTGCAACAGGCGGGCGCCAAGGCGCTCTTCCAGCTCGGCAATGCGCCGCGACAGCCGTGACTTGGGAATCCCCAGCAGCCGGCCGGCCGCCGCGAAGCCGCCGGCTTCGACGACTTTGGCGAAATAGTAGAGGTCGTTGAGGTCTTGCATGGTCAACCTATTGTCCTGTCAGTGGGACGAACTATCCGCGTCTGGCGTGCGCAAATCCAGCCTAAAAAAAAGCCAGCACCATGCAGGCACTGGCTTTTGGAGGGTGAGAGGGTTTAGAACTGCGCCCCGGCCATCAACACATACTTAACATGCACGTACTCCTCGATCCCGTAATAGCTGCCTTCACGCCCATAGCCGGACTGCTTGATGCCACCAAACGGAACCGATGCGGTGCCCACTGAACCCGAGTTGAGAATCACCATACCGGCCTCCAACTGACGTGACAGGCGCAACGACCGGCCCAATGCGCTGGTGTAGGCGTAGGCGACCAGGCCGAACTCGGTCTGGTTGGCGCGGGCGATGACTTCTTCTTCGTCCTTGAACGAATAGACGGCGAACACCGGGCCGAAGATCTCCTCGGTGGCCAGCGGTGAATCGTCCTGCAAGCCGGTCAATACGGTCGGTTCATAGAACAGCCCGCCCTTGGCGTGGGGCTTGCCGCCCATCAGTACGTTGGCGCCGGCAGCCTTGGCGTCCTCGACCAGGCGCACGACTTTGTCGAAGCCCAGCTGATTGACCAACGGCCCAACCACAAAGCCCTCGCGCAGGCCCTGGTCCACTTCGATGTTGGCGACCGCAGCCTTCACGCGTTCGATAAAGGCTTCGAGAATGCTGTGCTGCACAAAGATCCGGTTCGGCGAGATGCACACCTGGCCCGAGTTGCGCAGTTTGGCGCTGACCAGTCCTTTTACCGCCTCATCCAGGTTGGCGTCCTCAAACACAATAAATGGCGCATTGCCGCCCAGCTCCAGGGTCATCTTCTTGATAGTCGCTGCGCATTGCGCCGCGAGCAATTTGCCCACGCCGGTGGAGCCGGTAAACGAGATCTTGCGGATGCGTGGGTCGCCGGTAAGGATCAGGCCGATTTCCTTGGGGTCACCGACCACCACTTCGAGCACGCCGGCTTCGATACCGGCCCTGCGTGCGTAGTCCAGCAGCTTGAGGGCGGTGAGCGGCGTGTCTTCGGCGGGTTTGATCACCATGGTGCAGCCGGCGGCCAGGGCCGTGGCGACTTTGCGGGTGATCATCATGAACGGGAAGTTCCACGGCGTGATGGCTGCGACCGGGCCTATGGCTTCTTTGGTCACCATGACATTGGCATTGCGGTCGTGGGTGGGAATGGTGTCGCCGTAGACGCGTTTGGCCTCTTCGGCGTACCACTCGATAAAGCCCAAACCGTAGTCGATTTCACCTCGGGCTTCGCTGAGGCACTTGCCGTTTTCGCGGCACAGCAGTTCGGCGAAGGCTTCCTTGTCGGCCTTAACGATGTCGTGCCAGCGGCGCAGGATGTCGCTGCGTTCCCTGGCAAGTTTGCCGGACCATTCAGCAAAGGCGGCGCAAGTGCGGTCGACGGCGGCTTTGACCTCGGTTGAGGTGTGCTTGGCAACGCGGCCGATTTCTTCGCCGGTGGCGGGGTTGTAGACGATAAGCATGGGGAAGCTCCGAAGGCTGAAAGTGCTGTTTCAGGCTACGTAAATGGGCCGTGCGGGCGAATATCCATTCCGATGTGCTGATTGCCTATTCCTATGAGTACATAGCCATGGCGGTTTTTGCGCAGTACCGTGCTGTTTTCGCCAGGAGCCATGCGCTATGGGCCGTACCCAAAGAATTATCGAGCTGATGAGCCGCTTGGCACCTGTCGAAGGCTATAACCTGAGCGCGCTGGAGGACGTGCGCTTCCTGCGCTCGAATCAGCCATTGCACCGCGTTCCGGTGCTCTATGACCCCGGCATCGTGATTGTCTGCCAGGGGCGCAAGCGCGGTTATCTGGGTGAAGAGGTTTACCTGTACGACGCCCAGCATTACCTGGTGGTGTCGGTGCCGGTGCCGTTCACCATGGAAACCGAGGCCAGCAAAGAGGAACCGATGCTGGCGGTGTACCTGCGGCTGGATTTCACCCTGGCTGCCGAGTTGATGCTGGCATTGAATGACTTTCCGGGGTTGGTCGAGGCCAAGCCCCGGGGCATGTATTCATCGCCAATGGATGAGCAACTCAGCGAATCACTGCTGCGCTTTCTTGAGGCCATGAGCACACCAATGGATGCGCAGATCCTCGGCCCGACGCTGATGCGCGAGATCTACTACCGCATCCTCACGGGCGAGCAGGGCGGTTCCATGCGTGCCGCGCTTAATCGTCAGGGCCAGTTCGGCAAGGTGGCACGGGCGGTTCGCAAGATCCATGAATGCTATCACCAGCATTTGGACGTGGAGGAACTCGCCAAGGAGGCGATGATGAGCGTGCCGAGTTTTCATGCGCACTTTCGCACGGTCACCGACACCTCGCCGATGCAATACCTCAAGTCCACGCGTCTGCACCAGGCGCGTTTGTTGATGCTGCGCAACGACATCACCGCCGCCACGGCGTGTGCTCAGGTGGGCTATGAAAGCGCCTCCCAGTTCAGCCGCGAGTTCAAGCGCTTGTTCGGGCGCACGCCCCAGGAGGAGATTCAGTGGATGAAACGCACTTACGCGCTACCGGCACCTGCGTCGGCGTCTATTTATGTGTCGTCGCATTGAGTTCAAGCCAGCGCCCACTGGTAGCGTTGTAAACGCGTTACGCAGTGAGGCTGGAAAGTGTCCAAAAAATTCGAGACGATTTAAGCGTGTTGTTTTTTCAAATGGACTTTTTGTCCGCCTAACACCAATGTTATCCCTACCCCAAATAAGCCAACAAAACACGTGGCTGCCACTATGATCAACGTCAACGAAAAACCATATAGATCTAAGAGTCCGCCGAAAACAGTATAGGAGATGCCGATAATGACGGAATTGATTAGGTTGGCCACAGAGAGGCAAGAGGCACGGATACGTGACTCAACATTATCATGGATATAGGTTTCATAGGAGGTCTCATAGACAGCGGGGAGTGACATGATTAGTAGGAAAGTAACGACTGAGGTAATGATGCCGATATTCAATGATAAGATGAAAAGAAGAAAGGTCACAATAAGAGTAGTGGTGAAAGCAATGGTGCCGAGCGAGAACCTGGTACAAAGAAATCCGGCAGCCACGAACATACCTGCTGAGATAGCTTCAACGGCAGCGTAAATACCAGCAATGATGGGGATTTCTAAGCCCTGGAGGGAAAAAAATGGCTGCCCATAGATAAACAAAGGAATGGTTGATAGTTCGAATAAAGCATATCCAATAAATAAAGGCATCAGAAAAGCACCTTTTTTGGAACGGAAGAAATTAAGTAATAAAGTAAAAATTCCCTCTGCTTTCTTATCGATCGTAGCGCTTGTTTTGTCGGCGTTGAGTGAGACCGAAGGGAGTCTGATTTCGGGAATGAGTGTTACGACAATAGCGCCAACAAGTTTTGATACCGCGAAGAAAATATAGACGCTGTTCCAAGACCAAGTGTCTTGTAATACGCCGCCCAGCAGCATAGACAAACCCAATGATACCGCACCAATGGCACGGGCACGCCCTAGTATTTTAGGGTACTCTTCAGCCCGATTTTCAGCCAGTAAGTTATCATACAATAACGCCCGGTCTGAGCCGGAGCCCATAGCGATACTCGCGCCGAAGAGGCAAAATATAATGGCGAACGGAATAAAGTCTGAAAACAGCACAAAACCAATACCGCTTATGAATAATCCTAGAAAGCCGAGTATCAGCGTAACTTTGCGGCCGTATCGATCGGCAAGTAAACCAGACGGAATTTCTAATGCGACGGAAGAAAAGAATAAAAAAGATTGTAGAATACCTATCTCGCCTTGCGTGACGCCAAGTTGCAGCAGGTAAAGAACAAATAAACTTCTCTGAACATCCATGTTCATAAAGATCGACAAGGAATAATATAAGTTATCGTTCTTGTTTTTTAAAAAATTCAATGCGACCATTTTTATTTGAATACCTGTTTTTTTGTAAATTCAAAAGAGTTGAAGTTTAAGGTTAAGGTGCAGGCGTCTGTTTTTGTAGGCCCCCGGTTTGCCAAATACTGAAAAGCTTCCCACGCGATGAGGTTAGCCATAATCGAATTTGTTATTCCATTGGACGGAAAACGTGCAGGCACAATCGTTTTTTTACAAACGCTGCGCACCTCTCGAATCCAGCGTAGATAGGCCCGAAACGAAGATCGCTCTTTGAGAAGCGGCCCAAGTATCCCGTTGTTAATACCCACCGCACCGAACAGCGCTGATGTGTTTGCTTTTACTGCGGCGTTAGCGACGTAACTCTGAATAGCGCCTCTAGGCTCATCAGCACAACAGATTATTAAATCCGCGCCCTTCGCGAGCGTTGCTAACTGCTTGCTGGACGTTATCTCCGCGACGATGGGTTTAGCCTCGACTACTTTTTGATTGTCTATCAATCGTTGAGCAAGTATGTCTGCTTTATAGTGGCCAATATCGTCTGCACCAAAAACAAATTGACGATTAAGATTGTTTAGGCTGACGGTGTCGAAATCAATCAAAACAAAAGACCCCACACCCGAACCTGCAAGGCTTTGTGCAACTAACGCTCCTGTACCGCCGCAGCCAACCACTACGATTGATGCGTTTTTTAGCTGTTGACTCATTTCTTGATTGGGAGCAACCGCTTCATTCCACGACCATTGCATAGCCTGTAACGGCGTCATCCCACAAGGCGGGGCAGTGTGAATGAGATTAGCATCCTTTAGTTTTCGAAGAAGGCTTCTCTCTGGCTCATTCTCCAATTCTACCGCTACGCCTGTTGTGCTCAGTAACTGAAGCAGTTTAGCCGTGTCTGAATTACCCGGCTTGATGCTTTTTATGCCGCTCTCCGTGATCAATTTAAGTTGATTGTCATCACTGAGAATAACAACATCTCCGCGTAATACCCATTGGCTTTCTTTTTTAAGCAAGGCGGCAGTCCTCTGTGATATTCGTATCACTTATGTTTTTGACAAACATAGCCATGGGTCTGTAAACCGCTTCAGCCAGCATCATGGGTAAAACAGTGTTGCTGGATTTGGCGTAAAGTTTTAGAAAAATGGATTTCATAAAACGTATGGACTCAGCGGAAGTATCCAAGCCAGATATTTTTCTTTGAAAGAGCGCCAGGCGCAAACTTTTTTCACTGGTGGCCTCGACAATGAGCGTCTTCAATGTTTTCTTTTCTTCATCGGTTAGATCTTGCCAGAGTTGACGGCACTCCATCATCAAGTGAAGTGATTTTTTTTTGTTTGTTTGTCGTGGCTCAACAAATGCCTGAAGCAAGGTCTCTGCATGGCTCATTGTTTCAAACGGGCTGTTCAAGCGTTGATAGTTCGCAAGAATAGGAAACGCGTAATAGGAAGAAAATGCAGACCATGATAAGAGTATTTTTGTATTGGCGTTAGGGATGACATCCAATGCCTTGGTCAGTCCAATGCCGCGATACTGTGGATGTACAATGACCCGGAATGACTGTAATACATATTTATTGATGTCTGAGAACTCAGGGAATATATCAAATGCTTTTGGCCATGGGCGAATACACAAATTAACACCTACCAACTCTCCTTTGGAGTAGGCAGTGACAACATGATCAACCAGGGGGGCTAGCATATCAATGTCATTTGGGTTGTCATTTTCATAATGATAGCGGGACAGTTTTTTATAATCGTCTATCGTGCCTTTTTTAATTTGTATCTCCAGGCTTTTTAACAGGTTCGTGCTGTTAGGTTTTTTATTAAGAACGCGATGTTTCCCATCAGAGCAAAGTTCAATATGAACGTCAGGATTTAGAAAGTCGACAATGTCATCGTGGCAACTTGCAATAAACGCACTTTGTTTATTGGAGCGAAGAATTTTCCCTACGTTCATGGCGACAATGTGCGCTGTGCGCCTGTCCAGTCGCGTAGTAAATTCGTCAAGGATAAGGGGGCCTACGCCTTTGCGTAAAGCTAACGCAATAAGGAAACGTTCTTTTTGTCCATCCGACAGGTGGGAAAAAGGGCCAATCAGGACACGTGGTTCTCCCAGCCCGAATTTTGAAAGATAGCGGATGACTTCGCCGGCATCTTCACAAGATATGATTTCCGCGATAGGTTTCTCTATATCAATATCAGTTGGTATTTTTCGGGTATCTGGAAACTGCCGAGAAATATCTTTTAATAGCAAACTTTTACCGACGCCGCTTGCCCCCGTAATTAAAACAATCCCGTCTGTCGGTATATCTAAATCTGACAGCGACTCCACCCACCCGTCTTCGGACAGGCCAAATGTTTTAATGATGTCTTCGCAAACCTTGCTGGAACTATTTAGCGGAGGGATATGTAAGTCTACTGTTGTATGTATCATGTTCATGGCCGGGCCCTCATTAGCTTAATGGTTGCAGTGGGTATGTCAGTTTTTAAAGTTAACATTGCTCAAACAAATGCTTGGAATGGCACCAACGACCACGCTTGGACATACGTCATCTAATAAGTCATCGAGCAATTGCCTCTGCTCATTGTTGAATAGCGATGATTTTAATGTGTTGACATAGAGCTGTTGTGCTTGTGATTCACTTCGCCAGGCTGGGCATAATATGAGTGATGCATATCTGCCCCAGGCGTCATCAGTCGGGCCGGAAACTATCATGAGTCGCATAGCCGCTTTAACTTTAGACGCTGAATAACTGTCAGAAACGGGCGTGCACGGTACGCCATGTTGATGAAGAATCGTGGCAATAGACCAAGCGACTGTAGCATTGGGATAGTAATCGGAATACGCTAACGTAAAGCCCTCTCTCGATGCTATAGTTGGCCACTCTAAAGGAATTAATTTTTTTAGCGGCATTGGATCATCAGACAGCCTAGAGGCTCTTGCCCAACCTACGTGTTCTGCGCAGTTGGTGTTCTCTAAAATGTTTTTAATTTCTTTGCGAAGTGGTTTTTTATCATCGCCGATCAGTTCGCCTGAGAAAACAAGTATCGCTCTAAGAGATGTTTTTTTAACGACGCGCCGCCCATCGGTTGATGGAGTCGAGTTGAATGGAGTTGCGGTGTCTGCAGTCTGATCAATAATGCCTTTTTCGAACAGCGTGAGATTCTCTTCAGGGTTACGAACGACTTCTATAAGAATAGGTGGGATGCTGTCGTGAGGACACGAAGCCTCCCACCTATTGGGGGCAATTTCACAGACTTGTCGGGCCCCTGGCCATTTATCCGTACGAAACGGTATCCAGGCAGGGGAGGATAGCAATCCTTCAAAGGCGGGAACTTTTTCTTCAAAACGTATAACAGCACTGCCATCGTGTGTTAACCCTAACGTTGCTTTACTCATGATTAGATGACGGACGATGAAGTCCTGACTGGACAGATAATTTAGTCCATTCAAATAATCTTTTCCTGAAATATTATTAAGGTTACGGAGGCTGTTAGCGTTGGGAGAAAGAATGTAGGTATATCCCTCATCCTTAACGTTTATATCACAGCCACCTTCTATGTTCACGTTTGGGAGTGGCATGGATATTGGCGCTCGGGGAGGAAGCGCCCCCAAACTCGCCAGTTGCAGTGCCCCATAGTCGCGAGGAGATTTTAATGATCCGGGAGGTGCATCCACAGCAATCCTAATTGATTTGTGTTTCTCCGTCACACAGCCCCCTTACGTCGTGCCAGGTTACCAAGAATTTTTAATTGTTCTGTTTTTACGTGGCGAGTTATTTAAGGATTGCTTGAATAAGCGTTACCAAAAATAGCACGCAAAAAATTATTTAGTTAATGTGCTCTCAGTGGATGTCTGGTAAATCTTTGTTCTTTAATCGCTGAAATTTTGTGAGTAATAACGACTTAGGTGCTCTTCGGATTTTTTTGCTGATTTTTTAAGAAACATAATGTAATTTTTTTCATGCTCAACAAAATCCCCGATCTTATGAGATAAGGGCGGGGAGAGTGTTTTTACTGATTTAAATAATTCTGTTCTGGCCTCCCTTCCTAAGTCTTCGATTTTACTTAGTAAGGGTAGAACAAAACCACGCATCTGCTGTTCAAAAAGTGGAAATCTATGAGTGTCTACATGTAAGTTTTGAACGGCGATTGTAAAGCCACAGTTGATTACGTTATGCCACCAGCCAGGAGGGATATATAAAGCATCACCGGCCGATATTGTACCTTCAAAAATATCGGCGCCGTGCTTGAGTACTTTATTAGCAATATCAGGATTAAATAAATCTTGCCCATTGGAAACTGCAAACGTGTGAGCGGGCGATACCAGGCGTGCTTTTTTTTCACCCACAATCATGGTTAGCACTGAATTGACAAAAAAAGAATCTGTATGCAGAGGGCTTGATACCTGTAGATAACCGATAAGCAAATTGGTCGGTGGTATTGAAATCGAAGAGGGCAATTTGTATAACCAGTTATCAGGAAAACAAGGTAGGCTCATGTCGATATCATCGAGTAGCTCAGGAAACTCTTTATGATAGATCCATCCACCCAAATAAGGTAATTCAGCGTCATCTTCAAAGGCGCTATTTTTTTCTGCTAAAACTATATACTCTCCCAGTGACATCTTGGTTTGGTCTTTGTACGCTTCTTGTCGTTTCGTCTTGTAATAACAGACAGGTACTTTGATATGTCCATAAGTCTTTCTGAAAAAGTCTGCAGACCAACGCTTAATGGCAGGCCAATCCTTACCCATTCCTTTTAGAATGACGGGCTTTTCATTCATGAGGTAATTTTTTCGAAATAACACTACGTCACTGGCATCGATGCTCTCAAGAAGAATTATTTTTTTATTTTCCAAAGGAATAATCCTGACTAAATAGTTCGCTGTTGGTTTTATTAAAAAAGGTCAAACATAATGAATGACCTTTTTTGTCATAGTCCTAGCGAACTATTAACAACGACTGAACACAGCTTGAAGCATCAGTTCGTCATCTGCCAAATCCATGAAGAAAGAGACGTCTTCATTTTCACTTTTCGCAGAGAAAGCGTTAGGATTGTCTGATTCCAATACATATTCAATCACTTCTTCATTTTTCATTTTGTATTCTCATTGGTTAAAAGATGAGGTCGTAACAATGTTGGATATAGCAGCCACTGATGAGTATTGCTTTTTGTTCAGGCATCAAGCGGGAGGCCCTGTTTTATTCAGGGAGAAACTGCGTAATTTCAGAACCGGTCAGCGACTTCGTAAATAAAGACCATATTCAACAATTCCGCAAATGCACACTTTGTAATTTTGTGTGTCATTCCATCCGTGACAGGAGAAACAGCTGCTGCGCTACGCCAGCAGCGGTAAAAACATGGCGCCGCAGAGGATGGGTGCAGTACTTGCGCTGCAACCGAGAGGTCTGTGGCCGCTATTTGGATTTCGGGAGGTGCAGGAAGGCGCCAGTATCAGTTTAGCCAACCCGGATAGACTGGATAACTGCTCCGTATTCTTTTCCCGTCCGCGGTAACCAACGTTGCGGTAATTGAAGCGCGCCAGATCACCTGGAAGAGTGGCGCTACCCTAAATCGAGCAGAACGCCGAGCTGAGCAATCTGTTGCTGCCACTCCCGCTGTAATTCGGGCTTCTGGTGCTTGACCTTACGCGCCAGGTCCTCCTCCAGTTTACTTTCGAGATCCAACAGAGTGGCCAGTAGGAGTTCTTCTGTTTCTGGCAATATAAACGATCGTTCATCCTGTACCGGCGCGGCTAACGTGGCGGATACATGCGCATTTGCCAGAGTGGCATACACTGGCGCTAGAGCGTGCCAGTCTTTCAGCCTATGGTCATCTATCAACCAGAAACGATTACAGCTTTGCTCAATCAATGTACGGTCGTGAGAAACCAGCAATACAGCACCGCTGAACATTTTCAGCGTTTGCGCCAGTTCTTCTTTGCCTTCCATATCGAGGTGGTTAGTCGGCTCGTCCAGCAATAACAACGAATAGTTTGCCAGTGTGAGTCCGATAAACAACAACCGTGAACGCTCGCCGCCGCTCAGGGTGCTCACTTTTTGTTGATGGCGCAGGTACGGGAAGCCGGCACTAATGAGCGCTATTTTTCTCTGGTCTTCTGTAAGCGCCGAAAAAGGGACAAGTGCTTCGTTTAAGGTGGCATCATCACGCAGCTGCTGCAGGCTTTGATCGTAGTAACCGACGCGTACTTTCGGGTGGAATACCACGCCATCCTCTACTGTCTCTGGATAGCAGAAGGCTCGCCATAAGGTATGCAGGAGTGAAGATTTACCACAGCCATTGCGGCCAACCAGTGCAATCCGATCACCGCATTTAACCCGGATTTCGTCCAGCTCGAACAGCACTGGCGCATCTGACGCAGGCCGAACCTGCAAATGAGATAGCTCTAACAAGCGGTCGGCTGTTAACGCTTCGCCATTAAGACGCAACTGCCACTGCGTCCCGGCGGTGACTTGAGTCTGGTCATCCTTCAGCCGGTCGACCTGTTTCTCCATTTGCTTGGCTTTGCGCGCCAGCTTCTCGCTATCGTAGACGCTACCCCAGATGGCCAGCTGTTTAGCGCTTTTTGCAACTCGGTCAATCTCTTTTTGCTCGGCCTGACGGCGGTGGGTATCTGCACTGTCTTTCTCTGCCAGAGCTTCACGCGCCTGCGTGCAGGGTAGTCGAATAAATTGCAGGGTCTTGTCGCGCAATACCCAGGTGCAGTTGGTGACGTTATCTAAAAGGCTGCGGTCATGGGAAACCAAGACAAAGCTGCCGGCCCAGGTTTTCAGAAAGTGCTCAAGCCAAAGTAACGTCGGTAGATCTAAATGGTTACTGGGTTCGTCCAACAACAGTAAGTCCGGCTGCCGGATCAGTGCGCGGGCCAGCAGAAGGCGCGTGTGCTGCCCTCCGCTGAGCGTTCCGGCAGTCAATTTCCAAGCAGCTTCATCAAACCCCAAGCTGGCCAGCAGCGCTTCGACCTGCCAGCGTTCGTATTGATGCAAACGGTCGGGCCCATGATTGATTACCGCGTCGATGAGTGTGTAAGCATTCAGGTCGGTGGGCAGATGCTGTTCAACCCGTGCCATCCGGCATTGGTTTGACAGGGATATAGTGCCGGAAGTGGCGGTGAGATCGCCGCTGAGGATTCTCAGCAAGGTACTTTTGCCACAGCCGTTATGACCAATCAGGCCGATGCGGTCGCCTTTTTTAAGGCCGAAGGAAATGTCTGCGAACAAAGGGCCAAAGGTATTTTCGTAACTGATAGATTGTGAAGAAAGCAGGGTAGTCATTATCAGGCTTACTCAAGTTTACGAATGTGGAATTAGAAACGCTGAGCGTCAAAAATATTGACGATAGTCGATAAGGAATCGTCCTGGATTTCCAGCCACTCCCCGGCGTTTTTCCGTAACGCTTTTCAAACTCTATCGGTGACCGCTGATTGTTGAAACCACGACGTCGTTTCGGGTTGTAAACATTTTGATGCAATCGAGCACATCACCGTGAGCATCCTGGCGGCGGGTGTAGATTTCGCGCTTGGTCCTTTCCCGCGTTAGCAATTGGAAAAAGCGCTGCGCTACAGCGTTGGATTGGATGTTTGCTGAAACAGGATTGTCCTGCTGGCAGGACGATCAATCACATTTGCGCCGTCTAATCGATCATTGGGTTCATGTGTAGGATTAACCTCATTCGATCGCCCAGCCGCGATCCTCACTTGGAGAACCCGCATGAAACTGTTGCATATCGATTCCAGCATCCTCGGCGACAACTCGGCTTCGCGTCAGCTCAGCGCTGGTGTGGTCAAGGCCTGGCAAGCGGCTGAGCCGAGCGTGGAAGTGACGTATCGTGACCTGGCCGCCGAAGGTATCAGCCACTTTTCCGGCCTGACCCTGGGCGCTCTGGGCACCGCTGCCGAATTGCGCGACGCCGTACAAAAACACGAGGCTGACCTCAGCGCTACGTCCCTGGCTGAATTCATCGCCGCTGACGCCGTAGTCATCGGTGCGCCAATGTACAACTTTTCGGTGCCGTCCCAGCTCAAGGCCTGGATCGACCGTATTGCCGTGGCCGGCCAAACCTTTCGTTACACCGAAGCCGGCCCTGAAGGCCTGTGCGGCGGCAAGAAGCTGATCATTGTTTCCACCGCTGGCGGTCTGCATGCGGGCCAGGCAAGCAATGTGGGGCACGAGGATTACTTGAAACTGGTGTTTGGCTTCCTTGGCATCACTGATATCGAATTTGTCCGCGCCCAAGGCCTGGCCTACGGTGAAGAAGTTCGCAGCAAGGCCTTGAGCGACGCCAACACCGTGATCATCCAACAATTGTTCGCCGCCGCGTAAGGCTTGTGTAAAGTTCGCCTCTGTTCGGTTCCAATCTGAACCGGGGCGCCTAAACTCTGTATTCTGATCGCCTGAACGCGACCGGAGTACGGAGTTTTTTCGTTTACCCGCTGTCATTACTTTGGCCCAGGTTATGCACACATGGGTTTATCACCCGGAGCGAGTGCCTTGGCCCATGGACTTTTCAAACCGACATGCCGCGGGTGTTGAACGTGGTCGCGCAGCAAAGGTGGACATCCCCATGATGCGTCTTTGTGCTGTTTTGGTTCTTTCCCTGCTCGGTGGCCTGATTTCAGTGCACGCCGCCCCAGCGCCGCACCCGCATTGGAGTGTGGGCTTCCACCGCATGAGTTTTCTCGACCCGCTGGATCAGCAGCCGATGAATGCCATCGCGTTCTATCCGTCCACCGACGATGAACATTCCACGCAGTTGGGCCCTTACCACGTGGCCGCCACCCAGGATTCCAAGGTCGCTATCGGGCGTTTCCCGATGCTGATGCTGTCCCACGGCAATACCGGTACACCGCTGGCGCTGCACGACCTGGCCACTTCGCTGGCGCGCAAGGGTTTTGTGGTGGTGGCCGTATTGCATCCCGGCGACAACTACAAGGATCACAGCCGCCTGGGCACGGTGAGCAACCTGTACGGTCGGCCGATCCAGATTTCCGCAGCCATTACCGCCACCCTGGGCGACACGATGCTGTCGCCGTTCGTCAATATCGACCAGGTGGGGGTTATCGGTTATTCCGCTGGCGGTGAAACCGCGCTGATCCTGGCCGGTGCCAAGCCGGATTTCGACCGCCTGCGCCGTTATTGCCAGGAGCGCCCGGAAGACCGCGACGCCTGTACCACCAAAGGCGAGCTGGTGGTCGACCGTGAAGACCTGCAGCCGCAAGCCGACCCGCGTATACACGCCTTGATGCTGATGGCTCCTTTGAGCCTGATGTTCGGCCGCCACACCCTGGCCGATGTGCATGTGCCGGTGCTGCTCTACAGCGGCGACGGCGACAAGCTGGTGGCCGTGGACAAGAACGCCGCCGCCCTGGCGCGCAAACTGCCGCAGCCGCCGGATTTCAAGCTATTGGCCGGGGCCGGGCACTTTGTGTTTATGGCGCCGTGTGACAGCGACCAACTGCTGGCCATGCCGGCGATTTGCACGGATGCCGATGGTGTCGACCGCGAAGGCATTCACCGCGACCTGATCTCAGAAGCGGGACGCTTTTTCGTGCACACCCTGGGTCAGTCTACCCGCGCCGGTTTGCAGACCGCTGATCAGTAAGCGCGGCGCTTTAGCTGCAGGGTCAGGCACAGCGCCGTGACCGACAGCAGCGCGGCGCAGAAGAAGATCCAGCCATAGCCGAGGTTCAGCGCCACGGCGCCCATCAATGGCCCGGCAATCGCCAGGGCCAGATCAAAAAACACCGCATACGCACTCAGCCCCGCGCCACGGCTGCTGTTGGGCACTTGCTTGATGGCTTCCACGCCCAGCGCCGGGTACACCAGCGACAAGCCGAAGCCGGTGAGCCCGGCGCCGATCAGCGCCACACCGGTGGACGGCGCCAGCCACAACAGGGTCAGGCCGACGGTTTCGATGGTCATGCAGGCAATCGCCGCAGTGAACCCGCCGAAGCGGCTGATGGCCGAAATAAACACCAGGCGCGACAAGATAAAACACACGCCAAACACCGTCAGGCAGTACGCCGCACCGGCCCAGCCGCGGTTGAGGTAATACAGGGTGATAAAGGTGGTCAGCGTGCCGTAGCCGATAGACGCCAGGCACAGGCTGGCGCCAAACGGCGCGATTCGCCCGAACACCGCCCAGAACGGCAGCCGCTCGCCACGCACTACCGGCACCGAGGGTTTATTGCGGATCAACACCAGGCCCAAGGCGGCCAGCAGCGATAACGCGATACCCAGGCTGGTGTAGCCGTAATCGGCCACCATCACCACGCCCAGCGGCGCGCCAATCGCGATGGCGCCGTAGGACGCGATACCGTTCCAGGAGATCGAGCGCGCCGTGTGTTCGGCACCCACCGCGCCCATGCACCAACTGATGGTGCCAACGCCGATCAGGCCTTGGGCCACGCCGAGCAATAGGCGGCCGACGATCAGAATGCCCAGGCTCAGGGCGGGCATGCTTTCAACCAGTGTCGCGAAAAACGTCAGCACGCCGCTGACCAGAATACCCGCCAAACCCAGCACAATCGCGCGTTTAGTGCCGACGTTATCCGACATGCGCCCGGCCATCGGACGGCTGAGCAGGGTGGCCAGGTATTGCGCACCGATGGTGACCCCGGCGACTACGGCGCTGAAGCCCAATTGTTCATGCACATAGCCTGGGATGACCGCGATCGGCAGGCCGATGCAGATAAAGGCGATGAAAGTGTAGAAAACAATGGAGACGATCTGCAGGGTGATCGACAGGGAACTGGGGGCGGCGGCAGGCATGGTCACTCGTTCGCGGGCGGGCGGTGAGGGCATGATGGCAAGGGCGTGGGGGAAAAGGAAGCTGGCTAACTAGTTATTATGGGCACCTATTGATGCAAAAAGCCCTGTCACCATGGACAGGGCTTTTTCTTGCCGCTTGCCGCTAAAAACTATTCGCTGCGGTTAAAACACCACGCCTTGGCTGCGCAGGTAGTCGTCATAGGTGCCGCTGAAGTCAATCACGCCGGTGGCGCTCAACTCGATGATGCGGGTGGCCAGGGACGATACGAACTCACGGTCGTGGCTGACGAAGATCAGCGTGCCCGGGTAGTTTTCCAGCGCCAGGTTCAGCGCTTCGATGGATTCCATGTCCAAGTGGTTGGTCGGTTCGTCCATGATCAGTACGTTCGGCTTTTGCAGGATCAGCTTGCCGAACAGCATGCGGCCTTGCTCACCACCGGAAATCACCTTGACCGACTTCTGGATCTCGTCGTTGGAGAACAGCATGCGGCCCAGGGTGCCACGGATCATTTGCTCGCCCTGGGTCCACTGGCCCATCCAGTCGAACAGGGTCACGTCGTCTTCGAAGTCATGGGCGTGGTCCTGGGCGTAGTAGCCCAGCTCTGCGGCGTCGGTCCACTTGATGCTGCCGGCGTCCGGGGTCAGTTCGTTGACCAGGGTGCGCAGCAGGGTGGTCTTGCCGATACCGTTAGGGCCGATGATCGCCACGCGCTCGCCGGCTTCAACCTGGAAGCTGAAGTCTTTGAACAGTGGCTTGCCGTCGAAGCCCTTGGCCATTTTTTCGACCATCACAGCCTGGCGGTGCAGTTTCTTGTTCTGCTCAAAACGGATGAACGGGCTCACACGGCTCGACGGCTTGACCTCGGCCAGCTGGATCTTGTCGATCGCCTTGGCACGGGAGGTGGCTTGCTTGGCTTTCGAGGCGTTGGCCGAGAAGCGGCTGACGAAGGATTGCAGTTCGGAGATCTGCGCTTTCTTCTTGGCGTTGTCCGACAGCAGTTGCTCGCGGGACTGGGTCGCCACGGTCATGTACTCGTCGTAGTTGCCCGGGAACAGGCGCAGCTCGCCGTAGTCCAGGTCAGCCATGTGGGTGCACACGCTGTTCAGGAAGTGACGGTCGTGAGAGATGATGATCATCAGGCTGGAGCGCTGGGTCAGGATATTTTCCAGCCAGCGGATGGTGTTGATGTCCAGGTGGTTGGTCGGTTCGTCGAGCAACAGCACTTCAGGGTCGGAGAACAGCGCCTGGGCCAGCAATACCCGCAGTTTCCAGCCTGGGGAGACTTCGCTCATCGGGCCGAAGTGCTGTTCCAGCGGAATACCCAGGCCCAGCAGCAGTTCACCGGCACGGGATTCGGCGGTGTAGCCGTCCATTTCGGCGAATTCGGTTTCCAGCTCGGCAACGGCCATGCCGTCTTCTTCGCTCATTTCCGGCAGCGAGTAGATACGGTCACGCTCAGCCTTGACCCGCCACAGCTCTTCGTGGCCCATGATCACGGTGTCGAGTACGGTGAATTCTTCGTAGGCGAACTGGTCCTGGCGCAGTTTACCCAGGCGCACGTTCGGCTCCAGCATGACCTGGCCGCCCGACGGTTCGAGGTCGCCGCCGAGGATTTTCATGAAGGTCGACTTGCCGCAACCGTTGGCACCGATCAAACCATAACGGTTGCCGGCGCCGAATTTGACCGAGACGTTCTCGAAGAGCGGCTTGGCGCCGAACTGCATGGTGATGTTAGCTGTGGAGATCAATTACTTTACCTATCAATGAGTTGCGAGCGTGGCGGCAGGAGCCTTCAGGCATGCGTCAACAGCGACATCAAGGCGCGAAACCCGGTCGCTGAGCAGAATATTTTGGCTGTGTGTTGGAATTTGGCGCGCATTGTCGCATATGTCAGGCGACAGTTGTATGGCAGGCGAACGATGGTTTCTCCAGGGTCTCCGGCATCGCCAGCCATAACAGCGCCAAGGCCACGGCGGCCACGCCTGCCAAGGTCAGGAATGCCGCGTTGTAGCCGGCCTGTTGCACCACAAAACCGGCCAGGCTGCTACTTAGCGCCGCACCCAGGCCAAACACCGTCGACAGCGCGCCCAGGCTCACATTAAAACGCCCGGTACCTTGGGTCAGGTCTTTGACGATCACCGGGAACAGCGCGCCGAAGATCCCCGCGCCGATGCCATCGAGCATCTGTACCGCCACCAGCCAGTACGGATCACTGGACAAGGTGTAGAGCACGCCACGCAGTGGCAAAATCAGGAAACCCGCGAGCAACAAGGGTTTGCGCCCCCACACATCGGCCTTGAGCCCCACCAGCCAGGCCATCGGCACCATCACCAACTGCGCAGCGACGATGCACGCCGAGGTCAGCGGCGTGGCCATTTGCAGGTTGATCTGCGCAAGCTTCTGGCTGACCAGCGGCAGCATCGCCGCATTGGCCAGGTGGAAGAGAGCACAACAGATGGCGAATATCAGCAGCGGCCGGTTGGCCAGCAGTACCTTTACGCCGGACGGTTGTTCGTGATCGCTGTGGTGGGCCGGGTCAAAGCCCCTGGCGACTTCATGGTCAATCGCCTTGGCCGACACACAGCTGACGGCCACGATACTGGCCAGCGCCATAAAGGCCATAAGGTAAAACACCACCACCGGGCCATACAGGTACGCAAGGCCGCCGGCCAGCAACGCGGCCACGGCATTGCCGGCGTGGTTGAAGGTTTCATTGCGCCCTGTGCGACGGGTGAAGGCGCGTGGCCCGGTAATCCCCAGGGAAATGGCGGATATGGCCGGCGCAAACACCGAGGCGGCCACGGCGCTGGCGGCCTGGGTCAAGGCCACCCAGCTGAAGGCACTGACAAACGGCAGCAACAGGCAACTGACGGTGACCAGAATGGCAGCCACCGCGATCACGGCGCGCTTGCTGCGTGTGCGGTCGATCAGCGCGCCGGCGGGGCCTTGGGTGGCCAGTGCGGCGATGCCCGCCAGGGTCATGACCACGCCGATGCTGGCCGGGTCCCATTTATGCACGGCCAGCAGGTAAATCGCCAGGTAAGGCCCCAGGCCGTCGCGCACATCCGCCAGGAAAAAGTTGAGGCTGTCCAGGGATAAGGTATTACGCAGGTCAGCGTGATTGGCCACGGCATTGTCTTCGCGAAGGGTGTTCAGGGGCTGGACACTCATTGGGCTAGTGACCCTTGGGTTGGAACAGAAGTTTCGCTGCCGCTGAGGGTTTCATCTGACAGGCATTTGGATTACTTTTCGTAGCTCGCTGAAATGACTCTCTGGAGACGCAATGGACATGCCCTCAGCCCAACAGGCTGTTGCCCGCAATAAGGCCGCCTGGGACGCCTCTGCCGCGCTGCACAAAGACACCGCGACCTGGAAAGCGTTGCTGCAATCTGTCGCTGAGCCGGGCTTTTCGTGCCTCGACCCCACTATCACAGACCTGTTGCAAAGCGTCGGCGTTGCCGGCAAGACAGTGGTGCAAATCGGCTGTAACAACGGGCGTGAAAGCCTGTCATTGTTTGGCCTGGGGGCGCGAGAGGTGGTGGGCGTCGATCAATCGGCAGCCTTTCTGGCGCAAGCTCGGGAGTTGGCTGATGTTTCCCCGCATAACCCGCAGTTTATCGAAGCCGATATCCATCACCTGCCTGAGCGTTTGCGTGGCCGGTTCGATATTGCCTTGGTGACCATTGGCGTACTCGGCTGGATGCCGGATGTAGCGCTGTTCATGCAGCACGTGGCCAGTACCCTCACGCCCGGCGGCACCCTGGTGATCTACGAGACTCACCCTTTCCTGGAAGTCTTCGACCCACAGGCCGCCAACCCGCTATTGCCCGCCAGCTCGTACTTTCAACGCGATCCGTTCGTGCTGCAGGCCTCGATTGTGTACGAAGGGCTGACGGAGGTTCCCGGGCCGACATCCTACTGGTACGTGCATACCCTGGGCAGCGTGGTCAGCGCGGCGATTGCGGCGCACCTGCAGATCGAGCATCTGCGCGAGTATCCGCACTCCAACCGTGAGGAGCTGTATGACCAGTACGAGCACCAGCCGGCCCAACTGCCGTTGTGTTTCACCCTGACGGCCATCAAACGCGCTGTTTGAGCGGGTTTTTCGCGCACAAAAAAAGGCCCGCGAGAGAAGAGGCGGGCCAAGTGATTCACTGGAGTAGGTGGCTTTACGCTAAAGGCCGGAACGTGAAGGCTGTGTGAAAACCATGTTGGCGTTTCGGATGGCGTGCGGTTTTCAGGCGCGGCGCACAAAAGTGCGCATGGTTTGCCCTGGCCCGGTGCTGAAGACTGTCGG
This sequence comes from Pseudomonas sp. KBS0710, assembly GCF_005938045.2. Classification (GTDB taxonomy): domain Bacteria; phylum Pseudomonadota; class Gammaproteobacteria; order Pseudomonadales; family Pseudomonadaceae; genus Aquipseudomonas. The sequence continues at coordinate 2,763,322 of NZ_VCCF02000001.1, read as the reverse complement.
GCGGGGCATGTCTTCATCCGCTGCGATGAACACAAAACTATCGCCTTCGAGGCGATAGCTGGCGGGTAACGCTTTGCCGGCGTCATCGCCCATGGAATCTACCCAGGTAATACTTTTGGGCGTTGTGGTGCTATCAAGGGAAAACCGGCCAGCCAGCAATACGTCGCCTGTGACGGTTCGTACGTCGAACTGATCACCGTTAATCGTGGTAATGGCGCCTGGCGCGCTGTGTGCGTCGGCAGGGTTGAGTACGCCGCTGTCTTCCAGGGAGACCTGCACCCAGGCGCCCTGCAGTGCAGTGAAGTCCGGGTCTGGTAGAGGGTTCATGCACGTTCCTTTTGCTGAAGGCTGATCGGCCGGAGTGTATCGCAAATGTGGCAAAAACCTGGTTGGAGTGCGGTTTTTTGGTGGGTTTCGAGCGATTTGACCATTCATTGACTAAGCTGCTCGCATTCTCAGTTATACATAAGGAGTTACCTTGTATAGTCATTGACATCAAGCAGAAACAATCTCTAATAAGGTCGGATTTTTCGCCACGCTGGGTGGTCTGACTGCCATAACACATTCGCAATCAGAGCGTTGTCTCTGACCTTCCATGCCTTTCGAATGCTCAGTTCGAATGATCAGGGGTGGTGGCTTTTTAATGTCAATCTTAAGGTGCGCTTATTTTGAATCAAATTTCTCCGATCAATTCGTCTGTAACTTCAGATGAAATTGACCTGTTTGAATTGTTTCATGCCATTTGGCGGCAAAAGATACTCATAGTGGGCTGTACGATTCTTGCGGGGGTGTTGGGCGCAGGTTACGCGATGGTTGCGCCCAAGCAATACGAGGTCAGCAGTGTGCTGCGCCCGGCCGCGATCAATGAACTGGATGCGCTGAACCGCTCCGAAGTTTACAAGCTGCCGCCTTCGGAGGCGCTGGTAAAAGTAGGCGCGCAACTGGATTCTTACGGGGCTCGCCTGGCGTTCTTTAAAAGCCACAAAGATTTATTCAATGCATACCTGAGGCCCGGACTGAGCGTCGAACAAAGTTTTGAAAACTTCAACCGTAGCGGCATCAGCCTGAGCGTTCCCGATTCCAAAGCGGCAGAGTCGCCGAACAGTGCTATCCGCCTGGAGTTGCAATACCCGTCTGACGTTGACGGTGTTGCGATCCTTAACGGGCTGGTCGACTACGCCATCGCCGCACAGCGCGAGCAAGTGGGCGCTGACCTGAAGGTGATCGTCAATAACCGTCTTTCCGAACTCAAGGGCAAGATCGACGCGGCCCGGGCCAATTACGACACTGAAAAAGAGTCCAAGATCGCGGTTCTGCTCGAGGCGGACAGGCTCAAACGTGCGCGCTTGCAAGATGAGCTCAAAGGCTTGCGCCTGCAGATGAAAATAGAGCGCACCGACCGCCTGGCCGAGTTGGCTGAGGCGATCTCGATTGCCAAGTCCATGGGCATCAATCAGCCAACCACGCCATCCTCCATGGCCGATACTAACCGCGCCGGCTCCAGTCAGGTGGTGCGCACCGAGATCAGTAACCAGAAGATTCCGCTGTATTTCCTCGGCACTGAGGCCCTGGAAGCTGAGCGCAATGCGTTGCAAAAGCGCACCAGTGATGACTTTACCAGCGGCCGTATCGCTGAAATTGGCAAAGAACTGCAACTGCTGGACACCAACCGTGAAGTAGAGATTCTGCAAAAGCGCGGTAACGAGGATATCTTCCTGCGTGATGTCGAACCGCTTCGCACCGAAATCGCCAGGTTGCGCAGCCTTAACATTGATATGAGCAACCTGGAGCTGGTGAGCATCGACCGTCGTGCCCAGGAGCCACTGGGGCCGACCAAGCCAAGAAAACTGGTGATTCTTGTACTTAGCCTGGTGGCTGGGGCTTTCGTGGGGGTGCTGATCGCGCTGATCCGTCACTTGATTCTGAGTTACCGCCAGTCGCGCTCGGTAGCTGGCCCCTCGTCGGGACGCCAGCGCACAGACGACTCGCCTATGCTGTAAACACCCACGCAGAGGGCTTGCGTCCGGGCAGGCCCACACAAGCCCTCTGCGCTGCGTAGACAGCTTTTCACAATTCTTAGTTAACCTTTGGTTACAAACTGTGGCTAAATAACGGCCAATGGCGTGGTTCCGGAAGTGACTCGTCCGGCCAGCCGCCACTATGTAATCGTGATTTCAGGTGCTGCTTATAAATCCTCGGCCGTTGTGTGCATGCAGGAGCAGCCTGTTCTCTTCTAACTTGTGACGAATCCCTTGAAACTCATCATTGTTGTTCTCTACGTTGCCTCCATTGCGTATGTTCACCTGCGTGGCAGAGTGCGACACAAGCTGGGCCGCCAGCTTAGCGATCACTCGACGTTCCTGGCGCCGATCAACTGCTTCCTTTACTTGTTCTCCAAGCAGCCGAGCCGTCCGTTTCTGTCGCCCAGCGACTTTCCGGACCTGAGCCCGCTGCAGGAACACTGGGAGGAAATCCGCCAGGAAGGCCAGAACCTGATGCGCGCGGGCGAGATCAAGCGCTCGGACCAATACAACGACGTAGGTTTCAACTCGTTCTTCAAGTCGGGCTGGAAGCGCTTTTACCTCAAGTGGTACGGCGACAGTCACCCGTCGGCGATGAAGCTGTGCCCGCGAACCACTGAGCTGGTGCAGGGCATTGGTTCGATCAAGGCGGCGATGTTTGCCGAGTTGCCGCCGGGTTCCAAACTGGTGCGTCACCGTGACCCGTATGCCGGTTCCTATCGTTACCATTTGGGGCTGGATACACCGAACGATCCGGGTTGCTATATCAATGTGGATGGCGAGAGTTACTACTGGCGTGACGGTGAGCCGGTCATGTTTGACGAGACTTACATTCACTATGCTGAAAACACGACGCAACAGAACCGTATCATTTTGTTCTGTGACATTGAGCGCCCAATGAAGTATCGCTGGGCGGCGGCGTTTAATCGTTGGTTCAGTCGTAATGTGATGGCGGCTGCGGGTTCGCCTAATGATGACGGTGACAAGACGGGCGGGTTAAACCGTGCGTTTACGCGGCTGTATAAGATCCGTTTGCGCGGCAAAGAGCTGAAGAAGCGTAATCGGGCGCGGTACTACCTGGAGAAATGGGCGATTTTTGCCGGGTTGGCGCTGATCTTTATCCTGATTTGACTTGCTGGCTGGCTTTGTTGCGATAGCGATTTTTCGGTGTACATATCCGTTGTTTTTGTGATGGCTACTTAGGGTTCCGCCCTGACGGCGGGTCACTTTTGGCAAACGCCCGGAATGCCGGCCCAGCCAAAAGTAACCAAAAGGTCTGTGCCCCACCACTCGGCACCTCGCTAATGCTCGGTGTGCCAGAACGAAGGCTTGAATCCGTGGGCCGCCGCGATGGGCCATCCTTGGCCCAGCGCGGCTAACCCGGCGTCCTGCCGGGTTACCCACGGATTCAAGCCTGCGTTCGGCCATCGTGGTTAACGGGGCGTCTGAGATCAAAATCAAGATCAAGATCTACAGCACGGCGGCCTGAAAGCCGACCTGAGTGGTTGAAGCAAGAGCCAGATCAAGTGCGAAGCCAAAGCCTGTCTACCTGATGCAACGGAGTCTAAATGTGGGAGCGGGCTTGCTCGCGAATGCGGTGGGTCAGTCAATTTATCTGTCACTGATACACCGCGTTCGCGAGCAAGCCCGCTCCCACAGTTGACCGCATGTGGTTTTGAATATGAGATCGGCTGCGGATTTGCATGCACTGAAAATCTGCTTTTCTGTGGGAGCTGGCTTGCCTGCGATGCAGACACCTCGGTACATCAGGCACACCGATTTGATGCTATCGCAGGCGAGCCAGCTCCCACCTTTGACCGAGTACGGCTCTGCTGTTGCTCCGGCCCTTACATCCTTTTCGCTGGCGAAGTCAGCGGTCTTTTGATCTGCGCTTGTGATCGTGATCTTGATCTGAGAGCGCCCCCCCAAATCACTGGCGGATTGCGGGCATGCCGAGCCATAGCGAGGCACCGAGTGTTGGGGCGATGTGTACGGGACAACCACATGGGTTACACAAAAGTGCATTCACATAGGTAACACTTTGAGTGAAATATAGCCGTCCTTGTCTGCTTTTCTTGCATCCACTTGACCGAGGATCACTGGGCCGAAAATAACAGCCCACACATCGTCGCTCAGCATCTCCATTCCAATAGTCTGGTATTTCAGTAAATGCCCCACATAAATCCGCAGACCTGACCGATAAATCATCCCGTTTGAGTCAGTCCGGTAACACTCAATATGACTTGCATAACCCATCTCCGGCAGTTTCTCAGGATAGGCTCGAGGTGAAGGTGAATAGCATGAAGCCGGTGTTTTCTGGCTCAGCGCTTCATGCCCTCGCTCGTAATTGTAGTGCTGTATGAAACGATCAAAGTGTTTCTGCTGAGACTCCCAAGCAACCGCAGGTGGATTGGGCAAAGTACTTTTCAGTGTTCGGTGCATACGCTCGTGCCGGCCATTTTGGTCTGGCCGACCGGGCTCGATACGCTCTGGAATGATCCCCAGCCGTAGCCACCAGATCGACAACTGTGACAGCCCTCCACGGCCTGTGCTGGCAAACGGCACTCCGTTGTCAGTACGGATCCGCTCAGGCAAACCATACTCGCGAAACACCCGTTCGAACGTCTCCTGGGTCTCCTTGAAATTGGTGCTGGGCATGCTCTGACAGGCAAGTAAGAAGCGACTGGCATGGTCCATGATTGTTAGCGGATAACACCATACGCCCGCGCCTGTCAGGTACTGGCCTTTGTAGTCAGCACTGAAAAGCTGATTAGGCACATCTGCCTTGCGTAACGGTTTTGGATAGACAGCAACTCTTGGCCGCAAGGGGCGCGACGTGATCAGATCAGCCGCTTTAAGGATGTTATAAATAGTCGTTTTCGAGGGCGGATCCTGGCCCGGAAAACGCTTTATCAAATCACTCTGGATTTTTTTCGGACCAGGGATTGTCTCGCCTATAGAACGAAGTTCGATAATCGCCTGCTTTACCGCCAAAGGCACCACATAAGTCTGGTGGTGCCGACGACGACTACGCTCATCAAGCCCACTGGGGCCTTCTGCTTTGTATCGCTCGACCCACTTGTAGCCGGTCTTTCGGCTGATTTCATAGTCTCGACATAGCTGGCTAAGGCTGTGTTTTCCAGTCAGATATTCAGCGACAAACATCACTTTGAGGTCCATAGGTTTCAGCTCTTTCCAGGGCATGGTCAGATCCTCACGAAATCGACCCTGCCAGTTAAAAACTGTTACCTATGTGCGTGAACTGATTTGTAACCCATGTGGGTGAGTCATACCGCGAGGACTTTTTGGTGGACTTTTGTGTCTTTACAAAAGTGACCCGCCGTCAGGGCGGAACCCTACTCAGCCATCACCCAAATAACTGATATGTACACCCGACATGGCAATCACTGCGGCGGTTCAGCCCCCAGCTTGTCCCACATCTTCTTGCTGATCTTTTGCCGGTTGGCGTAACCGGCCCAAGGGTCGTCCTTGAGCGTGTCCAAACGCTCATGCAGATTAGCCACCGTCCACTGCTGCGCACCGCGTAACCCCTTCAATTCGGCTCGGCTCACCGGCACCGAGACCGGCAGGCCCGGGCGTGCCCGTACCGAGTAGGCCGCCACCGTGCTCGCGCCCCGGGCATTACGCAGGTAGTCGATAAAGATCTTGCCAATGCGGTTTTTCGGGCCGCTGGTGGCGGTAAAGCGTTCAGGCAGTTGCAGCGCCATAAACTGCGCGATGGCTTTGGCAAAAGCCTTTACCGTCTCCCAGCCATCCCGGCGCGCCAGCGGAATAACCAGGTGCAGGCCTTTGCCACCGCTGGTCTTGACGAACGCCTCAAGGCCCAATTCATCCAGTACCGACAAGGTTAATTGCGCCGCTTCCAGCATGCTTTTCCAGGGCAGTGCGGGGTCCGGGTCGAGGTCGAGCACAAACAGGTCAGGGGTTTCGATTTTGTCGGCAGTCGCGCCCCAGGTGTGCAGCTCGATCGTGCCCATCTGTACGGCGCCGAGCAGGGCTTTGGCGGTGTCGATTTCCATCAGCCGTGCATGGCCGGGGTCGAGGCTCTGGTCCAACTGTTTGATATGGGGAATGGCCAGGCGCTCGGCATGTTTTTGGAAGAACTGTTCGCCTTCGATGCATTCCGGTGCGCGTAGAAGCGACACGGGCCGATGGCGCAGAAACGGCAATATCCAATCGCTGATACTGGCGTAGAAGTCTGCCAACTGCTGCTTTTGCGTGCCGCTTTGCGGGTCAATCACGCGATCTGGGTGGGTGATGTTCACGCCGCTGCCGGTTTTTTTCGCCGCTGGTGTCTGCTTGAGGGATTTGGCCGCGCGCGGTTGCTCATGGATGATCTGCGCCACAGGCTTGTCGCTACGCAACCCTACGAATGAGGCTTGGCGTACCACGCCTTCGCGGGTCCATTCGGCGAAATTGACTTCGCCAACGAGCTCTGGCTTCACCCAGTGCACGCCACGCGCCTGGCTGCTGGTCAGCGGGTTTTGCAGCGGTGAAGTCTTGCGCGCCAACGGTGTGAGCTGGGCATAAATGGCTTTGAGTGCGTGCTGATCAAACCCGGTGCCGACACGCCCGGCATACACCAAACCATTGTCGTCATTGACCGCCAGCAGCAAGGCGCCGAAGCCGGTACGCGAGCCTTGTGGGCGGGTGTAGCCGACAATCACAAACTCTTGACGCAGACGGCATTTGAGTTTGATCCAGTCGGCGCTGCGGCTGGACATATACGGGCTGCCGATGCGCTTGCCGATCACACCTTCGAGGGCCAGGTCGCAGGCGCTTTCGAAGATGTCGCGTTGGTTGGCGGCGAAGGCTTCGGAAAACCGCAGCAATTTGCTGCGGCTGCCCGACAACGCGGATTTAAGCGCAACACGGCGTTGTTCCACGGGTGCTTCACGCAGGTCTTGGCCCTGTAGAAACGGCGCGTCGAACAGGTAATAGACGATATCCAGGCTGCGACCGATATCGAAGGCATTTTGCAACGCCTGGAAGTCCGGCAAACCGTCGGCGTTGAGGCTGACCATTTCGCCATCCAGCCAGCTGTCCTTGAGCTTGAGAGCTTGCAAGGCCTTGACCTGGCGCGGCAATCGGTCGGTCCAGTCATGACCATTACGGGTGAACAGCCGCACGTCGCCGTCGCGAATTCGGGCCAGTATGCGGTAGCCGTCGAATTTGATCTCGTATTGCCAGTCGCCGGCCGGGGCGCGGTCGACCAGGGTTGCCAGTTGTGGGGCGAATTGATCGGGCAGGGCGGTCTTGGCTTTCTGGCGCTTGGCTCGCGGTTCAGGCGCTGGCGCGGGCTTGCCCACCGTGGCGTCGCTGAGCACGCTTTTGGGCTGGGCCTTTACGATGTCGTAGTCTTCGGCCGGGCGGGCTTGCTGATCTTTTTCCTTGATCAGCAGCCACTGTTCCTTGTCGCCGCTGCCCTTGAGGCGGGTGCGTACCAGCGCCCAATCGCCGGAGAGTTTTTCACCGACCAGGGTGAATTTGAGTTTGCCGGCTGCATACGCCTTGTGCGGATCGTCGTGAGGTTGCCAGACCCCGCGATCCCATACGATCACATCACCGGCGCCATACTGTCCGGCGGCGATATTGCCTTCGAAGTTGCCGTAACTCAGCGGGTGGTCCTCAACGTGGACCGCCAGGCGTTTCTGGCTGGGGTCCAGGCTCGGGCCTTTGGGCACTGCCCAGCTTTTGAGTACACCATCGAGTTCCAGGCGAAAGTCATAGTGCAGGTTGCGCGCGTCGTGTTTTTGAATCACGAAAGACAGCGCCGAAGCCTTGGATTTGCCGGTGGTCACATCGCCTGCGGGCTCTGCGGTGATCTCGAAGTTGCGTTTGCGCGTGTATTCGCTCAGGGGCTTGGCCATGACGTTCTCCAACTGATGGCGGGCTCAAGAGGCCTTTTTGCTGGTTTTTTTCGCGGCCGGTTTTTTGGCTGCTGGCTTTTTCGCGACGGGCTTGCCGGCCAGGCTGCGTTTGAGCAATTCGGTCAGGTCGATCACATCGGCCGATTTGCGTTCTTCGCTGCCGACCTGGCTCTCAACATCTTCAATCTTGCCGGCCTTGGCTTTCTTCGCCACCAGCGCCATGATTTTTTCCTGGAAGCTGTCGCGGTAGTCGTCCGGCTGCCAGTCGGCGCTCATGTCTTCGACCAGGCGCTTGGCCATGTCCAACTCACCCTTGGCCAGGCTCGGTTTGGTCACGTCACTGCCCAGTTCCAGCTCGTCGAGGCTGCGCACTTCGGCGGGCCAGCGCAGCATTACCAGGACCAGCGCTGATTCCAGCGGCATCAGCGCCGCCAGGTGCTGCTTGGTGTGCAGCACCACGTTGGCCAGGGCGACCTTGGCGGTTTTTTTCAGGGTTTCACGCAGCAGCGCGTAGACCTTGCCGCCGCGTTTGTCCGGGGCCAGGAAGTAGGGCGTATCGATGTTTTGCAGCGGGATCTGGTCGGCGGCGACGAAGGCGATGATTTCGATGGTCTGGGTCGACTTGGGGTGGGCCGAGCGAATCTCATCTTCGCTGAGCACCACGTAGCGGCCTTTCTCAAAGGCCACGCCCTTGACGATATTGTCCTTGGTGACTTCCTTGCCCGTGGTTTTGTTGATGCGCTTGTAGCCCACCGGGTCCATGCTGCGTTTGTCCAGCCAGTCAAAATCAACGCCCTGGGAGGACGTGGCCGAGACCAGCGAGACCGGGATATGGACCAAGCCGAAACTGATGGCGCCTTTCCAGATTGCCCTTGGCATGGCTGCGGTTCCTTGAGAAGAGTCGGTGTTCTGGTGACTCGCAGGCGGGCGCAAAAGTTTCGGCTGGCAGATGCGCGGACAGATCGTGTTACATCTGATGAGAAACTATTTAATGTCGAAAGCCGAACCCAAGGCGTAGCGTGTTATCGAAAGTACGTACTACTCGCCGCTAAGAGGCTTTGTCATGAACAGCTGTGTGCGTTACCTCGCCGTAGTCGCGCTGGGCCTGGCCCTCGCGCCATTGGCCCAGGCGCAAAACCTGCCCGGCAGCTACAACACCAATAACAGCCCAATCCATCGGGCTAACCCCAACAGCATGCAGGGCACCCAGCCCAATGCGCCGGCCACCACCCGCGGGGTTCAACCCGCGCCGACCGGCCCTGCACCGACCGTGGAAAACGGCGGTATCGGCAATCGTTACCCAACGCGTAACGCGGCCCCGAGCCGTCCTGCCACTGAACCCAAAGCGCCCACTTACGATGCCAACGGCAATCGCCGGTAAGGACTCTGTCTTATGTTTCTACGCAAAACCCTGTTAGCCGCTATCTGCGCAACCCTGCTACCCATGACGGCCGTCATGGCGGCGGATGCCCAGCAGTTCCCCAGTGAGCAAGGCAGCATCACCGCCACTCCAATAGCCAAGGGCCTCGACCACCCATGGGCGGTGGCGTTTCTGCCGGACAAACAAGGCTTTTTGGTGACCGAGCGCCCCGGCCACCTGCGCTTTGTCAGCCCGGACGGCAAGCTGTCTGCACCGCTGACCGGCGTGCCGCAGGTGTGGGCCAAAGGGCAGGGCGGTTTGCTCGATGTGGTGCTGTCGCCCGACTTCAAGCAGGACCGCCTGGTCTACCTGTCGTATGCCGAAGGCGGCGGCGAAGGTGGCAAGGCCGGCACTGCTGTGGGGCGTGGGCGTTTGGCCGATGACTTGAGCGGGCTCAAAGACTTCAAGGTGATATTGCGCCAGGAGCCCAAGCTGTCGACCGGTAATCACTTCGGCTCGCGGCTGGCGTTCGACCGCGATGGCTACCTGTTTGTGACCCTGGGCGAGAATAATGACCGCCCGACGGCCCAGGACCTGGACAAGTTGCAAGGCAAGGTTGTGCGCATTTACCCGGATGGTCGTGTGCCGGATGACAACCCCTTTGTCGGCCAGCAGGGCGTGCGCCCGGAGATCTGGTCCTACGGCCAGCGCAACCCGCAGGGGCTGGCGTTGAACCCTTGGAGCGGCACGATCTGGGAAAACGAACATGGCCCGCGCGGCGGTGATGAAATCAACATCATCGAGCGCGGCAAGAACTACGGTTGGCCCCTGGCAACCCACGGCATCAATTATTCGCTGACGCCCATTCCGGAAGCCCAGGGCAAGGCGGTGGAGGGCACTGTGCAACCCCATCACGTCTGGGAAAAGTCACCCGGCATCAGTGGCATGGCGTTCTATGATGCTGACCGTTTCAAAGCCTGGGATCACAACCTGTTTATCGGTGCATTGGCCAGCCAGGAGTTGATTCGCCTGCAGTTCGATGGCGATAAGGTGATCCACGAGGAGCGCCTGCTGGGCGGGTTGAAGGCGCGGATTCGCGATGTGCGCCAAGGGCCGGACGGCTTCCTGTATGTGCTGACCGACGAGGACAAGGGCGTGCTGTATCGCGTGGGGCTGAATCAGGACTGACAAAGGCTGATGGGCCAATGTGGGAGCTGGCTTGCCAGCTCCCACATTTTGATTGCGTAAGGCTTACAGGCCCAGGTCAGACAACCCCGGATGATCATCCGGGCGCCGGCCCAGTGGCCAGTGGAACTTGCGTTCGGTGGCTTTGATCGGTAGATCATTGATGCAGGCAAAACGATTGGCCATCAGGCCGTTTTCGTCGAATTCCCAGTTCTCGTTGCCATAGGAACGGAACCAGTTGCCGGAGTCGTCGTGCCACTCATAGGCGTAGCGCACGGCGATACGGTTGTCGGTGAATGCCCACAGTTCCTTGATCAGGCGATAGTCCAGTTCCTTGGCCCATTTACGCGTAAGAAAACCCTTGGCCTCTTCGCGGTTATGCGCAAATTCGGCGCGGTTTCGCCATTGCGTGTCCAGGGTATACGCCAGCGACACCCGTTGCGGGTCGCGGGAGTTCCAGCCGTCTTCGGCCAGGCGCACTTTTTGGATGGCCGATTCACGGGTAAACGGTGGCAGTGGCGGGCGTTGTTCTACTGTTGATGACATGGGGCAGCTCCTGTTAATACCAAGATGGTTTCGAAAGTTGCTCAGCTTGTGCGTTCAAAGTCCCAATAAGGTTCGCGCCATGCATTGCGCATTATCGGCCGCTGTTGAATCGCCCATGACCAGGGCAACGGTAATGGCGCCATCGATCAGGATCAGCAGGTGCGCGGCCTGCCGTTCGGGGTCGGGGGTGCCATGTGCTTTACACAGTTCAAGTGCGTACTCGAACAGTTTTTGTTTATGCGCCTTGGCCAACAGGCGCACCGGGTCTTGCGCATCGCCGGTTTCGCCACTGGTGTTGATAAAGGCGCAACCGCGAAAGTCTGCCGAGCCAAACCACGCCTTGAGTGCGCTGAACAGCGCCAGCAGGCGCTCGCCGCTGCCTTCGCTGCGCTCTACTTCAGTACGTAGCCACTGCATCCAGCGAGCGTCGCGGCGTTGCAGGGCGGCGATGACCAGTTCGTCTTTGTTGGCAAAGTAACGGTAAATACTTTTGCGCGAGACACCGGCGGTTTTCACCAATAACTCCATGCCCGTGGCGGCAATGCCGTGGCGATAGATCAACTTCTCGGTGACGTCGAGGATAATGTCGCGGGTTTCATTGCTGTTGATATCGTTCATGGCGTAGACAGTAGAACGATCGTTCTTCTTGGTCAATTAAATTTTTTCCATCTACCGCGACGAGACCTGAGCAGCCCCATGGTGTAAGCTCTGTGCCTCTTCGGATTCGACCCATTGCGAGCCTTATGCCGTCGTTCTTCAAACGCTCCCTGTTGCCCAAACTGCGTGGTTTCCCGCTGTCTCCCGATGCCATCGACGTGCTGTCAGGTGCCGCTGCGTACCGCCAGTGCCTGCTGGAAAAAATCGCCCAGGCCACACAGCGCATCTACATCGTTGCGCTGTACTTGCAGCAGGACGAAGCGGGGCAGGAAATCTACGCCGCCTTGCACGCCGCCAAGGCGGCACGGCCGGAGTTGGATATCGTGGTGGTGGTTGACTGGTTGCGCGCCCAGCGCGGCCTGATCGGCGCCGGCAAGCAGCCGGGCAACAGTGCCTGGTACCAGGCCATGACCCACTCCCACGCCAGCGAAGTGCCGGTGTACGGCGTGCCGGTGCAAACCCGTGAACTGTTCGGCGTGTTGCACCTCAAGGGCTTCGTGATCGATGACAGCGTGCTGTACAGCGGCGCCAGCCTGAACAATGTGTACCTGCACAAGTTCGACAAATACCGCTTTGATCGCTATCACCTGATCCACAGCAAGCCCTTGGCTGACTCGATGCAACACCTGGTGGAACACGGCCTGGTCGCGTCCAAGGCCGTGCATCGCCTGGACTTGCCGAACCTGCCGACCACCCGCAGCCTGCGCAATGACATCGGTGACTTGCGCAGCCGCTTGAAGCACGCGACCTACGACACCACTACAGGTTTGCTGCCCAATGGGCACTTGTCAGTAAGCCCGTTGCTGGGGGTGGGCAAGAACAACCCGTTGAACCGGGTGATCCTCGAACTCATCGCCAGTGCCCAGCATCAGCTGACCATCTGCACGCCGTATTTCAACCTGCCGCTGCCGGTGACTCGCGAAATAAACCGTGCCCTGGCGCGCGGGGTGAAGGTCGACATCATCGTCGGCGACAAGACCGCCAACGATTTCTACATCCCGCCAAGCGAGCCATTCAAGGTGATCTCGGCGTTGCCTTACCTGTATGAAATCAGCCTGCGCCGCTTCGCCAAACGCCATCAGCCGATGATCGACAGCGGCCAGTTGAACCTGCATCTGTGGCGTGACGGTGACAATACCTATCACCTTAAGGGTATGTGGGTCGACCAGCGTTACACCTTGCTGACCGGTAACAACCTCAACCCACGGGCGTTCCGTCTGGATCTGGAAAACGCCCTGTTGATCGATGACCCCCAAGGCCAATGGCTGGCACCACGGCGTACTGAGTTGGCGCAGATCTTTCAGCACACCACGCGCATCGAGCGGTATCAGCAATTGCAAACGCTGGTGGATTACCCGCCAGGGGTAAGCAAGTTCCTGCGAAGGGTCAGCCGGGTGCGGATCGAGCGGTTGCTTTACCGCATCTTGTAGGGGGTAGGCGTCCGCCACCACCGCAAATATTGTACTTTGAGCAACATTCATCGATGCCCTGGGAACACTCCTACACCTTGACTTCGGGTCTACTCGTAGGATGTAGGAGATGGTTCTTAAGGAAAAGAACTCTTGCGGTCAAACGTACAGAGAGCTTGAAATGTCGACATGCAATTTGCTTCCCACGTCCACGCCTTCACATGTTCCAACAAAGCACGCAGCTGAATCTGAACCTCGTACCCCGATTGCGCCACTGTCCCAAGACAGTTCCGGCGAAACCCAGCATCCATCCGATGCACCATTCCCGCGCCGACTTGAAGGGCAGTTGACTCAAGCCAGGTTTGAGCAAGCACCGGTTCGCCACAAACGCGAAAACTCGTCGAATAAGTCCAGGCCCCCGACCGAAGTCGGGCTTATCAACCTAGCTTTTCCACAGACTGCAGATGCCAGGAAAGCTGATGTAGAACTGCAAAAAATACTTACCCTCGGGCTGATCACTGGCGAGACTAAAGAGGATCCGGTTCCGCAAAATGCTTCTATCAAGCCTTTCATTGATGCATTTATCAATGCTGCTCGGGAACCACAGGTGCAGGCGTGGTTCGAGGCCAAAGGTTTGGATGTATCGACAGTACGTGTTTTCAGTGATGGGGTAGAAGGCACGGTGTTGGTTAACGGTAAAAAGGTCACGCAAAAATTCACCGGTATCGACACGTCAGGTTGGAACGAGGTCGGGGCTAAATTGACAGAGGCGGCGAACAGGCTGTCACCTCAGTCTCGCGGGGTGTTGCTGCCCGACAAAGTCACTCAGCGATTCCATGATGTAGACGTGGTGTTTAATTTTTACGGTGTGCGCCCCCCTCGTGAGGAAAGCGAACAATCGCTGCTAGGCCAATTGCTTCATACGACAGGCTGGCCGGTGCTGACCGATGAAAAATACTTTTCTTGGCGGCAGCAGTTTGGACAACTCCAGCAGAAAATCAGTGACATTGATACCCGGTCTAGCCTGTCGTCTCAACTGCAAAATTTGATTGATAACGCGCCAGAGAATGAAACCCTGAACCTGGGTGACCAACTTGCCACGGTACCGCCAGAATCGACATTGGCACAAAGAAGCCAGGTATTACGTGAGCGCTTTGCCGAATCGTTGGCGACGCCGGTGTTCAAGGCCTTCATTGAAAAGCTTGGCTATGGCGACGCAGATCAAATCTACAGGATGTATGACGGGGTCCTTGAGATACGCAAGGCCGATAATCAGTGGCTTTCTATAGGGGTTTATCTAGAGGATGAAATCAGCAAAGTCGGAGTAGGTGGCAGCCCTGAGGAAAAACTTGCGATCAGAGCCCTCGATTCCCAATTCAAGCAACTCGTAGAGCAGAGTCGATCAGTCGGGAACACGCTGTACTCACAGCCTATGTACGATGCGCGTCAGCTCCTGGCGTTTTACGGCCTGGGGAACCCTGGCACGCTTGCGCAAGTCACCGCGGCCATTGGCGCGCTGACCAACAACCTGCCGCCGTCGCCTGCTCGTTGGACCCTCTCTTCTTCTTGGCCGGAGAACTTGGACCGTGCGTCTGCCGATACCGTGCTCGGTAAAGTCTTGGTCGGGGGGGTGAAATCGGGCTACGCCTTTTTAATAGCTCCGCAGGGAACGTCCTTGTCGCTTGCTTATGACGCTTATCAAGAGATCCTGGCCCAGCCGGAGCTACAGGCGTGGATCAAAAGCAAAGGGTTGCAAACAGATGGGTTGGTGCTGCACAAGGACAGCATCACCGGCACTGCTTACCGTAACGGTGTGCGTGAGAAAGTGACCTTCACCACTGCTGATGATTCCGGGTGGTGGCAGGTGAGCGCCAAGTTGCGCATGATCATGGATTTGCTGGACCCTGAGGATAAGGGTATGCAATACCTGTCAGAGGGAGAGTTATGGATGGATACGTCGGTGGTTTTGCAGGCTTATGGGTTGCCGAAGCCGACCTCTGTCGAAGACCGAAGACGGTTGATAGCGCAGCTGGAGAGCACCGGGCTGACGATGCCCGCCGAAAAGTATCAGCGAATCACCAGCGGTTTGGAAACACTGCGACAAAATATCGGTGACTTGGATGAACGCGCCTACCTCGCCAACTATCTGGAGAGTCAGGTCCAGGACCTGCCTGAGGATACGGCCATGGACTGGTCAGGGCATCAGGTGCAACCGTCAGTCAGTTCACCGCTGGTCGTAGGCGATGATGCGGATCGAGAAAAACTCCGGCGGTTTACCGAGTCGCCTGCGCTGACTACGGTATTGGAAAAAACCGGCTCGTTCTGGCCTGGGAGGCCTTTCCGGGTGTCCGAGGGTAAATTCGAGCACCAGACGCCGGAGGGGAACTGGCTGGACCTCACGAAACATGTTGCCGAAGTTGCAAGTCTGAACGTTGAACTTGGCCAGCTGATCACGCTGAGCCAGGAGCGGGGAAACGCCTTGTATTCGGTGCCTACTTACGACGTCCGCCAGCTCCTGGATTATAAAGGGCTGGGTTCGCCACGCACTGTTGGCGAGACGCGCAACGTGGTGCGATGGCTGCGCACTACCTTGCCACCCGCGCCCGCCCTGGGAAATTACGCCGGCCTGCTTGAAGAACCGTGGGTCCCCGGTAAATTGACCTCCGGCGATAAAGTCACCCTCAAGGCTGAGGCCGACAAGCGCTGGGCTGGCGCACGACCTGAACGTTCTGAATACCTCGAAAATGCAACGCAAGAAGCGCTGGAGCAAAACCCGGCAGAGCACCTGGAAAAATACCTAAACAGCACCGAAGCTCTTGAGTATGGTCAACAACTGGCGCAAAAACTGAAATGGAAAGATTCGCCAGCGCCCAAGGTGGTTAGCCAACAGCTTGTCACCGCCGCGCTTACCTTGTATGCAGAGCAGGGTGAACCTGCAAAACCAGGCTACGTGGCAGGCTATAGCCTTTACCAACACTCCAACATGGGGCGTACCTTCAACGCTGTCCGTGGGGACCTGGTGAATCACTTGGTTGCTAATCGGGGGCTTGAGCCTAAGCTCGCGGTGCTGACGGCCCAGATTCTTCTTGCAGAGGCGGCGCCCGAGTTTCTGGTAAAGGAAGTGCCTGAAGAAATACTGATCGGCACGCCGGCCTGGATGGAGCTGCGCCTAGGGTGTGAGATGGCGAACCTAAAGGCGCCGGGCACAAGTCAAATGATGAACGAAGAGCAGATCAGCGATCTGACTACACTGGCCCCCACCAGTGAAGGGCAGGCAAGCTTGATGCAGCTTGGGTCCGTCAAGTTCTTACTCGATTGGGCGGTACTCAACGGTGTTCTTCCCGATGCAGAGGAAGGCGAACATAACGCTGAGTCGGTCAGGATCGCCAGCGAAGCGTTCTTCAAACAGCGTAAAGAGATTAGCGACGCATTGAATGCCGTGTCCGAGATACCGTCACGGGAGGCCCTGGCGATCAGGGAATTGCTCAAGGTGTTTCCAGGAACCACACGCGCCCAGCTGGAAGGCATGACTGTATTGTTTGCCGACCCCAATGCTCGACGCAATGTTTCTATTTCCGAGCCGCGTACACGTTCGCTGATACAAACCTATATGACGGGCGATCTGACGCCTGGCAAGTGGGTACTCAGGAGCGATATGCCGCAAAACCTGATACGCCCCCGAACTAGTCCCTATCAAAGAAACCTGGAAGTAGAGGCACCCGCCGATAAGCGCGCAGAACTCGATGAGCGGATTCGTCAACTGCCCGATATGGAGACTGAGCTGAAAAAAGCGGTCGAAGCGCACACCGCTACGCTGAAGAAAGCCTACGCCACCCAGCTCAAGCTCATGTTTGCGAACCTTCCACTGGCTGATCGTGAGCTTTTGAACAATCCTGAGAGCGTCGTCAGTTTGTTCAGCGTGCGCGGGGAGACCGGGTTGGCTCCGGTCGATCAGACCAGCGCCGATGTGCAGGCGGCCAGAGGGCGGCAAGGCACCTTGATGAGGGTCGAGCTGGGCACGCAGGTGTGTTATTTCGAAGTGTTTGCGAATGGAAAAATCATCAAACGCACAGATCTTCCGAAACAGCTGAAATTGGGCGACGTCCTTACTGGCAGACCCAATACCGACTATTGGAATAACCGTTACCAGAGATTTGCTTCGGGTGGGTTCAGCGTCAAGTTGGACTTGGACGCCTACAAGAATGGCACTCCGCCAAGGCCGGATGCCTCCTCAAAAGTTATCATTGAACGCATCGGCGAGCCGATTGGCGGTACCACGGCAACGGGCAGCAGCGGGCCGAACACTGGCCTGACTAACACGTTTGCCTCGGCGAAGACCGAAAGCATAGTGACGCTTATTGCAGAGCACAATTTATATGAAAGCGATGAGGCCCTGCTGCAAAGGGCCCAGGGCACATTGCCCTTGGAGGAAAAACGAAAAGACCTCGCACGTGACAAGGCAATATTGAAGGGGCTTGTGCCATTCCTGGGTGCTTATCAGGAGTTCTCTAACGGGAATGTTGGCGCGGGAATGGTGGCCCTGTCGGTGGACATTGGCGGGGTGCTCCTTGGCGCAGGCGGTCAGCTCCGATCGCTATTGCGCGCCGGCAAGGCACTTTTGCCTAACCCGGTAAGCGGCGTCGTCCGTAGGTTAGGAAGTAAAGTCGTGCCCCTTGCTCCCAAAACTGCATGGGCAAAGCCTGTGGCGAGTTTTAGCGACAGGGCGTTTAACTTCATCAGGGAGGCGGCGTTAACAGGCAGTGCGATCATGAATCCAGCAGACGGTTATGACCAACTGTTTAAGGCTGGGCTCAAGGGGCTGCTCAAGCTATCGGATTTAGCCCAAAATACGTCGAGGTTGGGTAGGGCTGCCGCGCCTCACCTCCTTACCATTGAGGAGAAGTTGAGGGCTTATTGGTTAGCTGGGGGATTGGATCCCAAGCCAAAATTCACGACAGTAGGCGTGCCCGGAACCAGTCAGGGGATCGATGTAGTGGCGGCTAAAATGAACGGTATCTGGTATGCGCTTAACCCCAAGACGGGCAAAGCGGACGGTACGCCACTGCCAGACTTTAAAGAGACGATCTTGCCATCCGGGAGTGTGAGCCCGACGTAACTGTGATTGATGTGTCTGCTGGTCCCGGCCATGCACTCTGTTTGAGTGCATGGCCGGGGTTGGTTTAGTTCAGGCCCAACTTGCCGCGCAGCATCGACAGGTCCTCAGCCAAGGTGTTGACCGGGCCCACCAGGGCCTTACGGTCGGTTTCCTTGACCTTGTCGTAGGTTTCATAGCCGCCATCCTTGGTTTTGTACTTGGCCAGGATCTTGTCCACGGTGGCAAAGTTCTTGTCGACCTTGGCCAGGAAGACTTTGTCCTGCTTCTCGATCTGGCCACGGAACAGGTCGACGATTTTCTTCGCGCCGTCGATGTTGCCCTGGAAGTCATACAGGTCAGTGTGGCTGTAACGGTCTTCTTCACCGGAGATCTTGGTGGCAGCCACTTCTTCCAACAGTGCTGCTGCGCCGCCGACGACTTTTTCCGGCGGGAAGGTCAGGCCGTCCACGCGGGTTTTGAGGTCATTGACGTCGGTGTTGAGCTTGGCGGTCAGCGTTTCCAGACCCTTGGTGGTCTTCTCGGAGAACAGCACGTACTCGATGCGGTGGAAGCCGGTGAAGTCTTCTGCGGTTACGCCTTTCTCATGGTCGTCGACACGCGAGTCGATCGAGGCGTCGAGGTCGCTGAACAGCTCGGCGATCGGTTCGATCGACTCATAGTGCACGCGGGTCGGTGCGTAGAGCTTCTGCGCGGTGGCCAGGTCGCCCTTGTTGATGGCGTCGGTAAATGCCTTGGTCTGGGTGACCAGCTCGCCGATTTCTTCGGTGACGTAGATCTTGTAGTCCGACACCGGGCCTACCAGGTCCAGGGGCGCGGTGGCGGCGAAGGCTGCCAGCGGTGAAAGGGTCATTAGCAACGACAACGCGATAGTCGACTTCTTCATGGGACGTTTTCCGCTCTGGTTTGTTTTAGGTGTTGGCAGTGGTTTGTGAGTGCGTTGCAGCGAGCAGCGTGCGGCCAAGGAAGTCCTTGGGCCCCGTCACCCCCGGCAAGGTGAAGAAGTACCCGCCGCCAACCGGCTTGAGGTATTCCTCCAGAGGCTCGCCGTTGAGCCGGGTTTGCACACTGATGAAGCCTTTCTCCAGGTCAGCCTGGTAGCAGATGAACAACAGCCCCATGTCCAGCTGACCGTTTTTGTTGACGCCGTTGGAGTAGTTGAACGGCCGACGCAGGATCAGGTTCGCCTGAGTCTGCGGGGTACGCGGGTTGGCCAGGCGGATGTGGGCATCGAGCTTGGTCAACTTGCCTTCCGGGTCCTTGCTGTAGTCGGGCACCTGGGTTTCTTTGTCGCCATCCATGGGCGCGCCGGTCGGTTTGATACGGCCGATGATGCTTTCCTGTTCCTGCAACGGCGTACGGTCCCAGCGCTCGACGAAGTTGCGGATGATGCGCACGGCCTGGTAGCTGCCGTTGGCGGCCCACGCCGGCTCGTCGCTGCCGGGTTGTACCCAGACGATCTGGTCCATGGCCTTGGCGTCATTGGAATTCGGGTTGGCCGAGCCGTCACGAAAGCCCAGGAAGTTACGTGCGCTCTGCGCCGGCTCGCCGGGTTTGGCCGGTGCCTGGGGCGGTACGCTGCCTTCCTGTTTCCAGCGCACCAGCAGCAGGTCGGGCAGGTTCTTTACGATGTCGCGCAGGGCGTGGATATTGGTGTCCGGGGTGTTCGAGCTGAACTGCAGGCTCAGGTCGCCGTGACACTGGGCGGGTTCCAGCGCGTCGTTGGGGAAGCCGACCATGCGGCTCAGGCGCTTGGGTTTGGCTGCCGCCAGACCGAAGCGTTCATCAAACAACGACTCGCCGACCGAGACGGTGATGGTCAGGTTATCCGGGGTGACTACCGGGCCGAGGATCCCTGAGTCGGTGGGCGGCAGTTTCGGGTCGACTTGCGGCACGGTGCCGCCAGTCATCAGGAACGCGATGCGCTCATTCAAGGTGCGGAACAGGCGCTCCAGGTCTTCGCGATCGCTGGCCAGCACGTCGAATGCGACGAGCATGCCGCAGGCCGGGCGCGGGGTGACGATGCCGGTCTGGTGCTGGCCAAAAAAGTCGTGGTGGTCCTGGGTCTTGTCGCTGCGCGGTGCGGTGGTGACTTGCTCGGCTGCAGCGGCCATGGCCGGGCAGGTCAGGGTGCTGCCGGCAATCGCCGCACCGGTGGCAGCCATGCCCAGCAGGACACGGCGACGTTGCGCGGAAAACTGTTCTGAATCACTCATCTGTTAGGTCGTCTTCACTGCAGGCCGGAAAGGCCAAGGGCGGGGTCGATTCCATCGAGTGCAACGGCCAGAGCCTTGGCCTTGTCGGCGATCTGCTTGCGCTGATCGGCCGTGACACTGTCGTAGCGGCTGTACTGGCCGTCGACTTTGAAACTGTTGAGTTGGGCATCGAAGGCATCGAGCGCGCTGTCGATTTTCGGCAGCAGGTCCGCCGGCGATTTGCTCAGCAACGGACGCATCAGGTCGACCACCTTGCGGGCAGCCTCCAGGTTGGCGGCAAAGCCGTTCAAGTCGATATGGCTGTAGCGCTCCTCTTCACCGCTGGCGGCCCGCACATCCGCCAGGCTGTTGAGGTTGCGCACCACAATGTTGACCAGTTGTTCCGGCGGCAGCGACTGCGCAAGCAGCTGTTGCTTGAGGCTGGTGACGTCAGTGACCAGGCGCTCGGCGACAGGGCTTAGGCCCTCCAGGCTGCGCTGCTGGAACAGGCTGTATTCGAGGCGGTGGAAGCCACTGAACGCCGGGTCTTGCTCGCGCTTTTCGAAGTAATCGGCGCGGGCATTGATCGCGTTGTCCAGCTCGGCCAGACGTTGCGCCGCGGGAGCGAGGCGCTGATACGTCTCACGGGCCGGTACATACAGCGCCTGCGCCTGGGCCAGGTCACCGGCTGCAATGGCTTGCTGCAGCGCGGTAACGGCCTTGACCAGCGCACTGCCCTGGCCGCTCAGGTACACACGGAACTCCGACAGCGGGCCGATAAAGGCCACCATCGACGGTTTGGCTTTGGCCTGGGCATCGGACTCAGCGGTGGGCGTGACATGCAGCGTGCCGCGCGGGTTGCTCAGCAAGCCGCAGGTGATCGCATAGTCGCCGGGCAGCAGGTTGGCGTTGATCACCTGGCTCAAGCCCGGCGCGATATTTTCGCGCTCTTCAATCACCAGCACGCCGTCGAGGATTTCCCATTCCACCGCGCGGTCGGAGCGGTTGATGATGCGAAAACTCGCGCGCCCGGCGGGCACGCTAATTTCATTCGGCTCGCAGGCGTGAGCATGAATCGTCACCGCGATTTCATTGTGGTTGGTCTGGCGCTTGGCGGCAGCCAATTGCGAGGCGTAATAAAACAGCGCACCGGCGGCGATCATCACCACCACCGAGCCGGCCACTGCCCAGCGCAGGGCGCGCGACGGCGGTGCCGGTTGAGGATTCTGGTTGGACAAGAGACGGTCCTTAATGGCTGGAAACGGAAGAAGGTTTGGCGACAGGCTTGGCGGGCGGCGAGGGCAGGAAGAACATCACCAGCGCCACCGCCAGGTAAATCAGATAGGCACCCAGGGTGCTCACGGTCGGCGCTTCCTGGTAGCCAAACATCCCGGCGAGCACCGAACCCAGCGGACTGTCCATCGGCAACACGGCGCTGAAGTCGAACAGCACGGTTTGCAGGTGGTTCCACACTCCGGCTTCATGCAGGGCCTGTACCGAGTTGGCAAGAATGCCGGCGGCCACCACCAGGATAAACAGGCCGGTCCAGCGGAAGAACGCGCCGAGGTTCAGGCGCATGCTGCCGGTGTAGATCAGGAAGCCGACGATAATCGCCAGGATCAAGCCGAGCAGGGCGCCAATCGGTGCGCCCGGGCCTTCGCTCTGCTGGAACACCGCAAGCAGGAAGAACACGGTTTCCAGGCCTTCACGGGCCACGGCAAAGAACACCATGGCGATCAACGCGATAACTTGATGCTTGGAGCCGGCCAGTGCATGGTCCAGGGATTCGTGCAGGGAATGCTTGATGGAGCGCGCCACCTTGCGCATCCAGAACACCATGGAGCTGAGGATGCCCACGGCTACCAGGCCGACGATACCTTCAAACAGTTCCTGTTGTTTCTGCGGGAACTCCGCACTGACCAGTTCCAGGCCACCGCCTACCAGCAGGGCCAACGCGGCGGCCAGGAACACGCCGATCCACACGGCGGGCATCCACTGGCCACGGCCGGTCTGTTGCAGGTAACTGGCGATAATGCCAACGATCAATGCGGCTTCAATGCCTTCGCGCAGCATGATTAGAAAAGGAACGAGCATTCGGCACCGCATCAAGGCTGGATAGGATGCTAATTTGTAACATAATGATACTCATTACTAAACAGCCAATATGGACCTTTGCTGAACTGCGGCTGAACGGTGGTGGCGAATCGCAACCGCCTTTATGATGCACCCCATCTTTTGCAGCATTGAATAGCCCATTCCCATGGCGGAAAAAGACACCATCTCCATCCATCTTGTGCGCGAAGCCCTGCTGCAAAGCTGCGCGCCCGGCGCGGCCACGGTTGAAGCCTTGAGCAAGGTCGGGATAGCCCCGGCGTTGATCGAGCAGCCCGACGCCCGCGTGCCCGCCACGGCCTACGCACGCCTGTGGCGCTTGCTGGCGCGGCGCATGGACGACGAGTTTTTTGGCATGGACTCGCGCAAACTCAAGTCCGGTAGCCTGGCGTTCCTGTGCCGCGCCGCGATGGCACAACCGAGCCTGGACGCCAGCCTGCAAACTGGCCTGGGGTTTTTGTCGTTGATGCTCGAGCAGATGCCTGCACAACTGGTGCGCCAACAGAGCCTGGCAGAAATTGTCCTGCTCGAACCCGAACCTAAACGCGCGTTTACCTATTTCACCTATTGGATGATCGTCCACGGCGTCGCCTGTTGGCTGGCAGGTCGGCGTATCCCGATCCTCGCCATTGAGTTGCGCTGCCCGCAGCCGGATTTCTGTGACGACTATCGCGTGATGTTCTCCGACAACCTGCGCTTCGACCGGCCGCGCACGCGCATGATCTTTGCTGCCGACTGCCTGGACCTGCCAATCAAACGCAGCCCGGAAGAACTCAAGCGGTTTCTGGCGCAGGCACCGGCCAACATACTGGTCAAGTACCGCGACCCGGCGAGCCTGGCTACTCGGATCAAAAATGATCTGCGCCATATGCCTGCCAATACCTGGCCGGAAACCGAAGGTTTGGCCGCCAACCTGTGTATTTCGGCGTCGACCCTGCGTCGCCGGCTGGCGGATGAAGGCCAGACTTATCAAGGGCTCAAGGATAGCGTGCGCAAGGAGCTGGCGATTGTCTGGCTCGCCGAGGCCGAGATCAGTTTTGTTGAAATTGCTGTGCGCCTTGGATTTGCTGATGTCAGCTCGTTCTACAAAGCCTTTCGCAAATGGTCCGGCTCAAACCCGGGGCACTACCGCAGCTTGATCCTGAGTGACGCGTTGCCGCCGTTGTGACGCAGGCTCATGCGATGACCCGCAGGAGGAAATGCGTACATACACTTGCTCTACTCGGCTTCGGACTAAGCCTATCTTTTTGCAATGAGCAATTTTCAGATTATTAGGCTCCTTTCTCTGGAGTACTTTTAATGAACTTATCCCGTGTCGATTCAGGCAACAGTCCGCGCCTGCACTCATCCAATCCGCCACCCGGTGAGCTGAACCTGGCGACGTCAACCTCTCAATCGGATAAGCCGGTTGTTGTCGTTAAAACAACCGCTGAAGCTGACACTGAACTGGCCACCATGCTGGCAGATCATCACCAAGGCGATTGGAGCTTTCAAAGTGTGTCGCCAGAGACGTCGTTTGGTAAGTGGAAGGGCCATTTTGATAAAGCGTGGAACTCGCCGGCTATGCAGGCGTGGCTAAGCGCGCAAAATTTATGGATGCATATGCATACGTTCACCATAGTGGGGACCACCCTGACTGTACAAGCGCAAGACACCGGCAAAATCACTACGTTTACCCCTTCTGATGGCAGCGGTTGGTGGCCGATCGCACGGCAGGTGATAGCCAGTGCTGCCATGCTTGGTCCACGAGGGAAGCACCTGAGCTGGCCCGAACCCGCGAGTTTGCCCGCTGAGATCGCGGGGTTCTACGGCGTTCGCTGGCCGATCAACAAAAGTGATGAAGAAGCGCTCAAAGCCAACGGTTTTCCGGTAATTCGTGTAGAGGATGACCCCCTGCGCTCACCTGAAATGCGCAAGCTGGCAGAGCGCGAGTTCTTAGATGTAGAAAACGAAAGCGCGTTGATAAAGAATCTGCTCAGTAAGCTCAAGGACAAGCCGGACGACGAGGACATCGACCTCAGAGCGATTGCCCAGGACATTGCACCGGGGTCGTCACTTGATATTGCCAATCGCTCGGGGCTCAAAATATTGAAGCGCCTGATGCGTGATCCCCTGATGGCGCCCATCTTGAGCGCGAAAAACCTAGGTGTGAATGCCCAGGTTCGGCTGCAGTATGGGCAGCTTATGCTATGCGCCAACGGCAAATCCAGACCTTGGCATGACGTGACGGACCAAGTTTTGGCCCATCCAGCGCTTGCGCAACTGCTCGACTGTGCCACTCAGCAATCGGAAGCAACCGGAAACATAATCAGATCACAATCGGTCGGCGATCTATGGCAATTGCTTCGGTTTGCAACGTCGAGCGAGTTACCGGCTGTCAATACTGCCGGCGTTTTGCGCAACATTTTGAACTGGAAACTTAACCCGCTACCACCAGAACCCGAACTGGGCAGCTATGGCCGCAATTTTTTGGAAGACAAGCAATCTCTTGACTGCCTGACCGAGGAGCAACGTATCAGGGTCCGCCGGTCAGCACCCGGCACCAGCATACCGCCACCGTTGACACTGCTTGATTGTTCACCGAAACCCTGGGCAGGCCGGAGCCCGGAATACATCCGCCAGAATGCCGACGAACTCATCAGCCAGGCATTGACTCAGGGCGAAGGACTGAAGCGCTGTGCGCCTATTCTTGCCGCACTCAAAGACGATCCTTCAGAGGCGCCCGGAAAATCTTCGCCGAGCTATCGCAAACAGCTGATCCTGACGCGCGATCTACTGGTCATTGATCCCATACTGGGTACGCAGCGTAATCATATTGGCGGCTACAATCTGTACTCTGCATCGAACGCAGGGAAAACCCTGTTCGAGGTGCGTACTGAGCTTGAACGACACCTCGCCAGAGAAAAAAAACTGCCCCGGGAGCAAGCCATACTGGTCACGCATGCGTTGTTGTCGACCGTCGCTCCCGAGTTTCTGGTGAAAGGCGCCGACACGGTACGTGTGGGGACGTTGCCACTTGTCAGCCTGCGCGTTCAAACGGCACTGGTGGAAATGGCATCTCAAGGCAGTTCGCGCCTGATGAGTGCAGAACAACTTGGCTCTCGTGCCTTACTGAAGCCGATTTCGCCTGAGCACGAACAATTGGAAGCAATGCACAGTGCCGGGCCGATATACGATTGGGCCGTGGCCCAAGGTTGTATGGTCGATGAGGATGATTACTCACCCACGGCGCTGAATGCCGCGTTAATTGCTTACAATGGGCGCGTGAACGAAAGTGTGCTAATGGCCGACAGCCTTGCTAACGCCAACTCATTACTTAAAACCCGCACGCAAGCGGGTGAACAGGAGTTGGAGCGGGTGTGTCCTGGCCAGAGTGAGTTTTTCAATAAACGAACGGTTTTGTTCAACCCTAGCTCATTAGTTCTTGACCTTGGGCCAATGAACACTATTGCTGGAATAGTCACCGTCATACGGAATGAGCCCAAAGCCAATGCCTTAGGGCTTGCAGCGGGGCCTGTTTCGATCAAGGATTTATACTTGTCAGGCGAGTTGACGGCCGAAAATATAAACACGAAAGAATGGAGTTTTATCAATCCTCAGGATAAAACAGCCTTTGACGCGTTAAAGAGTCAACTGGTGAACTTGAGGCCGATCACAGCCGTTTTTCATCAACCTTTCATGAACGGCATTAGCAACTTGGCAAACTATCAGGTCATTGCCACGAAAATGCTGATGTGCGAATTGCCTGTTGAAGACAGGCGAAGGTTGGAGTTTGGAGAGGTCACGGTCTATGGCGCTTCGAATCAGGAGGGTGACCTCAGTCAAGAAGAGGCTCAGCAGAAAATCGGGCCTATTCTATTTCTCAGAGATGCGTTGGGCGCCAAGTGTTATGAGCTTTTGCCCGGCACTTACCGTTACGCCGAACGCCCGGAACTGGTCGACGCCATGACGTTTATGAGTAATACCGGTACCGATTCCTTCGGGAGAATCATGCGCCGGCGTCTTACCCCGACGTTGCCGGTTGACATTGAGGTCGTCGCGCACTTTCCCGCACCGCCAACACGTCAGGGTGTATCAGCGGGTTTGCCCAATACCTATTCATCGACACGAACAGCTGAAGTTCTTAGTGCGCTGCAACTGGAAAAATTGCTCGTCGCCCCCCTGCTGCTGCTGAAGCAAGCTGCAGGCACGACGTACAACGAAGCCGTTCAGCAGCGTTTGGATGCCATCGACAATTTCGTCATCAATACCCTGATTCCGTTCAAAGGCAATATCGAAGAAATCGCCTCAATAGACCGCCGGCGTGCTGCCGTGGGCGCTATCGGGCTGGGCGTGGAAATTGTAGGGGCTCTGTTTGTGGCCGCCAGTGCCGTCAGCGCGGTTGCAAAGGCAGGGTCGATAGCTGCCAAGTTAGCCGTTGTGGGTAAAGCAGTGCTCTCGATGTTTAATCTACCGGGGGCGGTGGCCGGCACGACGAAATCCTTGTTTCGTCTCACCGCAATGGGCGTCAGAAGCGTGGGGGGGAGCGTCCCTAAATCATTAGGGAAGGGACTCTCTCATTTCAAAAAGCTGGCGGGTGGTAGCAAAAAAACCGAGAAATTAATCAGGCTATCGCCACGCGAGCGTACGGGCAAAGAGGTCAGTAACTTAGTGGCAAACACCGGATTGATAAATACGGTTAACGGCACGGTAGATTTTGCCCAGCAATCACCGCCCAATACGTCTGAAGGCAGAATCGTTACTAATACGTAACGACTGTTGTTTGGAGCAGGGATGCTTATCTCTCGCTGGTTTAACCCCGATACTCCGCCCCCTCGACAACTGTCGCCCGCCTGCACGACCGAGCCGTAAAGTCTCACCTTAAATCAGCAAAAAAAAGCCCTGCGACCGAAGGAGCCGCAGGGCTAAAAATTGGCTGGATGCGACCAACCAAAGGAGCTCTTTACATCACTTGCTGCTGGCCACGACCGTGTCCGGCTGCCAGCCACCACCCAAGGCCTTGTAGATCGCGACAATGCCGCGATACAGGTCGACTTCGGCCTGGGCCTGGGAGTCTTCAGCCGCCAAGCGCTCACGTTGCGCGTCGAGCAATACCAGGAAGTCCACGGTGCCTTCGCGATAACGAATCGCGGCGAGGTCCGCGGCAGCGCGGCTGGATTCACTCTGACGAATTAATGAGACCAGGCGCTGCTGGCGTTTGCCGTAATCGCTGAAGGCGTTTTCGGATTCTTCCAGCGCCAGCAGTACTTGCTGCTCATAGGTTGCCAGCGCGCCATCGGCTTCGGCATTCGCACCGCGCAAACGCGCACGCACGCTGCCCAGGTCAAAGGCGGCCCAGGTGATGCTTGGGCCTAGGGACCAGGCATTCGCGGCGGCCGAGCCAATCTGCGAACCGCGCCCGGCAGTAAAGCCGAGGAAGCCGCTGAGGCTGACCCGTGGGAACAGGTCGGCCTTGGCCACGCCGATACGCGCGGTGGCAGCAGCCAGTTTGCGTTCGGCACTGAGGATGTCCGGGCGCCGTTGCAGCAACTGGCCTGGGTCGCCAATTGGCAGCGCTTTGGCAATCGCCGGCAGGTCTTTGGGGCTCAGGTCCACGCTCAGCTTGTCGGGGCGCTGGCCGAGGAGGGTGGCGATGCGGTTACGCTCGCGCACTTGCTCGGCTTGCAGTTGCGGCACGCTGGCTTCAACGGCCGCCAGGCGTGCGTCGGCGCGTTCCACATCGAGCTGATCGCCAACACCCGCATCACGCAGGCTCACGGTGATGGTGCGCGATTCCTGCTGGTTCTTCAGGTTGTCCAGGGCGATACGTTCACGCAACTGCGCACCGCGCAATTGGCCGTAGGCGTCGACCAATTCGGCAATCATGCTGACTTGCAGTTGGTACAGGTCGGCCTCGGCGACCTGTTGGTCAGCGTCGCTGGCCTCCAGGTTGCGGCGGATACGCCCAAACAAGTCGACTTCCCAGGCCATGTCCAGGCCCAGGTCGTAGCGCTCGCTGTTGACACGCTTGGTGGTCTGGCCGGGGATCTGACCTTTGCCCACATCACTGCTGGCGCGAGAGGTGACGACCGGCATGATATCGGTGGCCACGTCATCACGGATGGCACGTGCCGCCCGCAGACGGGCGAAGGCCACACGCAGGTCGCGGTTACCGCTCAGCGACTGGGTCACCAGTTGGTTGAGGGTCGGGTCCTCGAACTGCTGCCACCAGATGCCTTCGTACTTGGCGTGGT
Source organism: Pseudomonas sp. KBS0710 (assembly GCF_005938045.2). GTDB lineage: Bacteria > Pseudomonadota > Gammaproteobacteria > Pseudomonadales > Pseudomonadaceae > Aquipseudomonas. The sequence goes on along the minus strand of NZ_VCCF02000001.1, from coordinate 2,734,600 downwards.
CATAGCTCTTGGTGTCGGCGGCGGCCGTGATATTGGCCGCCTCCAATTTTTCGGTTTTGTAGTCCGGGCCCACGGCACAGGCGCTCAGCGCCAGTACCAGCAAGCTCGGCAAAAATACTTTCACGCTCATTGCTGTGTCTCCAGCTTCAAGGCCTTGGCCGCTTTGCGTGCTTCGCCGCGCTCCACATAACGACGGATCAGGACGTAGAACACGGGCGTCAGCAACAGACCGAAGAAGGTCACCCCGATCATCCCGGAGAACACCGCCACGCCCATGGCATGACGCATCTCGGCACCGGCACCGCTGGACAACACCAGGGGCACCACACCCATGATGAAGGCGAACGAGGTCATCAGGATCGGCCGCAGACGCAGGCGGCAAGCTTCCAATACTGCCGCCAGCGGATCGAGCCCCTCGGCTTGCTTATCCTTGGCAAACTCGACGATCAAAATCGCGTTCTTACACGCCAGGCCCACCAGTACAATCAGGCCGATCTGAGTGAAGATGTTGTTGTCGCCACCGGAGATAATCACCCCGGTGATGGCCGACAGCAGCGTCATCGGTACGATCAGGATTACCGCCAATGGCAGGCTCCAGCTTTCGTATTGGGCGGCCAGTACCAGGAACGCCAGCAGTACGCAAAGCGGGAACACGAACAGCGCGGTGTTGCCCGAGAGGATTTGCTGATAGGTCAGGTCGGTCCACTCGTAGGTCATGCCATTGGGCAGTTCATCTTTGAGCAGTTTCTCAATCGCAGCCTGGGCCTGGCCGGAGCTGTAGCCCGGTGCGGCGTTGCCGTTGATTTCTGCGGTGATAAAACCGTTGTAGTGCATCACGCGGTCCGGCCCCGAGGTGTCGCTGACCTTGATAAAGGTCGCCAGCGGGATCATCTCGCCCTTGTTGTTACGCACCTTCAGCTGGCCGATCTGGTCTTCATCCAGGCGGAACTGCTGGTCTGCCTGCACGTTGACCTGGTAAGTACGGCCAAAGCGGTTGAAGTCGTTGGCATACAACGAACCCAGGTAGATCTGCAGGGTGTCGAAGATGTCGCTGATCGCCACGCCGTGGGTCTTGGCTTTTTCACGGTCGATAGCAGCATCGACCTGGGGCACGTTGACCGTGTAGCTGGTGAACAGGCCGAACAATTCAGGCGTGGTGCGGCTCTTGGTGATGATGTTCTGCACTTCTTTGTACAGCTCGTCGTAACCCAGGTTGCCACGGTCTTCGATTTGCAGGCGGAACCCGCCGATCGTACCCAGGCCCTGTACCGGCGGCGGTGGGAAGATCGCCATGTAGGCTTCCTCGATGCTGCTGTATTTGCCGTTCAGTGCCCCGGCAATGGCGCCGGCGGACATGCTCGGGTCTTTACGCTCATCGAAGGGCTTCAAGGTCACGAACACGATGCCGCTGTTCGGGCTGTTGGTGAAACCGTTGATCGACAGGCCCGGGAAGGCTACGGCGGCTTCCACGCCTGGCTGCTTCAGCGCGATGTCGGACATGCGCTTGATCACGTCTTCGGTGCGGTCCAGGCTCGCGGCGTCCGGCAATTGCGCGAAGGCCACCAGGTATTGTTTGTCCTGGGCCGGTACGAAACCGGTTGGCGTATGGGCAAAGCCCAGCCAGGTCAGGACCATCAGGCCGGCGTACAGGAACAACGCGATACCACTGCCGCGAATTACCCGGCGTACGGTGCCCACATAACCATGGCTGGCTTTCTCGAAGAAACGGTTGAACGGACGGAACAACCAGCCACCCAACAGCTTGTCGAGCACCTTGGAGAAGCGATCCTTCGGTGCGTCATGGCTGCGCAGCAACACGGCGGCCAGGGCAGGGGACAAGGTCAGCGAGTTGAAGGCCGAGATCACTGTGGAAATGGCAATGGTCAACGCGAACTGCTTATAGAACTGCCCGGTCAAGCCGCTGATAAAGGCCGCTGGAATGAACACCGCACACAGTACCAACGCGGTCGCGATGATCGGGCCGGTCACTTCGCTCATGGCCTTTTCGGTGGCAGGGAAGGGTTCGAGACCCAACTCGATATTTCGCTCGACGTTCTCCACCACCACGATGGCGTCGTCCACCACGATACCGATGGCCAGTACCAGGCCGAACAGCGACAGGGCGTTAAGCGAGAAGCCAAACAGGTGCATTACTGCAAAGGTACCGATCAACGATACCGGCACCGCCACCAACGGAATGATCGAGGCACGCCAGGTTTGCAGGAACAGGATCACCACCAGCACCACCAGGATCAGCGCTTCGAACAGGGTGTGAACCACCGCCTCGATAGAGCCACGCACGAAGATGGTAGGGTCATAGACGATGCTGAAATCCATGCCTTCCGGGAAGCTCTTTTTCAGCTCCGCCATCTTGGCGCGCACTTCGTTGGAGATCTCGATGGCGTTGGAACCCGGACGCTGGAAGATCGGGATCGCCACCGCCGGCTGGTTGTTGAGCAACGAGCGCAGCGCGTACTGGCTGGAACCCAGCTCCACCCGTGCAATGTCTTTAAGGCGGGTGATTTCACCGTTATCGCCTGAGCGAATAACGATGTTCTCGAACTCCTCTTCAGTGACCAGGCGGCCCTGAGTGTTCACCGACAACTGGAAGCTGGTGGCATTCGGCGCAGGTTGCGCACCCAGGGCACCGGCGGCCACTTGACGATTCTGCTCACGAATCGCGTTGACCACATCGGTGGCGGTCAGGTTGCGCGACGCAGTTTTGTTCGGGTCCAGCCATACACGCAAGGAGTAGTCGCCCATGCCGAACAACTGCACGTCACCCACACCGCCCAAACGCGCCAACTCATCCTTGACGTTGAGCAAGGCGTAGTTGGACAGGTAGAGCATGTCGTAACGCTTGTCCGGCGAGGTCAAGTGCACAACCATGGTCAGGTCGGGGGAAGCCTTGTCGACGGTAATACCGATACGCGTCACTTCCTCAGGCAGCTTTGGCTGCGTGCGGGTCACACGGTTCTGTACCTGTACCTGCGCGTTGTCCAGGTCGGTGCCCAGGGCGAAGGTGATGGTCAGGGTCAGCTTGCCGTCGGCGGTCGACTGCGAGGACATGTACAGCATGTTCTCGACGCCGGTGATGGCTTGCTCCAAGGGAGCGGCCACGGTTTCACCGATGACTTTAGGGTTGGCGCCCGGGAAGTTGGCACGTACCACTACAGTCGGCGGCACCACTTCCGGGTATTCGCTGATCGGCAGTTGGAACAGCGAGATCGCACCGGCGATCAGGATCAACAGCGACAGCACCGCTGCAAAGATCGGCCGCGAAATGAAGAACTTGGAAAAATTCATCTTGAGTTGTATCCCTTAACCGCGTGGAGTCGCGACGGCTGCGAGCTTGGGCGCGGCTTTATCCGGCGCCACTTGCTCCAGGTTGCTGGCTTCAAGCGCTTGTCGTTGTTGTGCCAAGGCGGCGAGGGTTTCCTTGCTGGCCATCGGGATCGTTTCCGGAGCAACCGGCGAACCCGGGCGAATGCGCTGCAGGCCCTTCACGACGATGGTGTCGTCCTTGTTCAACCCGCTGCGCACGATGCGCAGGCCTTCGATCTTCGGCCCCAGTTCCACCGAGCGATAAGCCGGCTTGTCGCCGTCCATCACCAGCACGAACTTCTTGCCAAGGTCGGTGCCGACCGCTTCGTCGTTAATCAACACGGCGGAGTAAGTGCCGCTGCCGACCAGCTTCAAGCGCGCATACAGGCCAGGGGTGTATTCGCCCTTGCTGTTATCGAATACGGCGCGGCCGCGAATGGTGCCGGTGGCCGGGTTGACCTGGTTATCGACAAAGTTCATCTGGCCCAGATGCGGGTTGCCGGTTTCATTCGACAGGCCCAGGTACACAGGCGTCGTTGCGCCACGGCGGCCTTCACGCGCCAGTTCGGTGTACTTGAGGTACACGCGCTCGTCGGCGTCGAAGTAGGCGTAGACCTTGTCGGTGGAGACCACGCTGGTCAGTGGCGTAGTGTCGGCGGTCACCAGGTTGCCGGCGGTGATTTCGGCACGGCTGACGCGGCCACTGATCGGCGAGGTCACGCGGGTGAAACTCAGGTTCAGCTTGGCCAGGTCCAACTGCGCCTGGATCCCGGCGACAGCGGCGCGGGCTTCCTGGGCGGCGGTGGTGCGCGAGTCAGCCAGTTCGGCGGAGATCGCATTGCTCTGGCGCAGGCGTTCGCCACGTTGCGCTTCGTTATCGCTGCGGCTGGCGGCGGCTTTGGTTTGTGCGAGCTGGGCTTCGAGGCGGCGCACCTCAGTCTGGAACGGACGCGGGTCGATCTGGAACAGCAGGTCGCCTTTCTTCACCAGCGCGCCTTCGGTGAAAGCCACCTGATCAATCTGGCCGGACACGCGCGGACGAATCTGCACGGTTTCCGGGGCTTCCAGGCGACCGGTGAATTCATCCCACTCGTTGACCGGTTGTTCCAGCACCTTGGCCACACTGATTTTCGCCGGGGGCATGGCGGCCGCTTGATCCGGGGTCTTGCCGCAGGCGCTCATCACCACCACGGCCAAAATCGCCAAGGGGAAGCGCAAGTGTTTGAGTGACTGTTCCATGAGGTGCATCCGCCAATGTATTTGAGATGGGCGGATCATGCGCGGCGAGGTGCTATGTCACGAATCGAATGAAACAAAGGTAACTATCATTCGGAATGATATAAGCGAGAGATGAGCCCTCTAGAATGGCGGTTTCGTTAGGGAGCTATCAATGGGCTTGATGGCAAAAGTGTATTGCGTAGCCTGCAAGGAACCACGCTCACAGGCCGCTGTCCGTGCCCTGCAGCAGGCTTAACCGTCTGCCGGTGACGCCAGGTTGCCACGCGGCCTGCCAATCAGCCCGCCCAAAAAGTACATCAACCCGCCCGCCACAACAAAAACCACCAACATATAAAACATGCTGTACGCCGGCTGCGTCGCCAACACCCACCCACACAACGCCGGCCCCAACGCAGCGCCGACATTGCTCAGGTTCTGCGCGGCGTAATACATGCCGCGCAGGTGATTGGGTGCGATGTTGTCGATGAACATGTATTCGGCCGGGAACACGATAATTTCGCCAAGGGTGAAAATCGCCATCGACAGCACCCACATCAGCAGCGTGGTCGACAGCGCAAACCCGCCCAGGCCGACGACAAACAGGCTGAGCCCTGCGGCCAGCCATCGGTTCAGGTAACGCGGGGAAATCCGTTTGCCGAGGCTGTATTGCAAGCTGATCACCGTCAGGGCATTGGTGGCCACAATCGTGCTGATGATCCGATAGGTCTCCTGAGGCGTGGTCGTGACGATCAGGTACTGCGAGAGGTAGGCCGTGAACTGGCCGAACACCACGGCACTGAGCAGTCCGCCGAGGGTAAAGCACACCAGGCGGTAATCGCGCAGCAGCAGTGTGCCCACGGCCAGGAACGCTACGGCTGGCTGGTTTGCTTGGAAAGTCTGCAAACACTTATCGCCCCATACGCAGTAGGCCAACCAGAACCCGGCGCCAAGCCCGGCTGAGATAAGAAACGGCAGGCTGGAATCCACAGCGGCCAATCCCGCGCCAAGGAACGGCCCGACGGCATAGCCGATATTGGTCAGCGTGTATTTGATCGAAAACGCTTCACTGCGCTGTTCAATGGGAAGCAGGCTGCCAAACCCGGCTTTTACCGCGATATCGATCACCGCATACGCCAGATTCACCGCCACCAGGCACAGGTAGAACAACCAGAGCGCGGGCGCGATAGACGCACCGAGAAAGCCCAGGGTGAAGACGCCGCAGAACAGCAGGATAAGCCGATAACTGCTCATCCGGTCCACCAGGAAACCGCCATACAGGCTCAGCAGTGAGCCTATGATCAGTGTGCTGCCGATCACCAGGCCGATATCGGCGATGCTCAAGCCAAAGTGGCCTGATAAGTAAATGACCAGGTAAGGCAGGGTGATTGCGCGGGCGAGTGTCAGTATCAGTGAGGCACTCAATAGCAGGTTAAGGGTGGCAGGGTAGTGTTTCAGCGTGGCCAGCATTCGAGCCTCATCGTGCATTTATAAGCAGGGAAGCAGCTTACGCTTGAACTGAGTTCTGATTTAGGATGGTTTTTATTGAGATACAGGAATTCAATTCATGAATAAGGAGCGTGCATGTTTTCCTCAGAGCGCCTCAAGGGCATCGATGTATTTGTCTGTGTCGCGCAGTACGGCAGCTTTACCGCAACCGCCGAGAAAATGAACCTGACCGCTTCGGCCGTGAGTAAAAGCATTGCGCGCCTGGAGGCTCGTCTGGGTGCGCGCCTGTTCCAGCGCACCACCCGCAGGTTAGCGCTGACGGATGCAGGTGTTGGGTATCTGCGCACCTGCAACAGCGTATTAGCCGACCTGGAAGAAGCCGAATGGGCACTGCAGGCTGAAAACACCGAACTGCGCGGGCGTGTGCGCATTGACCTGCCCGGCGCCTTTGGCCAGGCGCAGGTGCTGCCGATCCTGCTGCCGTGGCTGCACACGCATCCATTGCTGACCCCGCACATTTCCTTCTCCGATGGCTTTGTCGATCCGTTCAAGGAAGGCGTGGATGTCGTGGTACACATCGGCGACGCCCCGGCCTGGCCGGAGACGGTAGGGCAACAGTTACTCACCCGAGAGTGGCATGTGCTGTGCGCATCCCCTGCGTATCTCGCCCGCCACGGCATGCCGCAGTCTGAGCGTGACCTTGAACAGCATCAGTGCATTGCCTACGGCTGGCTCGATGGTCGCGTCAGCCCTTGGCGGCATGCTGGCGAACAAGGCGTGGCGCTGCACATAAACATTGAGCCGCAACTGGTGATCGGTCATGGCGACGGGCTTAAGATGGCCGCGCTGGCCGGCTGTGGTATCGCACAACTGCCGTCGTGGCTGGTTGAGCAACACTTGCGGGATGGCTCGCTGGTGCAAGTCTTGCCGCACTTGGCCAGTGTCGGCATGGGCATCAGCGTGGCCTGGGTCAAAAACCGCTACGCGCTGCCCAAGGTGCGCGCGGTAGTGGAGGTGCTGGTTGCAGGGTTGGGCGCGGCTGAGTGACACTCATCGATTTTCCGCACCGATTTTTGACAGGATTCGACCATGCCAAACCTACCTACACCGCCTTCCACGGGCGACGATCCTTACCTTTGGCTTGAACAAGTCGATAGCCCACAAGCGCTGGACTGGGTGCGCGCGCAGAACCTCAAGACCCACGCACGGCTCGCCGAATCCGAACCCTTCAAGGCCTTGCAGGCCGACCTGCTGGCGGTGCTCGATTCGGACAGCAATATCCCCTACGTAGAAAAAATCGGCGCCCACTATTACAACTTCTGGGTCGACGCCGCCCACCCTCGCGGCCTGTGGCGGCGCACCACGCTGGCGGAATATCGCAAGGCGCAACCGGCCTGGGAAACCGTGCTGGACATCGACGCGTTGAATGCCCTGGAACACGAGAATTGGGTCTGGCATGGCGCCGATTGCTTGTACCCAGGTTATCAACGTGCCTTGGTCGCACTCTCCCGTGGCGGCGCGGACGCGAGTGTCACGCGCGAATTCGACCTGGTCGAAAAAGCCTGGGTCGAGGACGGCTTTGGGTTGCCCGAATCCAAGGGAGGCCTGGGTTGGATCGACCACGACAACGTGTATGTGTTTACCGATTTCGGGGCTGGCAGCATGACGCGCTCGGGGTACCCGCGCATCGTCAAGCAATGGCTGCGCGGGACGCCGTTGAGTGCTGCCAGCGTTGTCTACGAAGGCGCGCACGACGATATGTACATCGCCGCGATGCACGACAGCACGCCGGGCTATGAGCGTGATTTTGTCAGCCGCACCCTGGCGTTCTACAACAATGAACTGTACCTGCGGGCCCAGGATGGCACGCTGAGCAAAATCGACGCGCCGAACTCGGCTGACAAGTCGGTGCACAAAGACTGGTTGCTCCTGCAATTGCGGGATGATTGGACGGTGGGTGACGGCTATGCGGCCGGCGCGTTGCTGGCCATCGACTTTGCACGGTTCATGGCCGGTGCGCGGGATTTCGAGGTGCTGTTCGAGCCATCGCAGACTACTTCGCTGGCAGGCATGGACTGGACCCGCAACCACTTGGTGCTCAACGTGCTGGAGGACGTCAGAAACCGCCTCAGCGTGCTGACGCCCGGCGCACACGGCTGGGCACGCAGCGCATTTATCGGCGCACCGGCGATGGCGACCGTGGACGTGAGTGCCGTCGACAGCGATGACAGCGACGCTGTGTGGATGATCACACGCGGCTTCCTCACGCCGGTCACGCTGTCGCTGGTTGAGCTTGGCGCCCAACCCGAAGTGCTCAAAGCCATGCCGGCGTTCTTCGATGCGAGCCGGCATGTGGTTGAACAGCACTTTGCCGTGTCCAAGGATGGCACCCGCGTGCCGTATTTCCTGGTGCACGAACAGGGCTTGCCGTACACCGCCAACGCGCCGACCTTGCTCTACGGTTACGGCGGCTTTGAAGTGTCGCTGTGCCCGGAGTATTCCGGCGGGTTGGGCCGCGCCTGGCTGTCCAAAGGCGGTGTTTACGCGGTGGCGAATATTCGCGGCGGCGGCGAATACGGCCCGCGTTGGCATCAGGCGGCGCTCAAGCACAATCGCTCGCGCGCCTATGAGGATTTTGCCGCCGTGGCGCAAGACCTGATCAGCCGCCACATCACCTCGCCGCGGCACCTGGCCGTGCAAGGTGGCAGCAACGGCGGCCTGTTGACCGGCAATATGCTCACCCAATACCCCGAGCTGTTTGGGGCCGTGGTCGTCCAGGTGCCGTTGCTCGACATGCAGCGCTATCACCATTTACTGGCAGGCGCCTCATGGATGGAAGAGTACGGCAACCCGGACGTGCCCGAAGAATGGGCCTACATCCAGACGTTTTCACCCTACCACCTGTTCGACCCGGCCAAGACCTACCCGCCGGTGCTGTTCACCACCTCGACCCGCGATGACCGTGTACACCCGGCCCATGCCCGCAAGCTTGCGGCCAGGATGATCGATGCCGGCCAGGACGTGACGTACTACGAAAACATCGAAGGTGGCCACGGCGGCGCGGCGGACAATGCCCAGAGTGCGTACATGAAAGCGCTGGTCTACGGCTTTTTGTGGGAGCGCTTGAGCGCCGGTCGCGGCTGACCGGCGCTCGCGGGTTTGCGCGGCCGCTCAGGGTGCAAACAACGCCTGCTCCATGTTCGCCAGCTTGATCTGGGTTTCCTCATACTCATCGGCGGGGCAGGAACCCGCCACGATCCCGCAGCCGGCGAACACATGACAATGGTGCGCGGTCAGCAACGCTGAGCGCAGGGCAACCAGGAAATCGCCATTGCCCTGTGCGTCCAGCCAGCCCACGGGTGCCGCGTACCAGCCTCGATCAAAGCCTTCCTGGCAACGGATAAAACGCAGGGCAGCGGTTTTCGGCAAACCTGCGACGGCCGGGGTAGGGTGCAACGCCTGGGCGCCATCCAGCAGGCTGCAGCCGTCTTTAAGGCGGGCGCTGATCGGCGTGCTCAAGTGTTGCACGGTCGGCAGTTTCAGCAGCTGCGGCCGAGGTTGCGCGTGCAATTCGCTGACCAGGCCTTCCAGCCCCTCAACAATGCTGTGTACCACCAACTGGTGCTCATGTTGCTCCTTGGCGGCTGCCGCTAACCCGTCACCCAATGCCTGGTCTTCTTCGGCGCTGCGCCCGCGACGCGCAGTGCCCGCCAGGGCATGGGTGGTCAATTGGCCGGCCTGGCAACTGAGCAGCCGCTCCGGTGTGGCGCCCATAAAGCACGCGCTGCCACGGTGCAGGGCGAACAAATGCGATTGACTGCGCCGCTCAAGCAGGCGGCGCATCACTGCACCGCTGTCGAGTGCACTGTCGAGCTTATACTCGATATGGCGGGCGAGCACCACTTTGCTCAGGTCGTCGTGCTCGATGGCATGCAGGGCGTTGTCGACCTTGGCTTGCCACTCCACGGCCGGCAGCGCCGTGCGTTCGATCACGCTGGGCGTGGCGACCGCTGAGCGTGGAGTGTCGAGCAACCGTGCATAGTCGGCAAGGCTGGCCTGCACCAATGCGAGTGGGTCGCTGTCGGGCCCGACCACGCGCTGGCAACGTAGCCAGCGACCGTGGCTGTCCTCGCTGGCCAACCAGTGCGCAAGGTGGAAACTGGCGTCGGCAAACGCGGCCCAATGTGGCGCGCCAGGCTGCTGCGTATCGAAACGCATCCCGCCCATCAGCAAGGGCGAATGGGGGCCGTCGATCACCGCATCGACGCACAGTGCCGACCATTGACGGTCGACTTCGGCCATACGCTGCGGGCCTGTGACCTCAATTTGCCAGGCACTGCCGAGTCCGAACAGCATCAGGTGCGGTGAGTGGGCACACCAGAAGAAACCCTGCCGGTGGGTTTCATACAGCGCAAAGGGGTCGAGTGTGGGCGTGGCAAACGCTGTGACCGCGGCCACCGGCCGCTGATACTGCTGCGCGCGCTGCCGGGCTGTCTGGAACACCTTCAGCAACTGCGCGGCGTTTATGGCGCTGTGCATGGCAGGGCCTCCTTGGGGCAGGCGTAGCGTTGCAGCAACTGCTCGATGACCGCGCGCGGCTGTTGCTTGAGGTAAAAGTGATCGCCCTGGAACACGCGGATATCCGGGCAGTGGTGGGTCAGGTCGGCCCAGGCGCAGGCCTGGTCAAGGCTGACCTCGCGGTCATCGCTGCCCAGCAGCACATCAATCGGCGCCGCCAGGCGTTCGAGGTGTGTGGGGCGCCAGGTTTCGATGGCCTGGTAGTCGCTGCGCAAGGTCGGCAGGAACAGCGCACGCAACTGCGGGTTGGCCCACAGGCCCGCCGCCGCGGCGTCCTGGCGCAGGATGTCGGCGATCAGCGTCGCGTCATCCTCGCGGTGCAGCGCACTCGGCGGTTGCCGGTGCGGCGGCGGGTGGGCGGAGACAAACACGTGGGCGGCGCCTGCACCCACGCTTTGCAAGCGCGCGCCAACCGCATAGGCGAGCGCCGCGCCAAGGCTGTGACCGAACAGCAGCAAGGGCTGGGCGGGCAGCGCCAGCAATGCCTGGCTGATGTGCTTGGCCAGTGTGTCCAGGCAGGTGATAGCCGCTTCGTTGAAGCGCTCTTCACGCCCCGGGTATTGCACCGCCAGCAGGTCGATATCCCCCGGCAGATGGGCCAGCCACGGGCGAAAAAAGCTCGCACTGCCGCCGGCATGGGGCAGGCACACCAGGCGGGCGCGCGGTTGCTCGCCTTCACGCAGTACACGCAGCCACGCAGAGTGGGCCGCGTTCATAGCGCCAGTACCTGTTCGGCCAGGGCCTTGCGGTTGACTTTGCCCAGGCGTGTCAACGGAAACGCCGACAGCACCTGCAAGCGGTCCGGCAACTTGTAGGCGGCCAGCCCGCGCTCGCGCAGCCAGGCGTTGATCGAACCCAGGTCGACACGCTCACCCTGGGCCAGCACGCAGGCGCAACTGCGCTCACCCAACAGTTCATCCGGCAACGCCACCAGCGCCACATCGCGGATCAGCGGATGGCCGAGCAACAGGTTCTCGATTTCTTCCACCGGAATCTTTTCGCCGCCCCGGTTGATCACATCCTTGCTGCGCCCTTCGACAATCAAATGCCCCTCGGGCAGGCGCCGCACCAGGTCGCCGCTGCGATAAAAACCGTCGGCGGTAAATGCGCGCTGGTTGTGTTCGGCGGCGTTGTAGTAGCCGCGAATGGTGTAGGGGCCGCGCACCAGTAATTCACCGACGGCGCCGGGCGCCACCGGCACATCATCGGCGTCGACGATGCGGATCTCGTCAGCGGCGGTCAGCGGCACGCCTTGGGATTCAAAGATATGTGCCTGCGAATCATCCTGCGCGGTAAAACACAGCAAACCTTCCGCCATGCCGTACACCTGTTGCAGCCCGCAGCCCAAGGTCGGGCGGATACGTGCAGCAATCTCGGCCTTGAGCCGCGCGCCACCGACTTGCAGCCATTGCAGGCTGCTCAAGTCATTGTCGGACCATTGCGCCACTTCCAGCCACAGCATCACCAGCGGCGGGATCAGGGCCGTGTGGGTCACGCGTTCGCGCTCGATCAACTCGAAAGCGGTATCCGGACTCGGTTCCGGAGCGAGCACCAGGGTTGCGCCGACGCTGAATACGCCGAGTGCGCCGGGCGAGGCCAGCGGGAAGTTATGCGCCACCGGCAGCGCCGCGAGGTAACGGGTATGGCGATCAAAACCGCAGGCGCGCGCCGCCAGGCGGGCATTGCAGAAGTAGTCGTCGTGGGTGCGCGGGATCAACTTGGGCAGGCCGGTGGTGCCGCCGGACAACAGCAGCACGGCGACTTCGCGCGAATCCGGCGCCGGCAGTTCGCGAGGCGCGGCGTTGCAGTCCGCCAGCGCCACGAACTCTTCGGCAGCGCCCACCACCCAAACCTGTTGCAGGCTGGGTACTTGCTTGCGCAAGGTGCGCGCCAGCGGCCGGTAATCGAAGCCCAGGTGCTGGTCGACCGTCACGTAAGCCACGGCCTCGCTCAAGTGCGCCAGGTGCGCCAGTTCGTACTCACGGTGGGCCGGCAGCGCAAACACCGGGATGACACCCAGGCGCAGCAACGCGAAGGTCAGGCTGAAGAATTCGGCGATATTCGGCAACTGCACCAGTACGCGCTGGCCGGCGACCAGCCCGCGCTCGGCGAGCCCGGCGGCCAGGCAGTTGGCATGGTGGTCGAGTTCGGCGTAACTCCAGCGCCGCTGGCCATCCACCAGCGCTTCGCGGTCGGGTGTGCGTTGCGCCTGCTGGCGCAGCACTTCACCCAGCGGTATGCCTTGCCAATAGCCGTGTTCGCGGTAGCGACGGATAAAGTCCTCGGGCCAGTCAGTGCATCCATCAAGCATGGCGATCTCCTTGTGCAGTCGGGCCGCCCAGCAACTGGGCGCCGTGCAGGTTCAGCGGGTGCGCCAGGCCGGTGATGTGCACCGCCTGTACGCCGGTGTGCGTGGCCGGTTGCAGGCGCAGAAGTGGGTCATCACCGGCCAGCAGGTTAAGGGCGGTTTGATCGGCCGGGTTTACACCCAGCACAATCGCCGCCAACCCCGTGGCGCCGTTGGGATGAACCTGCTGGGCCGGGTGCTGGGCAGGCGTGTAGGGCGTGACCAGAAAGGGCAGGCGGTCATGGCGCGGGTAGACGAAGCGAAAGCGTGTATGGCTGCCGTCCGCGCAAGTGCGCCGCCAATTCACCGCACGGCCCATGGCCACGCCACAGGCCGCCAGGCCCTTGAGGCGCGGCGCCAGGGTGGCGTCGTCGCAGAGCAGCGCCAGGTCGCAAAAGCCTTCCCCCTGGGCGGCCCAGCGCAACATGCGCCGCCCGGCGCCACGGCCGGCCAGGCAGTCGATGGGCCACTTGAACAGCCAGGCGTGGCGCGGGGTCGTGAGTAATTCGATGATCGGCCCGTGGCTGAACCAGATATGCGCGTGCTGGGCGCGGGCTTCGGCAGTGGCGTAGGTGACCTCGAAACCGGCAGCGCGAAAGTTCGCCACCGCCTGGTGCAGGTCGCGCACCCACAGCAGCACATGGCTGCAACTGGATGTCGGTTGGACAGTATTCAAAACGGCAAGGCTCCCAGCAATTGGGCGGTGTCATCCCCGCCCGGCGGTTGTACGGCGTCGGCGCAGGCGTGCAGGGCTTTAAGCGACAAGGCACGCGGAATCGGCGGTTCGATCAACTCGGGCATGCCGATCAGGCTGTTCATCTCACGCCACGCCATCGACACTTCGGTGGCCCATACGCCGCTGTGCAGGCGCCTCGCTGGTTCCTCGATGTCGCGGCACAAGGCATCCAGGGCGACACTCACCGCATCGGGCCAGACCTGGTTGAACACTTGGTGATAGCTCCCGGGTATCTGCGGGTCGAGCACCACCATGGTTGGTGTGGCCAGCCGTTCACTGCCGGAGCCGGCCATGATCAGTCGGTCGCTGCTGTCGCGGGGCGCGTGCAGGCGCGGGTTCCAGAGCACCGGGCCATGGGTGTCGCACAGGCTCAACACGCCGGCTTCGCAGCCGACTTCAAGGCGATGCAGTAAAAACGAGTGGTTGTCCGGGTCGCGTGGGTGTACCTGGTTTTGCACGCGCAGGCTGATGGGCACGCCATTGAAGCTGGCGCTGAGTCGCGTGAACGGTTGCGCGCCAAGGTTGGCGGCCGGCGCCGCAAACGCCCACGGCCGCAAGCCGCCGGCCAGGCGCCCGAGGATGTCCAGCAGCGGGTAGGCGACCTGGCTGTTGCAGGTGGCCTCGATATACGCCAGCCCCTGTTGCTCACGCAGGTAGGCGGCCACCGCCAGGAAGCGCCGGATCGCGAGGATATTCGGGTACAGGGTATTCACCGCATAGGCGCTGTTGCCCTGACGTGCTGCCTGCATGCACGCGGCGATTTCGCGGTGGTGTACGGGGTGTTCCTGCAGCACGTGAATGCCACGGCGCAACAGCTGCTGGGCCAACTCGCTGCCCGCGCCACCGGTGGCGCCCGAGCGCACCACCACGCAGGCGATATCGACGTTATCGGGCACCTGCTCGACCGCCGCGTACAACGGCACGCCATAGTGATCGGCGCAGGCCTGGGAGTAGGCATTGCCGCGCGCCAGGATGCCCACCAGTTCATAACGATCAGCCGCGCGCGCCAAAGCTTGCAGGTAGATGCGGCCAAACGCGGTGCCGGCGACGATCACGCGCTTGCGCGTCGGGGCGCGGCTCATGACCAGGTCACCGGCAGGCAGTGGGCGCCGCGAAAGAACGTCGCGGTCTTCCACTGCACCTCGCCACAGCGTTCCAGCCCCGACAGGCGCTCCACCAGCGCCTGCAACGCCTCTTGCAACTCCACGCGCGCCAGGGCCGAGCCGATGCAGTGATGCAAGCCATGGCCGAAGCCGAAATGCCCACTGGCATCGCGTTGCAGGTCGAGGGTCTGCGGCTGGGCAAACCGCGCCGGGTCGTGGTTGGCGGCACCAATCGAGGCGAATACCGCCTCGCCCTGGCGCACCAGGGTGTCGCCGACCTGAATATCTTCCAGCGCGTAGTGCACGAACATCGCCGCCGACGCCAGCGGGATATAGCGCAGCAGTTCTTCCACCGCCTGCGGCACCTGTTCGGGGTGCGCCTTGAGCTGTTGCCACTGCGCAGGGTTGTCGAGCAGCACCTGGATG
Organism: Pseudomonas sp. KBS0710; assembly: GCF_005938045.2. Lineage (GTDB taxonomy): Bacteria > Pseudomonadota > Gammaproteobacteria > Pseudomonadales > Pseudomonadaceae > Aquipseudomonas. The sequence continues at coordinate 2,719,422 of NZ_VCCF02000001.1, read as the reverse complement.
AAGTTGGGGATCTGCGAGGCGCTGCCCTCGTAGCCGGCCACCAGAATCGCAATGCACAACAGCAACAGTTGTTCTTCGCTCAGGTACTCGCCCTGGTCATCGGCTGCGGTCAGCGCGGTCATGAAATCGTCGCGTGGTTCGCGGCGGCGCTCGGCGACCAAACCCTTGATATACGCGGCCAGCTCGCCCAAGTGACGCTGGGTCAGGGCGGCGTCTTCGGCGCGGGTGGAGAGCAGCGAGTCGTTCCACAGCTTGAAGCGCTCGCGGTCTTGCAGCGGCACGCCGAGCAGTTCGCAGATCAATGCCAGGGGCAGCGGCAATGCATAGTCATTGACCAGGTCGGCCGGTGGCCCGGCGGCGAGCATGCGGTCGATCAACTGGTGGGCGTATTCACGTGCATGCGGGCGCAGGGCTTCCACGCGACGGCGGGTAAAGGCCTGGGCGGCGCGCGAGCGAATTCGCGTGAGTTGTGGCGGGTCCATCATCACGATGCCACCGGCCAGGCGCGGGAAGGCGCGCGGCGCGTCGTCGCGGCGAAACGCTTCACTGCGACTGAAACGCCGATCACCGAGCACCAGCCGCACATCGTCGTAACGCGTGGCGAGCCAGGCGGGCGCGCCGATGGGCATTTGAATGCGCAGCAGCCCCGGCGCCTGTTGGGCATGGCGATACGGTTCGGCCAGTTCCAGGTCGGTGAAGGCGTTGAAAGGGTAGGCCAGCGGGGTCATGGCAAGTCCTTGGCAGTCAGCGGGTCGGGCAACCGGTCGAGCAGTTCAAGCTGCAGGTCGGGGTGTTCCAGGTGGGCCGCCAATGCCGCACGGCTCAGGCGCCCTGTGGGTACCTGGGCGACAAACACGCGGTGGCCCAGGCTCGCCAGCGGGTGGTCGGCAACCGGCAGGCTGCGGTTGCCCTGGAACCCGGCGCGGGTCAGCGCGGCTTGCCACTGGTCAAGGTCCAGGAAGGTGGCGCTGCTCAGTTGGCGTTCGTCGCTGGCCTGGTTAAGCATGAAAGCCTGGGAGGCCATCACCCAGAACTCTTCGCGGGTCGGCTCGCTGAAGACCAGCCAGCCACCCGGTTTAAGCAAGGCGAGCAGGTTGGCCAGGGAGCGCTCGGTGTCGCGGGCGGCATTGAGCACGCCGCCGGCCACAATCAAGTCCCAGCGTTGGCTTTGATAACCCTGTGGCAAGCCCGGCAAATCGATGTCGAACACGCCGTGGCGCACCCAGGGCCAGGCGTGCAGGCGCTCGGCGGCCTGTGCGCTGAAATAACGCGAGACGTCGGTACACAAGTAGTCCACTGCGAAAGGCTTGAGCGCCGGCAACACCGCCTGGGTGGTGGAGCCTGTGCCGGCGCCCACCTCAAGCACGCGCAGCGGTGCATCCGTGGCCTGGCGTGCCGCCCAGGCGCCAATCCAGTCGGCCACGGCGCGGTGCTGGTACTGCGCCGCCAGGCTTTCGCGGTACAACGCCGCCGCGCGTTCGGTGCGCCCCTCGGGAAACAGCACATGCACGGCTGCACACTCACCGCGCATCAGGGCCGGCAGCAGGCGGGCATTGTCGCGGGCGTAATCAAGGGTGGCGCTGCCTCCCGTGTTGCGCGCCCATGCCAGGCTCAATGAATCCCATAGGGCTTCCAGTGCTGCGTCGCTCCACGCGCTGGCGTCAAGGGTGGGTTGCAAGCGGTCAGCGTCACGGCGCAGCAAGCCTTGGGCTTGCAACACCTCCAGCCAGCGCGTGATCAAGGGCCGATGGCCGGGCGCAATACCGGCATTGGCCAGGCTGTGGGCGAGATGCTTGAGCGGCACGGGTAACAGGCCGCACTGTGCCAGTCCGTTGAGCATCGACAACAGGGCGGCATGCCCCAGTTGCTGATTGAGGCGCACGGCTTCGGCCAGTTGCTCGGGGCAAAAGGCTTGGTTGAGTGCGGCTTCGGTTGCGTCCAGATGGTCGTCGACCGGTGTGGTGTCACACGGCTGCGGCACGGCAAATAACGTGCGCCCATGCAGCGCCACGGCAGTCACCTGTGGATGAGCGAGGGCGCGCTCGCGCCAGCGTTGCTGGTCAAGCTTGATGCTGGCGAGGTCGCGCCATTGGCCCTCAACCTGGGTAAAGCCCTGAACGCTGCAGTTCAGTTGGGCGGCTGCGCGCTCCACCAACTGCCAGTCGCCAGGCTCGGCGCTGACCAACAGCAGCTGTTGCAGGCGGCTGAGGTCACTCAAGCCCAGCCCAGGGAAATCCAGCAGACGCGCCAACTGCTCGCTGCTCATCAGCACCACGGCGGGGCGCTGGCGTTCGAGTACGGCCAGCAGGCGCGCGGGGGCCAACTGCTGGGCACCGAGGTCGGTGAACGCCGGCAATTGCCATGGCGCTGGTGCGGCGGGCAGGTCGATCAACAGGGTGTCGACGTTCATACGGCCACTCCTGTGGCGTGGAACAAGCGTTGGCCGGCAGCGGCCAGCGGGTCGCTCGCCGCAGGCCAGACCTCGAGCAGCTGCAACCCCTGCGCCTGCAAGGCCAGGCGCCAATTCTCGGGCGACATGAAGGCTTCATCGGTGCTGCGCTCGGGCGCTGAGGCAGGCGGCGACAACAGCAAGTGCATGAAGGTCAGCATTGCCGGGTTGTCGGCGATGGATTCACTGAACAGCAAGGTGCCGCCGTCGCGCAGGCTGGCGCGGATTTGCCCGAGGCTGTAGGGCACATTGCGGGCGTTGTGCAGCACGTTGCCGGCCACCACCAGGTCGAGGCTGCCAGGTTCGATGCCTTGGGCGCTGAACGCCCGGTCCAGGTCGAGCTGCGCACACTGCATGCCCGGCTCCAGGCGAAACTGACGGTGCGCTGCGCCGGTAAACAGGGCGCTGATGTCGGTAAAGCGGTAGGTCTTTTCCCGCGCGTGCAGGGCTTCAAGCACCGCGCGCGTGGTGCAACCGGCGCCGCCGCCCAGCTCCAGCACGTGCAGCCCATCGCCGCCGGCCACCACCTCGCGTGCACGGCCTGCCAAGGCCCGGTTGATCGCTGTGGTGAAGTGGTTGTGCTGGTAGGCACCGAGCACGCTGACCGGATCGCCACCCAACACCAGCAAGTGCGTGAGGTTGATGTGGTCGCGCAGCAATTCCGGCAGGCATTCGATGACCTGGGTATGCAGGCGCGCCATGCTGGCCGGGAAACCCAGAGCAGCGTAGAGCGGCGGCAGATCCTCCAGTGGGGCTTGTGGTGGCGTGGCTTGCCAGGCGAAGGTTGCGTTGTCGTCGCTCACCACCCCGGCGCGCGCCAGTGCCGCCAGCCAGCGCCGCACGATCCAGGCATGACGCGGCGCCGTGCCCAGTGCCTGATTGACCTGCGCGGCGTTGCGCGCGGCCTGCAAGGGCATGGCGCCGGTGTGCAGCAGCAATTGGGCCATCACGCCCAGGCTCAAATGTTCCAGTGCCTTCAGGGCGGTATTCATAGGCAACCTTCTTGGGCAACGAGCAAGTGCTCGAGTGGGTGATGCAGCAGGTTCAGTGCGCGGATCGCTCCGGTGCGTTGCAGGCGTTCAAGGCTGGCGGCTGGCGGCAGTACCTGGGCGGCGTCATGGCAACCGGCGCGGATCTCGCCTTCCACCACGCTGGCCACCGTGGCCGCCGCCATCGCGCCGGTGAGTGCCGCATTGCCGGCGCCGCTGACCACCAGGCTGCGGGTTCGGGGCTGGCCTTGGTGCAGGCCGTCGAGTTGCAGCAGCAGTGTCACGAAGGGCGCCTGGCCGCTGAGGTCCAGCAGGCTGGCGGCGCAGAGCCGCTGTACCGCTTCGGCGCGGGGCAGGGCGTGGGCCTGGTCGAGGGCTTTGAGCACGTGGCCGTAGGTGATCACGTTGAACCATTGCCCGCGCTCCAGCTGCAGATCCATGGCCAGAGCTTCGCCTTCCAGATTCAGGTAGGGCAGCAGGTGGACCTGGCCCGGAAAACACGGCAACAGCACCTCCCGGCGTCGGCGCAGCGCCTTGCTGCAACGGCCATTGCGCCAGGCCGCAAGGGGCTCGCTGCTGCCGTCCATTGCGCCTTGCAGGAAGTCGTCGGCGGCCACGCCGGTAAATTGGTCGCGCAGGCCGAAATAGCTGGTCAGTTCGTGCACCTGGGTAAAGGCATGCGCGGCCAGCCAGCGCGGCAGCAGGCCAGTGAGGCCCGGTTGCAGGCCGGCGCCAAGCACCGCACAACGGCCGCGCCATTGCGTCGGGTCGAGGCGACGGTCGCCAGCGGCATCGACGTAATGGGTGTCGGCGCTTAAGGCGGCTTGGGCCGCCAGGTCTTTCAAGCGCCAGGCAGGCCCGGCGCAGTTGAGCAGTACGTCGCAACCCCGCACGAACGCGGCCAGGGCGGCGGCGTCGGTGACGTCCACCGGTGCCCACTGCAAGCGCGCCTGCGGCCATTGCTGTTGCAGCAAGGCCAGGCAACGTGCGCCGTTATTCGGGTCACGCCCACCCAGGCGCAGCGTGTCCATGCCCAGGCTCAAAAGTGCCTGGGCGCTGGCCAGGCCGACGTCGCCACTGGCGCCCAACACCGCGATCAGCATGCTTGCACCTGCGCGTTCAAGCGCCAGCCACCGGCACGCTGGCGGTCATGCCAGAACCCGGCGTAGCGGCCCTGGCGGGCGAGCAGCTCGGTGTGGGTGCCCGACTCCACGAGACGGCCTTCATCCAGCACCAGGATCTGGTCGGCAGCCATGATGGTGGGCAAGCGATGGGCGATCACCAGCACGGTGGAGCTTTGCATCAGGCGGTGAATCGCGGCCTGCACAAAGGCTTCGTTCTGTGGGTCGAGCGCGGCGGTGGCTTCATCCAGCAGCACGATGGGCGCACGCTTGAGCAAGGCCCTGGCCAGCGACACGCGCTGGCGTTCGCCCCCGGACAACGCCGCGCCGCCTTCGCCCACGGGCGTGTTCCAGCCTTGGGGCAGGCGCGCGACAATTTCATCGACACCGGCCAGGCGCGCCGCTTCGGCCACCTCACGCTCACTGGCGTCCGGGCTGCCCACGCGGATGTTGGCTTGCAGGCTGTCGTCGAACAGGTACACGTCCTGCATCACCAGCGACAGCTGCGCCATCAGCGCCGCATTCGACAGCTCGCGCACATCCACGCCGCCGACCTTGACACGCCCTTCGCTGGCATCGAAAAAACGCATCAGCAGGCGCGTCACTGTGGTTTTGCCCGAGCCCGATGCGCCGACAATCGCGGTCATCGAATGGGCCGGCGCCTTGAACGACACGTCGCGCAGTACCGTCGGCCCGCTGGCGTAGGCGAAGCTCACGTGTTCAAAGGCGAGGCTGCCCGGCGCCGATAACGGTTGGCTAACGGCGGGTTCCGGCAACGGTGGCTCGCGCAGGATGCTCACCAACTGGTCGAGGTCGTTGCCGGCCATGCGCAACAAGCCGCTGCGTGCGGCGGCTTCCGCCAGCGGCCCGACAAAACGTGCCGCCAGGGCGAGCAGGGCGACCAACTGGATCGCGTCGATCTCGCCGTGGGCAGCCAGGGCAATGCCCACGCCCACCAGCAGCGCGAACGCCAGCTGCACGGTCAAACCACCGGCCAGCAACTTGGGGAAGGTTTGCGCCAGCATAGAGCCGCCCGCGTGTTTCTGCGCCAGGTTGGCGGCCTGCAACGGGGCGTAGCCGTCCTGGGTGCGACCAAAGGCGCGCAGTACCTGCTGGTAGCGGGCGAACTCGACCACGCGGTTGCCCGCCAGTGTGGCGGCGGCCTCGACGCGCGCGTCATTGGCGCCGATAGCGTTGGCCGACCAGTGATGGGTGAAGTAGATCAGCGGCGCGCACAGCACAGCCGTGAGGCCCAGGCGCCAGTCGAACACGAACAGCGTCAGCGCGACCGTGGCGGGCACCACCACGCCGGACACCACCGGGCCGAGGTAATGCGCAAACAGCCCGGTAACCATCAAGGTGCCGCTGGTGGCGCTGCGCGACAGGCGCCCGACCTTTTCCGAGTTGAACCAGCCCAAGGGCAGGCTGACCAGGTGCTGGCCGAGGCGGTCATGCAAGGTGGTGAGCACCAGCAGTGCCAGGGCGAAACCCTGCATGGCCTGTTGGTAGTGAGCGATGCAGGTCAGTAATACCATCGCAGCCAGCGCGCCAAGCCAGGTCATGGCCCGGTGCAAGTCGCCGGCGAACAGCGCCTGCAGAATCGGCACCAGCAAGGCCACGGCCAGGCCTTGCAGCACGGCACTGGTGACCAGCCACGCGAGGTATCGGTACAGGCGCGCGGCGTGCGCCGGGCCCAGCAGGGTGACAAGGCTGCGGATCACAGGGACATCTCCAGGTCGGGGGTGGTGGTCTCGGTACTGGCGCTCCACAGCCGGGCATAGGCGCCGTTGGCCTGCAGCAGTTGTGTGTGATTGCCGCTTTCGAGTACGCGGCCCTGGTCGAGTACGACGATCTGGTCGGCGCCGCTGATGCTCGCCAGGCGGTGTGCAATCACCAGCACCGTACGGCCTCGGGCCAGGGCGGACAGGGCGTCCTGGATCAACGCTTCGGATTCGGGGTCGGCGTGGGAGGTGGCTTCATCGAGGATCAGCACCGGCGTGTCGGCCAGCAACGTGCAGGCGATGGACAGGCGTTGCGCTTCGCCGCCGGAGAACATCGCGTCCTCGCCAATTACCGACGCATAGCCACGCGGCAGTGCCTGGATACGCGCGTGGATCTGCGCGGCGCGTGCTGCCGCTTCGACGTCCGCATCACTGGCCTCGGGGCGGCCCAAACGCAGGTTGGCGGCGACAGTGCCATGCACCAGTTGGGCGTCCTGCAACACAAAGCCGACCTGCTGGTATAGCTGGCGCGGGTCGATCTCGCGCACATCGGCACCGCCCACACAGATGCGGCCCGCCTTCACGTCGTGAAAGCGCGGCACCAGTTTGGCCAGGGTCGATTTACCTGCGCCGGAAGCACCGACCAACGCGGTGACGCTGCCGGCCGGGCAATACAGGTCGACGCCATCGAGGATCAGGTGCTCGGCGTCGTAGCCGAAGCATACCTGTTCAAAGCGGATATCACTGCCTTGGGGCTGCACGCACACCTTGGGCGTGGGCAGTTCCTCGACGTCAAGCAGCGCCTCGATACGAGCGGCGGCCGCCAAGGCGGTACGTTGTGCGGTGAGGCTCTGGTTGATCACCAGCAACGACTGCGGAATCACCACGGCCACCAGGGTCTCGGCGAACAATTCCAAGGGCGTGATCCAACCCTCGGCCAGTAACCAACTGCCAACGCCCAGGCTCACCAGCAGGATCACCGGCACACTCAAGGCCATCGACGAAAACGCCTCCAGGCGCAGCAGCGGCCGCACCCACCCGGCGTACTGCTGGCTGAACTGGTTGACGGCCTGCTGATAGCTGCGATGGGCCTGGCCCACTTGCCCGAATGCCTTGACTACGGCAATGCCATGCACAAACTCGACAATCGCCGCGCTCACGCGGGTCATGCTCTTGTCCAGCAACTGCATCTTGGCGCCGAAGCCGCGCATCATCAGGCTGTAGGCCACGGCGTAAATCGGCAGGGTCAGCACCGCCAGCAGCGCCAGGCGCCAGTTCAATGTGGCCAGCCACACCAGCCCGGCGAGGGGCGTGACGATGGCGGCGGTAAGTTCCACCGCATGGTGGGCGATCAGGTGATGCAGGTCTTCGAGGTCGTCCTGCACCACTTTGCGCACCGCACCCGAGGTGGTGTCGGTGTACCAGCCCAGTGGCACGCGCCCCAGTTTGCGCACCATGGCTTCACGCAAATTCGATTGCAGGCGATGGTCAGCCAGGTGGGTGAGCCACAAGGCGGCGCCGCTGGCCATCCAGCCCAGGCTCAGGGCGCTCACCACCAGCGCGGCCCACAGCCACAAGGTGTGGCTGTGGGCGTTGCCGGCGAGCAGCAGGCGGCCCAGTTCGGTGAGGCCGATAAAGGGCACCAGGTTGACCAGCGCGCCGACGGCGGCAAACAACACGCCGAGGCGAATCAAGCGGTTGACCGGGCGTTTAAGGGTATCCAGGGCGGTGGTCATGAGTTTTTCCGTAGGGCCTCAAGCAGGTGCGCGGTGACGGTGTGCACGTGGGGTGGTTCGATCACGCTGAAGTGGTTGCCCGGCACGTCGATCAAGTCGAACTTGCCCAGGCACGCGTCTTCCCAGAACGGCGCCGCCAGGTGGCCGACACCGCCGGTGATGCCGAACGATTGCTGCTCCAGGCAACGCAGGTAGGTCATGTTGCCGAGGAACGGCGGTGGGTCGAACCGGGCGGCGCGCATGCTGTGGCGACACACCCGGAACAACGTCGGCACCAGTTCGGGGCCGATAGGCACCCCGGCCTGGCCCGACGCCAGGCGCGCGTACTCGGCCAGGCGTTCCTCCTGGCTGCGCGCCGTCTGCTGCTGCACGGCCAGCGCCAAGGCTTCCAGCCCCGGATCGCCGCTGAGGGCAGCCATGGCGCCGGCGGGTACACGGCGGTTGTCACGGGCCATCAGCAGGTCGATGGCGCGGTACACGTCGTAGTCTTCGATGTGCGCGCCGAACACGGTTTTCACCGGGTCCAGGTTCAGGTTAGGCACGAAGATCGCCTCGTAGGCCAGCTCTTCGTCGGTGTCGATAAACATCGGGATGCTGTCGATCAGGCTCAGGTCCACCACCTCCATGCCGCGCTCGAGCAAGCGCCGGGCGACTTCTGTGGCGAGCAACCCGCCGAGGCAATAGCCGATCAATTGGAAGCGTTGATGGCCGTCGGCGATCAAGCGTTCGGCGTAGTCCTGGGCCACGCTTTCGATCAGGCGCTTGGGTTCCAGCGCCAGGTACTGTGCGGTGTCGGCCACCGCGAAGCCGATTACCGGCCCGGCCTGCTGCGCCGCCAGTGAGCGGCCCAGGTGCTGGAAGTAGTCGAGGGTGCCGAGGGCCGCGTGGAACATCACCCGTACGGGGCCGACTTCACCACCGCCGAACGGCACCACCAGCGCATTGCTGGTGGATGAGCGCTGCGCCTCACCGGGAGTGGCAGCGGTGGTCTGCGCGGTTTCGCCGTGGTTAAGCAAGCGCGCCAGGGCGGCGACATTCGGCTCGTTGAGCATCTGGCGCAGCAGCGTGTCGTAACTCAAACGCTGGGCCTGGGGCAGTTGCTCACGCAACAGCCCGGCGACGCGCGCAAGGATCAGTGAGTCGGCGCCTTTTTCGTAGAAGCTGTCATCGACGCCGATCTGCGCCAAGCCCAGGGCCTCGGCCCATACCCGGCAAAGTTCGGCAGTCAACGGGTCGCTGGGCGCGTGTTGCTCGCTGGCGGCCTGGGCATCGGCGGCAGGGCGCCAGCCAGCGAGGGTTTTGCGGTCGACCTTGCCATTGGCGGTCAGCGGCAAACGGTCCAGCACTTGCAGGTGCGCCGGCAGCATGTAGTCCGGCAGGCGCTGCGCCAGGGCGCGGCGCAGGTTGTCGACACTCAGGCGTTGCAAGCCGGCCTTGAAGCGTGCGGCAAACACCTGCATGCCCAGGGCGGCCAGTGGGTGATCGGCAGGCGGCAGGGGCGGCAGGCTTTCAGCGCCAAACGCCTTGATCCGCGCCCGCCAGGTGTCGGCGCTGCGCAAGCCGCTGCGGCCGTGGTCGTGGTCGCCGTGGCTGGGCATCATCATGAAACCCTGGGTCAACAGAATCGGCGGCCACTCACCGGTGGGTTCGCTGAACACCAGCCAGCCGCCGGGGCTGAGCAATTCGCTGATCTGGCTCAGGGCGGTGTCGATGTCCTTGACGCTGTTGAGCATGCCTGCGCACAGCACAATATCGACGCTGTTGCTGGCCAGGCCTTGGGGCCGGATGTCCTGGTCAATGTCCAGCACGCCGTAGCGCACCCAGGCGTGGTCGGAGAAGCGCTGCTTGGCCGCCGGCAGGAAAAACGCGGTCATGTCGGTGAACAGGTAGTCGACTTCCAACCCATCGAGCAGGCTGATCACCGGTGCGCTGGTGGCACCGGTGCCCGCGCCGATTTCGAGGATGCGCAGCGGGCCCTCACCATTATGGTGGGTGGCCAGGCGGTTAATCAGCGCAGCGATGCTGTGGTTGTTGTAGCGTGCTACGGCGTCCCTGCCGTAGAGCTGCAAGGCCAGGTCCTGCTGGCCCTGGGGGAACAGCAGGTCGAAGGGGTTGACCTCGCCACGCAGCAGTTGCGGCAATTGCCACACGTGGTTGAGTTGGTAGTCGAACAGGGCCTGGCTGCACAGCCCCGCGGCCACGGCTTGCTCCACCCGGCCCCAGGCCAGCGCCGGGTCGGGAGCGTTGTGCAGCAGGCGATAACGGCCGTGCTGGTGCGTCAGCAAGCCGGCGTCGCACAAGGCACCCAACCAGCGACGCACCAGCCAATGGTGGCGCGGTTCAACCTGCAAGGCTTGCAGGACAGTGGCGGCATCCGGCTCGGCTAATTCAGTGCTGAACAGCTTGGCCTTGCGCATCACGTCGAGCATCGAACTGAGCGCAGCGGCGCTGAGGTCGGCCTGGTAATCGCGTACCTGTTGGGCGTCAAAGCTGCCGACCTGGCTGTCGGCGTAACGGTTGACCGCCGTCAGCAACGGCGCGCCGGGCAAGGGCTCCGGCGCGACGGGGGCGGCGGTGACGAAAGCCAGCAGGTCACCGCTGAGCAGGCTCACGGCACTGTCCACGCCCGGCGTGTCGAGCAGCGCGGCTTCGATTTCGCCCAGCTCCACGCGGTGCCCACGGATCTTGACCTGGCCGTCTTCACGGCCCAGAAACTCCAGCTCGCCGCCGGGCAGGTAGCGGCCACGGTCGCCGGTGCGGTACAGCCGCTGGCCGTCATGCGGATGGGCAAAGAACCGCGCCTGGCTGAGCGCCGGGTCGCCGAGGTAACCCTGGGCCAGGCCGACACCGGTAATGTACAGGTCGCCCGGCACCCAGGTCGGTGCATCGCGCCATTGGCTGTCGAGCACGCGAAAGCCCTGGTTGGCCAGGGGCAGGCCATAGGGAATGCTGCGCCACGCCGGGTCGATCGTGCCGATGGGGTGCAGGTTGGACCAGATCGAGGCTTCGGTGGCGCCGCCGAGCGCCACCAGGGCCAGGTCGGGCAACAGCGCCTTGAGCTGTGGCGGCAGGTTCAGCGGGATCCAGTCACCCGACAACAACGCCAGGCGCAAGCTGTGCAGCGGGCGTGGCTCGGCGTGCAGGTAATGGGCAAGCATGTGCAGTTGCGCGGGGACTGAGTTCCACACGCTGACTTGATGGCGCTGTATCAGTTCGGCCCAGTGCGACGGGTCGGCGCCACGCGCCGGGTCGGGCAATACCAGTGTGGCGCCGACGGCGAGCGGGCCGAACAGGTCGTACACCGACAAATCGAAACTGAGCTGCGCCAGGCCTAATACGCGATCGTCGGCCGTGAGCGCAAAACGCCGGTTGATGTCTTGCACGGTGTTGAGGGCTGCGCGATGGCTGATCATCACGCCTTTGGGCTCGCCCGTGGAACCGGAGGTGTAGATCACATAGGCGAGGTCATCGGCGCTGCCGTCCAGGGCCTGGAAGTCGGGCGAGGCGGGCGCCAGTTGGTCCACGGCGTGCCATTGCAACCCATCCGGCAGTGGCGTGTGCGGCAGGGCTTGGGACTGGCCCAGCACATGCCGCACCTTGGCGCTGTGCAGCACGCGGTCGCGGCGCACCGCCGGCGCATGGCTGTCGAGTGGCAGGTAGGCGGCGCCGGCGAGCAATACACCGTAGGCCGCCACCACTTGATCAAGACCCTTGGGCAACAGGATTGCCACCGGTTCCTGGGCACGGCAACCCGCCGCGCGCAGGGCCGAGGCCACCGCCAGGGCACGCTCGGCCAGGGCGGCGTAGGTCAGGCAGGCGTGGGCGTCGATCACCGCCAGGGCTTGCGGGCGCTCCCAGGCCATGGCCAGCAGGTGGTCGTGCAAGCGGCCGGTGGGCAGCGGCGCGGCGGTGGCATTCGCCGCCAGGCGTTCACGTTGCTGCCAGGCGGGCAACGGCACCTGCATCGGCTGGTCCCATGCCGCCGGGTCGTGGGCGAGCAAATGCAGCTCGGCCAGGAAGGCGCGCTGCATGTCTTCGACCAAGCCCTCGGGGAACACGCCTTGGCGCACGTCCCAATGGATATGCAAACCGTGCGGGTCATCCATTACCTGGCAGTCGAGGGTCACTTGCGGGGTTTGGGTGATGCCATGGCCGACCTGGCGCTGGCTCGCCCCGGAGGGCTCCAGTGCCAGGCCGATGGCGCTGGTGAACACCACCGGCATGGCGGCGGCTTCACGCCCGCGTCGGCGGCCGATTTCACGCATTACCTGAATACCGGAAAACAACCGATGCTCCAGGTCGCTGAACAGCTGGCTGCCCAATTGCTTGGCCTGGGAGGTGAAGTCCTGGCCTTGTGGGTCAGTGACGTGCAGCAGGCTGACCGAGGTGAAGTCACCCACCAGTTGGTCCACCTGCGGGTGCAGCGGCAGACGGTTGAGCAGCGTCAGGTTGAGGCTGAAGGCCGGTTGCTGGCTCCAGCGTTGCAGCACACCGACATAGGCGCCGAGCACGACGATGGAGGGCGTCAGGCCGCGTGTGCTGGCGGCGGTTTTCAGCGCGGCCCATTGCGGTGGGTCGAGCTGGGCCGAGTGCCGTTCAAAGCGCGGCACCTGGGTGTCTTCGCCGCTCAAGGGCACGGGCAGTTGAGGGGCGGCGGGCAGCTCGTCGACCCGTGCCAGCCAGTAGTCGCGGTCGCGTTGGTAGCGGCTGCCCTCGAGCAATCCGCGTTCGGCCAGCAGGTAGTCACGGAAGGTGATCGCCAGAGGCGGCAACTCGGTGTGCGGGGCGTGGAGCAAGTGTTCCAGCTCATTGAACAGCAACTGCGCGCTGGCCCAATCGGCGATCAGTGAGTCCATGGAAAAGTGCAGGGTATCGCCGCTGTCGCTGCGGCTCAGGCGCAGTTCAAACAGCGGCCATTGCTCGGTGGGGTAAAGCTTCTGCTCCATGGCCTGGCGGATCTGTTGCACGCCTTGTTGCAGCTGGTCACGGGTGGCGCCGCGCAGGTCGGCGACGGCCACCTTGTAGTGGCCGACCTCGGCGAGTACGCGCTGTGAGCCTTCACTGGCGATCACGGCGCGGAGCATGTCGTGGCGCGCGATCAGTTGGTTCCAGGCCTGTTCCACCTGCTGCGGGTCGAGTGTCGGCCAGCTCAGTTCGAGGTAGCCATGGCAGGCGACATTGCCGTAGCCGAAGGAGGCTTGGCGGCCCAGCAAATAGGCATTCTGTACATCGGTCAGCGGGAAGGGCGCGTGCCGCTGGGCCGGGTCAGCCACCACCAATGGCCGCTCCTGAACTTGCAGTAATTGCAGGATCTGCTGCTTGTGTTCGCGCAGTTGCGCCAGGCGCTCGGCATCCAGCAGCCCCTGGGGCGCGCGGAATTTCAATTGACCGTCCTGGGGCCAGAGTTCGACGCCCAGGGACTGGAGTTCGCTTAACAGTTTAGCGGCGGGCATGGGCAGGGCTCCTGGAAAAAAATCGGTTTGCGCGGGCATCACACGACACCCTCTTCAACGGCATGTGGGCTGGGCTGGCGCTCGAGGGTCTGGGCCACTTCCATCAAGCTGGCGGCGCCGAACAGTTGGCCCATGGGCAGGTCCAGGCCCAGGCGGGTGCGCAGCAGTTCGAGAAAACGCGTGGCCAGCAGGCTGTCGCCGCCGAGGCGGAAAAAATTGTCGTGGCGCGCTACGTTCGGCACGTTGAGCAGTTGCTGCCAAAGCTCGGCAATCAACCGTTCGCTGTGGCTCAGGGGTTGCTCGTCCACGGCTGGGCGTGACTGGGCGGCGGCGGCCAGGGGCGCCAGCAACGCACGGCGGTCGACCTTGCCGTTGCTGCTCAGCGGCAATTGCGCCAGCACCAGGATCTGTTCCGGGCGCATATACGCCGGCAGGCAGTCTTCCAAGTGCTGCGCGAGCACGTCAGCGCAGGTGCTGGCGGTCACGGCGGCCATCAGGCGGTTATCCGCGACCAGCGCCACGGCTTGGTTTACGCAAGGATGGCGGGCGAGGGCGGCTTCGATTTCGCCCAGCTCGATACGATGGCCATGGACTTTGACCTGGCTGTCCGCGCGGCCGAGAAACTCCAGCAGGCCGCCGGGTCGATAACGGCCAAGGTCGCCGGTGCGGTACCAGCCATTCACAAAGCGTTCGGCATTCAGCTGCGGCGCATGCCGGTAGCCGCGTGCGACACCGGCGCCGCCGATCCACAGTTCCCCGGTGACCCAGTCCGGGCAGTCACGGCCCAGGGCATCCACCACCCGATACGCCTGGTTGGCCAGCGGCACGCCATAGGGAATCGAACGCCAGCCCGGCAGCGGCTGTTGCACCTCGAAGTGGTTTGACCAGATCGCCGCTTCGGTGGCGCCACCCAGGGCGATAAAGCGACACCCCGGCGCCTGCTGTTGCAGGCGTTGCGGCAGGTCGAGGCCAATCCAGTCGCCCGACAGCAATGCGACCTTCAGCGCCAGCGGCTGGCGGTCATGGGCGTTGGCGGCCAGCAGCATGTCGAGCAGTGCCGGCACGCTGTTCCACAGGGTTACGCGATGCTGTTGCAGCGCCTTGAGCCAGGCCCGCGCATCGCGGCGCTGGTCTTCCTCGATCAGCACCAGCACGCCACCGGCAGAGAGCAAACCGAACAGGTCATACACCGACAGGTCGAAGTCCAGCGCCGACAAGGCCAGCAGGCGGTCCGTCGCGTCAATGGCGTAGCAACGATTGATCTCGGCCACGGTATTCATCGCCGCACGGTGGGTCATTTCCACGCCCTTGGGCTGGCCGGTGGAGCCGGAGGTGTAGATCACGTAAGCGAGCGCCCCGGCGTCAACCACACGGGGGGCGGGCAGTGGCGTGGCTTGCTGGGCGCTAGACGGCGAGAGATGTTGCACGCCCGGCAGTTGCGGGTCGTGCTCGGCCAGCATCAGCGTCACGCCAGCCTGTTGCAGGATGCGCTGGCAACGCTGCAACGGCTGGTCGACACCCACCGGCAGGTACGCCGCGCCTGCGGCCAGAACCCCCAGCACACTGGCAATCTGTTGCGGCCCCTTGGCCAGCGACACCGCCACCAGGTCGCCGGGCATGACCCCCGCGTCCACCAGGCTGCGGGCAATGCGCAGCGCCTGCTCGGCCAGCTCGCCATAGCTCAGTGTGGCGTGTTCGCCCCACAACAGCGCCGGGCGTTGCGGGGCCTGGCGCGCGTGTTGGAAAAAGCCCTGATGCAGGGTCGGATCGCCCGCCACGCCAGGGCCTGGCGCGTTGAGCCGGGCACGCTGTTGCGCCTGGGCCACCGGCAGCAAGTCGGGTGGGAGGCTGTCCCAGGCATGTTCGGCCAGCCAATTGAGGCTATGCAGGTAGGCCTCGAACATGGCTTCGATGAGGCCTTCGGGAAACAACCCGACCACCCGGTCCCAGTTCAGGGCGATACCGCCTTCGGCTTCCACCACCTGATGGTCGAGCCAGACTTGCGGCGTCTGGGTGAGGCCGAAGACCTGATGCGCGAACGGCCCATCGGCCGGCGCGGCGGTGCCATCGGGCACCCCCAGGGCACTGGTGAACACCACGGGCATGCTCACCTGTTGCGCACCATTGCTGCGTGCCAATTGGCGCAGCAAGGTGACCGAGCCGATGCAGCGATGGTCCAACGCTTCGCCCAGGCTGTGCTGGGTGCGCCGCGCACGCTCAAGCCAGCGTTCACCGGGCAGTGGTGCATAGCCGAGCAAGGTCAGTGAGGTGAAGTCGCCCATCACCTGATCGATCTGTGGGTGCAACGGGCGGCGGTCGAACAAGGTCAGGTTGAGGCTCAGGTCGGGCCGCGCGCTCCAGCGCCCAAGGGTTTCGGCAAACGCGCAGAGCAGCACCGCTGAGGCGGTCAGCCCGTGTTGCTGGGCCTTGACCAGGATCGCCTGCCAGGCCTGGGCATCAATCTTTCCGGCCAAACGCTCGAAGCGTGGGCGGCCCAGGCTGGCAGGGTCGGCGGCGAGAGGCAGTTGCGGGTGCGGCGGCAATTGCGGCAGGCGTTGCTGCCAGAAGTCTTGCGCGGCCTGCAGCTCCTCGGGTGCAGGCACGGCTTGCAGCTGATAGTCGCGAAACGACAGCGTCAGGGGCGCCAGTGTCAGTTCGGGCGAGCGGTATAAGGCGTCGAGTTCGGCGTAGAAGCGCAGGATACTCAGCGCATCCACAATCAGATTATCCAGGCTGATGGCCAGGCGCGAGTGGCGGCCGTGGGTCACCACCTGCACGTCTAACAGCGGCCACTGGCCGGGATCGAACACCCGATGGGCGCAGTGTTCGCGCAGGTCTTCAAGGCTGGCGTGGCCTTGGCCGATGGTAAACGCCGGCACCTGTTGCAGGATGCGCGTCTGGCCCTGAGGGTCAAACACCGCGCGCAGCATGTCGTGGCGCTCGATCAGGCGCGTCAATGCCTGTTGCAGGCGTGGCAGGTCGAGGTCTTCGACGTCATATTCGCGATAGAAGTGGCAGCTCACACCGCCCAGCACCAGGCTTGGGTCGCGGCCCAGCCAGTAGGCCTGCTGCACCTCGGTCATGGCGAAGGGCACGTGACGCTGCGCCGGGTCCGGCACGATGGCCTGGCGCGATTCGGCCTGGGCCTGTTGCTGCAAGCCTGCGCAAAAGTGCGCCAGCACCGGCTTGGCAAACACCTGGGCGATGCGCGCACCGCTGATGCCTTGTTCGGCCAGCAGGCGCACCAGGCGCGTGGCGCTTAAGGAGTCGCCGCCGAGGGCAAAGAAGCTGTGTTCACGGCTGACCTCACCACAGCCGAGCACTTGCTGCCAGGCGTGCGCCACGTGCTGCTCGATGGCACCGCAGGGTGGCGACAGTTCGCGCAGTGCAGGCGTGCCGTGAGTGCTCAGCCAAGCCTTGAGTGTGTGGCGATCGACCTTGCCGTTGGCGGTCAAGGGCAACTGCGCACAGCTGAGGACCAGCGCCGGGATCATGTAGGCCGGCAGGCGTTCGGCCAGGCCCGTCAGTTCGACCGGCGAGGGTTGCGCAGGGCCGTCAGCCAGGCGCACCACAGCCGCCAATTGCTGACCGGCGAGCAGCGCCACCGCGTGTTCAACCCCTGGGCAGGCCAACAAGGCGTTTTCGACTTCGCTGGCTTCAATGCGATAGCCGTGCAGCTTGAGCTGGAAGTCGCCACGCCCCAGGAACTCGACATTCGCGTCGGGGTGGTAGCGCGCACTGTCACCGGTGCGGTACCAACGCAGGCCTTGGTAATCGACAAAACGTTCGGCGCTGCGTACAGGGTCAGCGCGATAGCCTTGGGCAACGCCGCTGCCGCCGATCCACAGTTCACCCGCGACCCAATCCGGGCAATCGTGGCCGTGCTGATCGACAATGCGCAGGTGCACGTTATCCAGCGGTTTGCCGTAAGGCAGGCAATGCCAATCCAGCGGCTGGCCGGGCAGCACCTCGAACAGGGTCGAGTGGATCGCGGTTTCGGTGGCGCCACCCAGCGCCATAAAGCGGCAGCCCGGCGCTTGATCCCACAGGCGTGATGCCAGATCCGGCGCGACTTTGTCACCACCCAGCAGCACCGCGCGCAAGGGCAGTTGGGCGTTCGCCGGGGCGCTGCCGAGCAGCATGTCGAGCAGCGCCGGCACGCAATTGAGCAGCGTGGCACGGTGCTGCAAGGCCAGCTCACGCCAGCGCGCGGCGTCACGTTGCGCGTGCGGTTCAATGACGATCACGGCGGCGCCCGTGGACAGTGCTGCAAACAGGTCGAACACCGACAGGTCGAACTCCAGCGCCGACAACGCCAGGATGCGGTCCTGGTGGTTCAGCTGCAGGCGCCGTTGCAGGTCTTCCAGGGTATTGGCGGCCGCCAGGTGGCTGATCTCCACGCCTTTGGGTTCGCCGGTGGAGCCGGAGGTGTAGAGGATGTAGGCCAGGTCATTGATGTCGCCAGGCCGGGGGTGCGCCAACGCGTGATCGAAGGTGGGCAGTGTTTTCAGCAGCAAACAAGCACCGGAAGACCGGTAGATTTTCTGCACGCGCGCTTCAGGCTGGTCAAAACCAATCGGCAAATAGCTGGCACTGCACGCAAGGATGCCCAGCACCGCGATCACCTGTTCCGGGCCTTTGGGCAATTGCAGTGCGACCACATCACCGCGCTGCACACCTTGGCCTTCGAGGTAAGCCGCCACGCGCAGGGCACGCTCGGCCAGTTCGGCGTAGGTGATGACGGCCCGCTCGCCGTGCAGCAGCGCCGGCCGTTCGGGGGTGCGCCGCGCCTGGGTAAAAAATGCCTCGTGCAGGCGTTTGACCGGCAACGGCGCAGGCGTGCCTTGGCTGGCGTTGCGCAGCGCAAGCTGACGGGCCGGGATCAGTGCCGGAGTCGCCTGCTGCCAGGCGGTGGACTCATAACACAGGCGCTCGAGCAAGCCGGTGTAGGCTTCGAACAGGCCATCCAGCACGCCGTCGGCAAACAAACCTTCGCGGGCATCCAGGTTGACCAGAATCCCGCCGTCCAGCTCGGTCACCTGTGCGTCGAGCCACACTTGCGGGCCTTGGGAAATGATCCACGCCGGTTGGCCGAAACTATCCTGTACGCCCTCGGCGAACAACTCGCCCAAGCCCAGGGCGCTGGTGTACACCACTGGCGCCAGCACTTGCTCACCGCGTTGCCGGGACAGCTCGCGCAACACCTCAAGGCCGGAAAACGCACTGTGCGCCGCATCCGTGTGGAAGCGCCGTTGCAGGGCCTTGGCCCGTGTGGCAAAGCTGCCGGTTATCTGACCGTCCCAGGCCAGCAGGATCGACGAGGTGAAGTCGCCGACCAGGCGCTCCACATCGGCATGCAACGGCATGCGGTTGAACAATGGCAAATTGAGCAACAGCTCGGGCGTTTCGCTCCAGGCCCCCAGGGCTTCGCAGAACACCGCTGCCAGGGCCATGGCCGGCGTAAGCGCATGCTCGCGGGCGTGGCGTTCAAAGGCCTGGCGCTGCGACGGCGGCAACCAGTGGTGACGGCGCCGCACCTGATGCTCGCCGCCGTGGGCTTTGATCGGCAAACGTGGGGCCGTGGGCAGTTGGTCGAGGCGCTGCAACCAGTATTCACGCGCTTGTTGATGACGCGCACGCTGCTCGGGGCCGGCCTGTTCCAGGCGCGCTTGGGCCAGGTAACGGGCAAAGCTGTAGCCCAGCTTCGGTAGGGGCTGCTGGCGATACAGCTGCACCAGATCACCGAGCAAGGTGCGCAGGCTCAAGGCATCGGCGGCGAGCATGTCGAGGTTCAGGTGCAGGCGGGTGCCGTCGGGCAATAACGAAAGCTGGATATCGAGCACCTGGCCCTGGTCTACCGCCAATTGACGGTGGGACAGTTCGGCCCGCAAGGCTTCCAGGCGTTGCTGCAGGTGTTCGGCGCTGGCCTGGCGCAGGTCATGCACCTTGAGCCCTGGCCAGGGGCTGTGGGCGAGGATCTGTTGGCGACCATCCTCCAGGAATTGCGCCCGTAGCATCGGGTGGCGCGCCAGCAGAGCGCGCACGGCGGCTTCCAACCGTATCGGGTCAACCTCGCGGCCATCGAACTCGTTATAAAAGTGCGCAGCCACGCCGCCCAGCTGTTGGCCGGGGGCGCGGCCGACCCAATAGGCGTGTTGCATCGGCGCCAGCTCAAAGGGTTGTGCGTCTTCGACGCTTGCGCTGAGTGGGGCAGGCATGGGTGGCGCCACATCCAGCAGCACCAGCCAGGCTGACAGGCGTGGGTCGGCCACCAGCTCGGCAAAGCGCGCGGCCAGGCCATGGCGACGCCATTGGCCGGCGAGTCGAATCAGGGTGACGGAATCCAACCCCCATTCAATCAGGTTGGCGTCCAGTGGAATCTGCTCGGCGGGCAGGCCGAGTGCTTCAGACAGGGACTGGCGCAGCAGTGTTGCGGTTGAGGTGCTGGGAGTGGCCATGGCTCAACGTCTTCTCATCGCTAGGGCCCGGGCCGGGGTTGGCCCAGGCGCTGGGGCAGGCAATTGCATGGGAGAGGATGCTAGTCATTCTCATTTTGGCGACTACCCGGATCGAATCGTTTTAGCCCCGTATCCGTTTGCCGTGATGGGAGGATGGCGATGCTGAGATGGGGCCAAAAGCTGTTTGCGGCGCGGGATGCGGTTGGAAAATGACTTGAATCGGGTAGAGCCGCGTCTGCGGCCTTGACTACCGTCGCTCGCCGCCCTCTTGCAGGGCACGTCCTTTATGGAGCAGCGGATGTCAGTCGATTCAGGTTTACAAGTGCGCGGCCTGCGCAAGCGCTACAACAACGGCGTCGAAGCCTTGCGTGGCGTGGACTTGAGCGTGGGGCCGGGCATGTATGGCTTGCTCGGCCCCAATGGCGCAGGCAAAAGCAGCCTGATGCGCACCCTGGCGACCTTGCAGCAGCCGGATGCGGGCAGCATTACCTTGGATGGCGTGGATGTATTGGCCGATGGCGATCACCTGCGGCGCCGCCTGGGTTACCTGCCACAGCAACTGGGCGCGTATCCGGGGGTGAGCGCGCGGGATTTGCTCGACCGTTTTGCCTGGCTCAAGGGCCGCACCGACAGCCGCCAGCGTCGCGAGGAAATCGAAGCGCTGCTGCAAAAAGTCAACTTGCAGGACGCCGCCCACCGCGCGCTGGCGACTTATTCAGGTGGCATGCTGCGCCGGTTCGGCATTGCCATGGCGCTGGTGGGTTCGCCACGCCTGCTGATTGTCGATGAACCCACGGCGGGCCTCGACCCGGCCGAACGCAACCGCTTTCATCGGGTGCTGGCCGATGTGGCGGCCGAATCCATTGTGCTGCTCTCGACCCATATCGTCGAAGACGTCGAGAACCTGTGCAGCCGCCTGGCGGTGCTGGCCGGCGGGCAGATTCTGGTTGAAGGGCGCCCGGGCGATCTGCTCGGCGCCGAACAGGGCCGGTTATGGGAAGCCTCGTTCGGCCGCGGCGAGCCGTTGCCGGCCGCCTTGCATGTGGCCGCAAGTCCCGAGGGCAGCCGTGTGATCGTGCATGGCGAACGCCCCGCAGACCCGCGCTTCACCGCCCATGCGCCGCGCCTGGAGGACATCTATTATCTGGCGCTGGCCCAGGCCGGTGAGGCCATCGCACCATGAATAGCCTTGCGGTAGTGATGCGTGAAGCCTGGGTAGAAGCACGCGCCGGGTTGCGCAGCGGCATTCCTTTGCTGGTGTTCCTGGGGCTTACCGGCTATTTGCTGATGTCCCTGACCAATGCCGATTACGTGCAGAAAATGGGCGCCAGCGATATCGCGCGCAATGCGCCGAGCCTGATTTATCTGATGTCGTGCGGCTGCATGTTTTTTCTGTTTTTTGCCTGGGCCTGGGTGTTCGCCCAACCCGCGCTACGGGACCGCAAGGCGCAGTTGGAAGAAGTCCTGCTGGCCTTGCCGGTATCACTGCCGGCGCTGTTGTGGGGGCGCTTTATCGGCGCGGCGCTGGTGGGCGGTGTGCTCGCCAGCTCGTTGATCGTCGGGTTCTTGGTCAGCCCGGTGTTGGGCTGGCTTGGCTGGGTGCCGCCGGCCAGCATCGGTGCGCCGATGTGGTCGGCGCTGGGTTTTGCCTGGGTGGCCTTGTTGCTGCCGGTGAGTACCGGCATTGGCGCGCTGTATTACCTGCTGGCCTTGCGCAGCCGTGGCCTGGCCGCGCCGTTTGGCCTGGCCACGGTGTTGATGCTGCTGTGGATGTTCGCCGTGGTGGTGCTCAAGGGCGGGCACATCAACCCACTGCTGGCCGCCAGCCTGGACCCCTCGCTGTTTACCTTTGCCCAGGCCCAGGTGGAAACCTGGAGCGCGGCGCAAAAATCCCAAGCGCTGTTGGCGCTGACACCGGGGTTCTGGTTGAACCGGGCGTTGTGGTGCGGGTTGCCTTTGCTGGTGCTGGCGGTGGTCCTTGCACGCACGGATCGTCAAGGCTTGATGGGGCGGCGCAGCGGCGCGGTGCTGGCGGAGCCGCCGATGGCGCTGGCGAGCAACCTGCGCTTGCCTGGCCCGCTGACCGCCAGCCAGTGGCCGCTCGCGCTCTGGTGCGAGGCGCGCTGGCAGGTGCGGCAATTGTTCGCGCGGCGTATTTGCTGGGTGGCGTTAGGCTTGCTGCTGGCGATGGGCGTGCTCAGTGGTTTTGTGCATGGCGTATGGCATGCGCGCGGGCCGATGGTGCCGCGTGCCGACCTGACGTTGCCGTTGCTCTCGAGCGCGTTATTTCTGGTGATCGCGTTTATCGTCGCGGCCCTGGTGGGCTTGGTGTGTCGGCGCGATGACGTCGAAGGCTTGGGCGCGATGTTGCAGGCCACACCGGCACCGGCCTGGCTGCGCTTACTGGGGCGGGTCGCCTGTGTGCTGATGGCCACACTGGCGCTGGCGCTGGTGCCGGGCATCGCCAGCTTGCTGATCAGTGCGATGGCCGCACCTGACAGCCTGGCGCCGGGTTTTGTCTTGATCTACCAGGCGCTGGTGTTCGCGCCGCCGCTGCTGGAACTGGCGATGCTGACGGTACTGGTACACGCCTGCGTGCGGCGTTCGGGGCTGGCGTATGCAGCGTCCATGCTGCTGACGTTTTTCCTGGTGCTTAACCATGAGTTGGGGCTGGTCACCTATCCGCCGTACGCCATGGCGATTCCTGCGCACGTGGCGGCGTCATTGCTCACGGGCTGGTCGCCGTGGTTGCCGTATATCGGCACCTTGGCCCTGTGGAAACTGGCGGGCTGCGTGGTGATGGTCGGCCTGGCCGCGTTGGCGTTGCCGCGCGGCCCGCAGCGCCGGCGTCTGGTTGAGGTGCGTCAAGGCTTGTTCGGTTTGCCCGGTGCGCTGTTGGCCTTGGGCGGCATCGGCTTGCTGGGCAGCGGCGTGTTGCTGCACCGGCAGCTGGTGGAGCAGGGCGATTATCGCTCGGTGACCCAGGCGCGTGCCGAGCGTGCTGACTGGGAGCGGCGCTGGTTGCCTGGGGCCAGCGCCTGGCAGGTGGCGGGTGGTCGCTTGCAGATTCATGTCGATTCAGCAGCACGGCAAGTGCAAGGCCAGTGGACGCTGGAGGCAGTGGTGGCCAGCCATTTGGACGCTGAGTTGCCGCCCGGCCTGCAGGTGACGGCGGTCAGCGTGATGGATCGCCCCGCAGCCTTTGAGCAGGCCGGAGAGCATCTGCGCGTGCCGCTGGGCGACTGCGCGGCGCGCGGTTGCAGTGTGCAATTGAACTGGCATGTCAGCGCCAACGGCTGGCGATCCGAAGGTGAAGCGTTCTGGCTCGGCCCCCAGGGTGTATGGCTGGAAGCGCGCCGCGTGGTGCCGCGCCTGGGCCTGGACAGTGAACGGCTGCTGCGTTCGCCGGTGCAACGTGCCGAAGCGGGCCTGACGCCCGAGCCGCCGCAGTTGCCGGCGGGTTCGGCGGTGTCCGTAGAGGCCGTGGCGCCGGCGGGGGATTGGCATTGGCAGGTCGAGATGGATGGCCAAGCTTTCAACGGCAGCAGCGACGGGCCACTGGACTTTGCCTACGGCGGGCCGTTGGCTACAGATGCCAGCCGTCAACAGACGGCCGCGCAGATACACGAAGACCTGGACCTGATGAGTGCCTGTGTGGCGCGGCGCCTGGGTAATCCTGTGAGCGCCGTGCAACTGCGCCAGTGGCCCACGGGTATGGGCACAAGCCGTTTGAGCCACGGCCATTTATTGCTCAGCCAGTCGCCGGACTGGGACGTGGCGCCGGTGGGCGTTGGGCGCTGGACGCGGCGTGCGCATGTCGCCGAACTGCTCGCACGCCAGCAGCTTATCGACGCCAGCGACCTGCGCCAGGCCCCCGGTTACCTGTGGTTGAGCGAGGGCGTGGCCACTGCGGTGGGGCTGTTGTGTGTGGGCGACACCGACGGCGCTGATGCCCGCGCAACCCTGGTGAAACTGCTGGCCGAGGACCTGACCCGCGCCTTGGGCAACGACGGCGAACCCATCGCCACCCTGGCCGATGCCCGCGCAAACGGCTGGGCCGCGGCCTACGCACCGTTGGCCAGCCTGGATTGGGTGGCCACGCAAACCCCTGCACAACTGACGGCGATGACCGCCGCTGTCCGCAACGGCCAGGGATGGCCCGCCGCAATCCAGCCATTGCTGGGCGCACCCAGCGATCAGGTGATCGCCACCGCGCTCAAGCGCTGGGGGCCTGCGCCATGAATTTGAACCATCCCTGCCTTTTGGAGCTTTCCCATGTCACCTGAACTGTCAATCCAGCCGCTGCGCCGCCCGCTCGGCTGGCGCGCCAATGTACTGACCCAGACCCTGGCGCTGACGTTATCCAGCCAGATGTGCGCGGCCTACGCCGCCGACTATCAACCGCCTGCCAGTGCCAATGCCATCGAGTTGGCACCGGTCACCGTGAGCGCACGGCTTAACCAGGAAAGCGCCAAGGACATTCCCTTTGGCCTGTCGGTGCTCGACGGGCAAACCCTGGAGACCCGGCGTTTGCGCACCCTGGAAGATGCGCTGCGCACCACGCCTGGCGTGGATGTGAACTCCTGGGGCGGCGCCAATGACGCCAACGTGCGCATCCGTGGCGTGGGCTCGCTGAACCAGATGAGCATGGACGACGGCTCGGTGGTGCTGAATGTGGACGGCGTGCCGATGTCGGTGCGCAACGCGGCGATGGCGACCCTCGACGTCCAGCAAGTGGAGGTGCTCAAAGGCCCGCAAGGCACGTTGTTCGGGCGCAACAGCGAAGCGGGGGCGATCAACGTGACCACGCGTAAACCCACCCGTGAGGTCGAGGGCTATGTGCGCGGTGAAGTCGGCCAACAAGGCCAGTTCATGACCGAAGGCGCAGTGGGTGGACCGTTGACCGACACTTTGGCGGGGCGCATCGCGGTGCGGCGCAGTGGGTTTGATAACTGGGTTGACGACCAACAGGACGGCGACCCGCTGACCAAGCCCCGCGACCTGGCCCTGCGTGGCAGCCTGCTGTGGGACAACGACCAGGGCACCACCGGCCTGCTGACCGCGGAGCGCCAGCGCGCCGACCACTACGCTGGGCTGGAGATACTGCGCCCCTTCGGCAACCGCCCGAGCCTGGATTACACACCGGGCACGTTCAACGGCAACCAGAAGACCAACGAGCGTTACTCCTTCGAACTCAACCATGACCTGGCGCAGGCGCGAATTACCTCGATCAGCGCCTATACCAGCACCGACTTTAACGCGGTCAAGGGCTACGATCGCAACATCACCCGAGCGCTGTATGGCTCACCGTTTGAGTACCTGATCGAAGATTCGGCCCATGAGCGGGTCTGGAGCCAGGACCTGCGCCTGGGCTCGTTGGCGGATGCCGAGGTGTTCTGGGTCACGGGGCTGAACCTGTCGCGTTCCGAGCGCAGCTTCGATTCCGCCAACTTTACCAACGGCGCCCAGCAGTTGCGTGACTTCAGCACCAACAGTTATGCCGCCTATGGCGAGGTGACGTTCCCGATTGCCGAAGACTGGAAACTCACCACCGGCTTGCGCCATACCTGGGACCGCAAGACCTACGGCGCCGATTATTCCAGCGCCGGCAACCTGGTCAGTGACCACCGGCGTTTACAGGACAACTACAGCACCGGGCGCGTGGCCCTGAGTTACGCCTGGACACCGCAGACCAACCTGTACGCGGTGCTGTCGCGGGGCTACAAATCCGCAGGGTTTAACGATTACGCCACGTCGATCAAAGACAGTGAGCCCTACAAGGCGGCCAAGGTGAACTCCGCCGAAGTCGGCTTCAAGCATGAGAGTGCAGGCGGCGAGCTGAGCCTGGAAGGCGCGCTGTTTATCACCCGTGTGCAGGATGACCACCTGCTCGGTTACGACTTCAAAAGCCTGGCCGTCAGTGCGGTGAATGCCGACACGCGCAGCAAGGGCGCCGAGTTGTCGAGCACCTGGCACGTCACCGATGAGCTGACATTGGGCAGTGCCGTGACCTATACGAATGCGGTCGTCACCTCGAATGCGCCGGGCGTTTCCGGCGGTGATGTGGCCGCGGGCAGCCGGATGCCGGATGTGCCGTTGTGGAGTGGTAATTTCAGCGTCGCCTGGAACAAGCCCCTGGGCGCGCTGCTGGGCTTGCCGGCACCGCGGCTCAATACCTTGCTCAATTGTCGCGTGCAGAAACACCGCCCGGCCGACCCGCAGAATCACTATGACCTCAAGGGTTACGCCAAACTCGACCTGCATGTGGGCGTGGAGAGCGGCGGCTCTGAGGTTTACCTGTGGGGCGATAACCTGCTGGATGCGCGGTATGACCTGTATGGCGCCTATTCCACCGACCAGGTTTTAACCGGCATGCCAGGGCGCGGGCGCTCGGCGGGTGTGGGGTATAGCTACACCTTCTAAACCGCTTTGTGTGGCGAGGGAGCTTGCTCCCTCACCACAGGGGTTTAAGCAGGATCAGAACTGGTAGGTGTAACCAACACCCAAGGTGCGCCGCCGTGCCGGCGCGCCGTAGGCCACCGGGTCACTGTAGAAACCGTAGGTGTCGTAGGTCTGGTTCAGCAGGTTGTCGGCGAAGGCATAGACTTCGCCAAACTGGCTTTCCAGGCCTGCGCGCAGGTCGAGTTTCTCGTAGCTGTCCAGGTTGAAGTGGTTTTGCGGGTCCGCCGTGCGTTCGCCCACCAGGTGGTAATTGAGGCTGGTGTTGAGGGTGGTTTCGCCGAGGCTGGCGAAGCTGCCCAGCGGGTGTTTCCAACTGGCGTTGAAGTTACCGCTCCAGCGCGGCACATCCGGCGTGCGGTTGCCGGCGGCGACATCTCCTGCCTGGATGCCTTGCACGCCACTGGTGATCCTGGCGTCGAGGTAGGTGGCGCTGGCGGCCAGTGTCAGGCCGTAGTCGAAACGCCAACTGCCTTCCAGTTCGGCGCCACGGGTGCGGGTGTCGGCATTGAAGGCGTTGGTGGCGAAGGTGGCAGCGTCGTAGCCGAGCAGGTGATCGTCGTGTACGCGGGTGTAGAACAGTGCGCCATTGAGGCTGCCGCGACGGTCCTCAGTCTCGCTTTTGAAGCCCAGTTCGGCGGCCTTGCTGACGGCAGCCTTGTAGGGCTGGCTGTCGCTGACCTGCGATGCATAGTCATTGAACCCACCGGACTTGTAACCCCTGGCCAGTTGCACGTAGACGTTGGTCTGCGCGGTGAGGGCGTAGCTCAGCGCGGCGCGGCCGGTGCCATAGTGATCGGTCAACTTGCGTGAATCATTCACGGCACTGGAGCCGGCCCCGGCACCCGCAAGGTACTCGCCGTTGTAGGTCTTGCGATCCCACGAATGGCGATAGCCGGTGGTGAGTTTCAGGCGCTCGCTGAGTGGGAAGGTGACTTCGCCGTAACCCGCATAGGTGGTGGTGGTGAAGTCGCGAAACTTGGCACTGGCGGTGCCGTAGGTATTGCGCGGGGTGTCGTAGCTGCGGTTGTTGTGGCTGGCGGCAACGCCCGCGACCCAGAACACCTCGGAGTCGGGCAGGGAACTCAGGTGCAGGTCCTGGCTCCAGTTGCGCTCGAAGGACTTGTCCACCACCCAGAACTCGCTGGGCGTGCCGTACAGGGCGCCCATCAGTTTGCTGTCGTAGGCAATCAAGCCTTCGAAGTCGGCGGTGGAGGTGGCGGTGGTGGAGGTCAGGCGGCTGTTGGCGAAGTCGTGATCGACCTTGATCGTGTAGCGCTCGGTGGTTTTGTCGTTGTCATCGAACAAACCACGCGTCAGGTCCAGGCTTGGGTGGCTGCCATAGGGGCGCAGTACCAGCGAGTTGGTGGCGCGTTCGGTCTGCTGGCGTTCGGCGCTGAACAACACGTGGGTGTCGTCGTTGAGGTCCCACAGCAGGCTGCCGCGATAGGCTTCGTTGCGTGGTTTGGTGATGGGGTGGTGAGTCTGGTCGTTGTCGATCCAGCTGTCGTAGCCGGCACGCCGCACCGCCAGGCGGCCACTGAGGCTATCGCTGAGCGGCCCGCCGATCGCGCCTTCGGTGAGGAACTGGCCTTTCCCACCGACTTCACCACGCACATAGCCTTCCAGTTCGCGGGTGGGTTGGCGGGTGGTGATGTTCACCGCGCCAGCCTGGCCAATCGCACCGGACAGCGTGCCCTGCGGGCCTTTGAGTACCTCAATGCGGTCGAGGTCGAGCGTACCGAAACCCAGGCTGCGCGATGACACCGGCACGCCGTCGATATTGAAGGCCACCGAGCTGTCATCCATCGACATCTGGTACAGCGAGCCGACGCCACGGATCAATACGTTGAAGTCATTCGGCCCACCGGAAGAGTTGACGCTGACCCCGGAGGTGTTGCGCAGGGCGCTTTCCAAGGTGTCCAGGCGCTGAGTGCGCAATTGCTCGCCGTTGATAACACTGAGGCTGATCGGCACTTCCTTGGGATCTTCCTGTTCCATGCGCGCCGTCACCGTTGAGGCCGGCAGTTGCAAGGGTTCAGTGGTGCTGGCGGCGAAGACCGTATTGGCCAGTGTCAAGCTCATGGCTATTGTTATAGTATTACGTTTGTAGCAAGATTGGCGGGTAGCCGTCGTGTTGCATCGTGCAGACATGATGGGACCTTGAGTGAGGATTCTGATCGGCGCGCGTTGCGCTGGAGCAGCGGCGAATGGGCGAAGCCTGTGTGGCGCGCCAAATGCTAATAATTATCAATTGCGCAGATCTACCCCGATGTGATCTGATTCGAGCCGTATCCGGTCAACCAGGAGATTTACGATGTCAGCCGTTCAAGGAGGCGCAGGGGAGCCGATGCCGGTCTCGCGAATCATTACGGGAGGCTATGGGGGCGACTTCGGCCCAGGAGCGCAATGCCGAGTGACCCGCGTCACATTGCAGGACGGCTTGGACATCGTGCGCTGGCAAAGCACGTTCGAGCAGCCGGTCGAGTTGCCTTTGCAGGACGACAGCGAGTGCATCCATTTCAGCTTTACCAATGTGCTCAAAGGCAAGGCCGCGTGCAGCTTTCGCGATGGTCGCCGGCAACGTCGCTACGCGATTGACGAAGGCGCCGGCAACATCAGCTTTGGGCGTTGCCGCCATGGCCTTTATCACCAGCACGGCGAAATCGACAACATCACGGTGATGATCCGCCCCGAATTGCTTGCACAGTGGGAGTTGACGCTGGACCCGCTGCTGCACAAAGCCCTGGCGTGTGAGCACTGCTTCCTCGACGGCCACCGCAGCGGTGAAATGAGCGCGACCGCGCACATGCTGGGCATGGCGATGGGGCAGGGCAGCGAACTGCCGCCGACCCCGCCGCGCAGCAGCCTGTGGCTGTATGGGCAAAGTGTCACGCTGGTAAGTTTATTCCTGGAGGCGCGCCAGGACGCCACCTGCACCTGCCGGGTCAGCCACACCGACCGGCAGCGCCTGGTGCGTGCCCGCGACCGCTTGCTCGAAGACCTGGGCAAGGCGCCGAGCTTGTCCGAGCTGGCGCGCGAATCCGGGCTGAGCCAGCCCAAGCTGACCCGCGGCTTTCGGCAATTGTTTGCCAATAGCGTCTACGGCATGTTTCAACAGACCCGCATGATCCAGGCGCGCAGCCGCTTGATGAGTGGCAATGAATCAGTGATGCGCATCGCCTCGGACCTGGGATACGCCAACGCCAGCCATTTCGCCACCGCGTTTCGCAAGCAATTCGGGATCAACCCGTCGATGCTCAAAAATGGCGGCAGAGGCAAAGCGCTTTCAACGCTATGATCGGATGCCCTTTGGATAAGTGATGAGTTAGATGCGTACACCTTTTTTTGTTTTTGTGTTGGTTTCGATGGGGTTGGCGGGGTGTGGTACGTCGGGGGCAACCACCGGTAATCACGCGGTTGAACATCAGCAGGATGCATCGCTGGCACCCGCTGCACGCCTGGACCCTTACACCGCCGGGAAGCTGAATGCGATCCTGCAAGAGCGTCCAAACTACCGGCTGCTTGGCACCGGCCAACAGATCGGTCTTATCTCGGAGGCCTTTTTAGGCACGCCCTATGTTGCCAACAAATTGCAGGGTTCACTGAACACGCCCGAACAGTTGGTGGTTGATTTCAGAGGCCTGGATTGTTTTACCTACCTGGATTACGTCGAGGCCTTGCGGCAATCGACCGCCCTATCGGACTTTCTGAAAAATCTGCTGCGCACACGTTATGTAGATAGCGATATCGGTTTCCTGAACCGTAAGCACTTCTACACCGATTGGGCCTACAGCGGCACGTACACGCCGGCTGAAGACATCACTGCGCAGGTCAGCGCCCATGCAGTTCGCAGCGAAAAACTCCTCAATCAAAAAGCCGACGGCAGTGCCTACCTGCCTGGCCTGCCCGTGGTCCCGCGCACAGTGACCTACATCCCTGCCGGCTTTATCGATAAGACGGTCATCAAGCGCCTGCACGAGGGCGATTTTATTGGCATCTATACGCCCCTGGCCGGGCTGGATGTGACCCATGTGGGGTTCTTTATCATGACCGATAAAGGCCCCGTGCTGCGCAATGCGTCCTCGCATTCAGGCAGTCAGAAGGTGGTGGATTCGCCGTTTCTGGCGTATGTGGCCAATACACCGGGGATTGTTGTGCTGAGGGCGAAGGAGTAGATGTTGGCGGCTGCATGAGCTAACGTTCATGCACGCGCTTTTCCGCTAACTCGCTGGATACCGCCCTATGAGAGATCTGCCGCCCACTGCGACCTTGCGTGCTTTTGAAGTTGCGACCCGCCATCCGACGTTTACAGCCGCCGCCCAGGAGTTGCATGTTACGCAAAGCGCGGTCAGTCACCAGCTCAAGCATCTGGAGGCGCTTTGGGGCGTGCAGTTGTTTGAGCGTGGCAAGGCGTTACGCCTCACGGCCGCCGGGGCTACGCTGGCGCCGATCGTGCGCGAGTTTTTCATCAGCCTGGAGGCGACGTTGGGTGACTTGCGCGAGCAAAAGGGCAGGGTTCGACTCAGCGTCAGCACCACCTATTCCTTCGCGCTCAAATGGTTGCTGCCACGCTTGCCACGTCTGGCTCGTCAGCACCCCGAGCTGTTGGTCTCGCTGGACACCACGGATAAAGTCATCCATTTCTCTCGCGGCCAGGCAGATGTTGCGATCAGGCTCGGCAAGGGCAATTACCCGGGTTTACATTCGGAGTTCCTGTTTGGGGAGCAAGTATTTCCTGTGGCCAGTCCCGATCTGCTGCGACGCGTGGGGATGCCGCAGAGCCCCGCAGACTTGTTGCACTTGCCGCTGCTGACGCGCGATGGCGCCGAGTTGGTGCCGAAGTGGGAGGCGTGGTTTGAAACCGTCGGCTTGGCCTATTTGCCGCTCAAGGAGAGCGTCAGGTTTGGCGATACCAACATGACGGTCGAGGCCGCCTTGCTCGGCCAGGGCGTTGCATTGGTGCGCAGCGGGCATGTCGAGAATGAAATCAGCGATGGCCGTTTGGTGCGGCTGTTCGATATACCGCTGCCATCGCCGCTGGCTTACTACTTCGTCTGCCCCAAGGGTATCGAAGCGCAACCGCATATCGCCAGCTTTCGCCAATGGCTGGTCGGCGAGGCGCTGAAAGTACAGGCGTAGATCAGTGAATTATGAGTTTTTGCTCATGCTGCAATGAGGAGACTTCGCTTTAGCCCAGGCTTAGGATTGCCTACAGTGGCGCATGCCTATTCATCTTATCTTCCTCGTGCTGTTCGCCGCGCTCCTGCATGCCAGTTGGAACGCGCTGCTGCGTAGCGGCGCGGATCGGCTGTGGTCCATGACGGTGATGTGCATTGCCATCGCCATCGCCAGTGTCGTTGCTGCACCCTTCATGGCGCCTCCCGCGATTGAAAGTTGGGGCTACGCGCTGCTGTCGGGGTTGCTGCATGTGGGCTACAACCTGTTTCTGGTGCGCAGTTACCGGGTCGGCGACCTGGGGCAGGTTTATCCGATTTCACGTGGATCGTCGCCGGTGCTGATCACCTTCGGTGCCGCCGTGTTTGCCGGAGAAAGCATCACGCCCGGCCAGTTACTGGGTATTGCGCTGGTCTCAGGCGGGATTATTTCGCTGGCCTTCAGAGGGCGCAGTCTGTCGGTTCCCAGCTTGCCCTATGCGCTGGGAACGGGCGGCTTTATCGCGGCCTACAGCGTGGTCGACGGCATCGGTGCGAGGCTCTCCGGTGCGCCGCTTGCCTACACGGTGTGGATGTGCGCCCTGTGGGGCGTGCTGATGCCGCTGGTCTATATCGGCCTGCGCGACACCCGCAGCTTGTTCACCGTGCGGCCCGGAACAGTGACCGCGGTGGTCGGCGGGCTGGTGTCTTTGCTCGCGTATGGAATGGTCATCTACGCCATGAACGAAGCGCCCCTGGGCGCGGTATCCGCACTGCGCGAAACCAGCGTGCTGTTTGCGGCGTTGATCGGCTATGCGTTTCTCGGCGAGACCCTCACTACACGCCGAATACTGGCGTGCATGGTGATCGCCAGCGGCACTCTCATCATCGGCTGATACAGCCAACGGCTCAGGAGCTATGTTTAATGGATAACGTCTCGCAGGCACCGCTGATTCTCATCACGGGTGGCAGTCGTGGAGTGGGGGCAGCCACCGCCCGGCTGGCCGCCGAAAGAGGGTATGACGTGGCTATCAGCTACGTTGCCAATGAGTCCGCAGCGCTGGCCGTGGCTGCGGATGTAGAAGCAATGGGGCGCAGGGCGTTGGCGATGCGGGCCGACAGTGCCGACCCGCAACAGGTGGCCGACTTGTTCGCGGCCATCGATCGCAGGTTCGGACGTATCGACGTGCTGGTCAATAACGCCGGGACGCTGGCGCCTCAGTCTCGCCTGGAAGACCTCGGCTTTGAGCGGATGCAGCGCATCTTTGCGGTCAATGCCATTGGGCCAATACTCTTTGCCCAACAGGCGGTGAAGCGTATGGCTTATCGCCACAACGGTCCGGGCGGTGTGGTGATCAATGTCTCTTCGGCCTCGGCGCGCCTCGGCAGCCCCAATGAGTACGTCGACTATGCGGCGTCAAAGGGCGCGTTGGAGACATTCACCATCGGCTTTGCCAAGGAGGTGGCGCGCGAAGGCATACGCGTCAACTGTATTCGCCCCGGGCATATCTATACCGACATGCATGCCAGTGGCGGTGAGCCGGGGCGGGTCGATCGGGTCAAGGATTCGATCCCCATGGGGCGCGGTGGTCAGCCAGAGGAGGTGGCGCGCGCGATTCTATGGCTGGCGAGCGCGGAGGCATCCTTCGTTACCGGTACATTCCTTGACGTGACGGGCGGTAAATGAGCCAGAGGCACGGACCATCGGCTGCTTGCGCTTGGTTTCAAGTAACAGCGGGCTGCCTCACCTTGCGACTCAAGCCTGGTGTCTGGCCAGTAATGCGCTTGAATGCACGACTGAAGGCAGCCTGGGAGGTATAGCCCAGGCGCTGCGCCACCTCTTCAATCGGCAGCCTTTCGAGGGTCAGCCACTGGCTTGCAAGGCGCATTCGCAGTTCGGTGACATAGCGCAGCGGGCTCATGCCGATGGTCACTTGAAAGCGCTCCGCGAACACCGAGCGCGAGGTGTTGCAGTGCTCGGCCAACTGCGCAACGGTCCAGTCGCGACCCGGTTGTTGGTGGAGTGCAAGCAGCGCACCGGCCAGGCGTGGATCGCGCAAGGCGGCGACCAGGCCAGAGGCATTGCCGCAAGCGCACTCGACCCAGCCGCGAACGACCATGGCCGCCACCACGTCGGCCAGTCGCGCGAGGATACCGGCGAAGCCGACACGGGCGGCGCTGACCTCGCGTTCCATGGTGGCGAGGATCGGCACCAGCCCGGGGTAACGCTGGCCACCGGCATCAATCAGCATCAGGCCCGGCATCAGCCGACCAAGACCATGGATGCTGCCCAGCTCAAACTCCATGCAGCCGCTGAACACAATCGTGCTCGGCGTGGGGCTGCCATGGGTGCCGGTATCCACCGCGCTGACGGTGTCGCCGAGGGGGGCGCGGTCTAAACGGTCGATGTCTTGAACAGGCACGTCCGTATGGGAAAGCAGTTGATGGGCCGCGCCATGGGCAATAAACACGGCGTTGCCGGCAGACAGCGCGTAGGTGGTCCCATCCTCCATCCGCAATACCGCAGTGCCGACGGCCATGAAGTGGAACCAGGCATGCCCGGGTTTTTCCGCGAAGCCCAAACCAAAGGTCGGGCCCGTTTGGATACGCCGGTATTCGACCCCGCGCAGGCGCATGCCGCGTAGCAGTTCGTTGATGAGATCCGAGGAGAGCGCAAACTGATCTGTAGGCATCGTTCAGGTGTTTCAGTCAAAAACTAGAGACTTTAGATCATAGATCATCCGGATTCCCGCGCCTAGACTGCGGCTCGCAATGAAGATTGGGAGATCCGTGCAATGACTGACTATGTGTGTAATACCGTTTCCGACTGCCATACCGGCGTCGACTCAGACCTGGAACCTGCAACCCCCGCGTGGTTGGCAGTATTTTCGCTGGCAATGGGGGTGTTCGGCTTACTGACCGCTGAGTACCTTCCGGCCAGTTTGTTGACGCTGATGGCGACTGACCTGGGCGTGTCCGAAGCGCTGGCTGGCCAGGCGGTAACGGTGACCGCAGTGGTGGCGCTGTTTGCCGGCTTGTTGGTGCCAGGCCTGACCCGTGGCATCGACCGTCGTTGGGTGTTGCTGGGTTTTTCGACGTTGATGGTCGCCTCCAATCTGTTGGTCGCCGTTTCCTCCAGCTTTGCGGTGCTGTTGTTGATGCGCATCTTGCTGGGCATTGCCCTTGGCGGGTTCTGGAGCATGGCGGCGGCAGTAGCGATGCGCCTGGTGCCGAGTGCCTTGTTGCCTCGGGCGTTGTCGATCATTTTCAGCGGCATTGCCATCGGTACGGTCGTGGCAGTGCCGCTGGGCAGCTATCTGGGTGGGCTGTATGGCTGGCGCAGTGCGTTCTTTGCCGCGGCGGCGGTCGGCATGGTCACTCTGGCTTTCCAGGCGTTCACGCTGCCGCGCCTGGCGCCGCGCCGGCCGGCACGCCTGCGCACGGTGCTCGAGGTGTTACAGCGCCCGGGCATCGCCATGGGGATGTTCGGTTGTGTGCTGGTGCACAGCGGGCACTTCGCGATGTTCACCTATGTTCGGCCATTCCTCGAGGGGACTACGGGTATCGGCGCCCAAGGGCTGTCACTGATGCTGCTGGGGTTTGGCGTCGCAAACTTCGTCGGCACGCTGTTGGCCGGCAGGCTGCTGGAGCGCTACCCGCTGGCCACGCTGGTGTTGATGCCCGCGCTGGTCGGCGTTGCAGCACTGGCGTTGGTGCTGTTGCCGGCCTCGGTGCCGGGGCAGGCGCTCCTGCTGGCGATCTGGGGCCTGGCTTTTGGTGGTGTGCCGGTGGCGTGGTCGAACTGGGTCGCCAGCGCGGTGCCTGACCAGGCGGAAAGCGCCGGGGGCATGGTGGTGGCCTCGGTGCAGTCCGCCATTGCAACAGGCGCCGCCGCTGGCGGTGCGGTGTTCAGCCTCGGTGGCAGCGCAGGCGTATTCGTCGCTGCGGCCGTACTGATGCTGTTGGCCGCGTTGCTGATTGCGCTGCGTGTCCGCGTGCCTTCTGCCCATGGCATTCGCCAGTCCAAGCCCGCGTTGCACCTTTGATCCGGTTTGCCAAACCGTTTCGAACCCGTCCGTAACACCTGCGAATGGGGGCATGGGGAGCGACGATCTGGGATTCCATCCGCGCTGATTCGCCCACCGTGCTCCAGGTCTGAATGGCTCTAAAACGTAAATGGCGTTAGCATTCCCATTATTGGGCTTAAACAGCCTGTTTTTCAGATCAGGGTCGCATTGTGGAAAAGCTAAAACGCCTTCAAAGTGGAATCGAAGGGCTCGACGCTCTGCTCAAGGGAGGGCTGGTCGCGGGCGCCTCCTACATAATCCAGGGGCGACCGGGATCTGGCAAAACGATCCTGGCCAACCAGCTTGGGTTCCATCATGCGAACAATGGAGGCCGGGTTCTGGTCGCCACACTGCTGGCCGAGTCACACGACCGTCTGTTTCAGTTTCTTTCTACTCTGAGCTTTTTCGACGCTTCCAAAGTGGGTGCCGACATTCAGTTTGTCAGCGCGTTTGACACTTTGGAAAACGAAGGGCTGGACGAGGTAGTGAAACTGCTTCGGCGCGAGATAAGTCGCCAAAAAGCTACAGTGATGGTGGTGGATGGCTTGCTCAATGCTCGCTCAAAAGCCGACTCGCACATCGACACCAAAAAATTCATTTCCGAGTTGCAAGGGCACGCTGCTTTCGCGGGTTGTACGGTGCTGTTTCTCACCAGCTCCCGTCTTGACGACGGCAGCCCTGAGCACACCATGGTTGATGGCGTGATTGAAATGGGCGAAGAGCTATTTGGCACTCGCTCGGTACGTCGTATTCAACTGCGTAAAACTCGTGGCAGTGGAGCCATGACAGGCCTTCATGAGTGTGAGATTACCGACAATGGATTGGTGGTTTACCCTCGTCTCGAAAGCCTTTATAGCCACCCGTCCGCCCCCGACAGCGCCGACATGACGCGTATTCCCAGTGGCATTGGTTCGCTGGACGGCATATTGGGGGGCGGCCTTTACAGTTCCAGCGTGTCTCTGGTCATGGGCCCCTCCGGTATTGGTAAAACGACGCTGGGCCTGAAGTTTCTGGCCGAGTCGACGGTGGATGCTCCGGGACTGCATTTTGGCTTTTATGAAAGCCC
The DNA here is from genome assembly GCF_005938045.2 of Pseudomonas sp. KBS0710. Classification (GTDB taxonomy): domain Bacteria; phylum Pseudomonadota; class Gammaproteobacteria; order Pseudomonadales; family Pseudomonadaceae; genus Aquipseudomonas. The sequence goes on along the minus strand of NZ_VCCF02000001.1, from coordinate 2,682,747 downwards.
ACAACGGTTGCGACTCAAAGGCCAATCATTGGGTATCGATATCCAAGGCATGGAGGACAGCGGCGCCCTGAGCATTGCCTGGCAGCCTACTACCGAGGGGTTGCTGGATGGGTTGGGCGCACGCCTGTTGAGTCTTGTAGAAGAAAAGGGCATCAAGCGCCTGTTCATCGATAGCCTCAGCGGTATGACCCGAGTCTCTACAAACCCGGCGCGAATTACTGACTTCTTGAGTGCGCTGATGAATGAGCTGCGATGCCGGGGCGTAACCGTATTCGCATCCTGGGAAATGCGTGATCTATTTGGCTCGGAGGTCAGCGCGCCAAACTCTGACCTGTCCAGCATCGTCGATAACTTGATGCTGATGCGTTTCTCTGAGAATTCCTCTGAACTAAGCAGGACGCTTTCCATTCTTAAGGTACGAGATAGCTCTTATGACCCCTCCAGATTTGAGGTTGTCATTCAAGATCGAGATGTTTTCCTGAAAAAGGCTTCGAGACATGAACCTTCAGTCCCCACTGAGACATCGCCCGGTTCAATTTCTTAAGCTTTTGAGTGGGTTGAATTAACATGACCACCATTCTGGTCGTCGACGACGAGTATTTGATCGCTGACATTCTCAGCTTCGCACTGGAGGATGAAGGGTTCATGGTGGTGACTGCCAGCAATGGTCGAAAAGGACTGGAAGTGCTGGATAGAGAAAGGCCAGCCTTGATCATCACCGATTTTATGATGCCCGTTATGGATGGCCTGGAATTCGCCACAGCCGTTCGCGCCCTCCCTTGCGCTAATCAATTGCCGATCATCTTGATGAGCGGAGCTCAGGCACATATCGGCATGCAGAGATCGGATCTGTTTGATGCGGTGGTGGCGAAGCCATTCAACATCGACTTGATTATTGCCGAAGTTAAAAAGCTGCTCGCCTCTGATCAGTGAGCACTGCATCTACCTGCCCGGAGCCACGTGGGATCGGGCTCCGCTAGCCCGAACATCGCGTTGAAAAATTTTTTTCGAGAGACTCTTGAAAACGTTTTGGTAGTACCTATTTTCGGTTCTACGCGATGCCGCAATCGGGTCGCGTCTTAAATCACTTGGAGAACACTCAGGAGATTTACTATGGCTACTACTCTTTCTTTGGCCCCTCTGTTCCGTCAGTCTGTGGGTTTTGATCGCTTCAACGACCTGTTTGAATCGGCGCTTCGTAGTGAGGCCGGTAATACCTATCCACCGCATAACGTGGAGAAGCATGGTGATGATCAATACCGCATTGTGATTGCAGTGGCAGGTCTTACTGAGGAGGACATAGACATTCAGGTTGAAAATGGCGTATTGATCGTTTCTGGTGGAAAACGTGAAAACGACGAGAAGGTGACTTACCTTCATCAAGGGATAGCGCAACGCGCCTTCCGCTTGTCGTTCCGGCTGGCTGACCATATCGAAGTGCAAGGTGCATCGCTCACCCATGGTCTGTTAGCCATCGAGCTGCTTCGGGTTATACCCGAAGAAGCCAAGCCAAAACGTATCGAGATCGGTACTGCCGGCAAGCCAGACCAGCGTCAAGTAAGCCTGCAATAATTGTGTTCAAGGCGCTCTGCGGAGCGCCTTTCTTTATTCTGTTTTAATCAGTCTCCCGTTGCCTCGCCTTTAGATGTGCGTAACGCCATCGCCTGCCATAATCCACCCGTCTCACCCCAGCCCCCACACGGAGTCCATGCCATTCATGGTGCTGTTGAATCGATTGAGCGCGTTTTCCATCCAGGCGCGCAGGGCACTGAGGTTGGTGTGGGGGACGTCGCGTCCCTTATTCATAGGCCTGCTGCTGGCCACCATCGTTGCCGGTCTGTTGCCTGCGCTGGCGGCCTGGATCGGCCAGCGTATTGTCGATGGCGTGGTGCACGCGATGCAGATTCATGCAGCCGGCAGCCAGGCGCCCGTGTGGCCAGTGATGCAGTACGTGCTGGCCGAGGCGGGCGTGTTGGCGCTGCTGGCCGCCGCCCAGCGCGCGTTGTCAATGCAGCAATCGTTGCTGCGGGTGCAGTTGGGAGTGAAGGTCAACCTGATGATTCTGGAGAAAGCCCAGACCCTCTCGCTCCTGCAATTTGAAGACGCCGAGTTCCACGACAAGCTGGTGCGCGTGCGCCAGGGCGCGTCGACACGGCCGCTGAGCCTGGTCACCAAGGGCCTGGGACTGGTGCAGAACCTGATCTCGCTGATCAGCTTTGCCGTGCTGTTGGTGCACTTTTCGCCGTGGGCGCTGGTGATTCTGGTGGTCGGCGCCTTACCGGTGTTCTTCGCCGAGACGCATTTCTCGGGCAATGCGTTTCGCCTGTTCCACCGGCGCGCGCCCGAGACCCGTCAGCAGAATTATCTGGAATCGCTGCTGTCCCACGAGACCCACGCCAAAGAGGTCAAGCTGTTCGGCCTGGCGCCGCTGTTCCTCAAGCGCTACCGCGACAACGCCCGGCGTTTGTACACCGAAGACCGCCAGTTGACCGTGCGCCGGGATGCCTGGGGCTTTGCCCTGGGCCTGCTGGGCACCGTAGCGTTTTATGTGGCTTACGCCTGGGTGGTGCTGGACACCGTGCGCGGCCAGACCAGCCTGGGCCAGATGACCATGTACATCGTGCTGTTCAAGCAGGGGCAAAGCGCGATCACCGCCAGCCTCAGCGCGATTGCCGGCCTGTATGACGACAGCCTGTTTTTGTCGGACCTTTATGAGTACCTGCTAACCCCCGTGGTCGTGCCACGTGGCCAGCTTACCCAGGGCGCGCGTCCCGGCGACGGGCTGCGCTGCGAGCACGTGGGGTTCAGTTACCCCGGCGCTGAGCGGCCGGCATTGACTGACATCAACCTGCACTTGGCGCCGGGGCAAAGCCTGGCGCTGGTGGGCGAGAATGGCTCGGGCAAAACCAGCCTGATCAAACTGCTCACGCGCCTGTATACCCCACACGAGGGGCGCATTCTGCTGGATGGCAGCGACTTGCAAGACTGGGATGAACAGACACTGCGCCAGCGCATTGGGGTGATTTTCCAGGACTACATCCGCTACCAGATGACCGTCGGCGAGAACCTTGGCGTGGGTGACGTCGATGCGCTGAACGACGAGGCGCGCTGGCGCACTGCCGCAACCCAGGGGGTGGCCGCCGAATTCATCGAGCGCCTGAGCAGGGCCTACGGCACCCAGTTAGGGCGCTGGCTGGGCGGCCAGGAGTTATCGGGTGGGCAATGGCAGAAAGTCGCCTTGTCACGCGCGTATATGCGCCAGGAGGCGGACCTGCTGATTCTTGACGAGCCGACGGCTGCGCTGGACGCCGGCGCCGAGGCGGCAGTGTTCGAGCACTTTCGCGAACACGCCAAGGGCCGCATGACGTTGTTGATTTCCCATCGATTCTCCAGCGTGCGCAATGCCGACCACATCATCGTGCTGGATGATGGGCGAATCCTGGAGGAGGGCAGCCATCATCAGCTGATGGCGGCGGGTGGGCGCTATGCCGAGTTGTTTGATGTTCAGGCGCGGGGGTATCGCTAGGACCCCGACGCACCGCTGAAACCCTGGCGCAGAACGCCCGACAATACCTCCAGGGCGCCGAAGCCTGCGCGGTGCCGGACTACGTCGGCGGGACGCTCTGGGCCAAGCCTTTCGAGCATTACGCCGAGGCTAAAATCGAGGCCGAAGTGCGCCGCTCGCTGTTCCCTACCTTGTGGTGCTGTCATTGCGTGGCTGGAGCAGGGCGCGGCCTGAATGCCTTGACAGCCTGTCTGGCCCTGGAGACTGCAGCAGCGGGATTCGCGTCAACGCCACGGCGCATTCCGCGCAACAGTGGAAAAGGCAGAAATGATGAGATGAAAAGCCTGCCAGAAGACGCTTAGAGACTGTCAGGGTCCCCAAAAAACATCTGAATCCGCGACCGCAACCACCGCTCCCCCGGATCATTATCCTGCGACCCACGCCACGCCATATGCAGCTCAAACGTGCGCACTGGCAACGGTGGGTCTTCGGCGCGCAAACCGCCCGCTGCGGTCAGTGCCTCGGCGGCGTAGTCCGGCACGGTGGCGAGGATGTCGGTGCCGGCCAGCAGCGTGCCTAGGCCATTGAATTGCGGCACGGCCAGTACCACGTGGCGTTTGCGATCGAGTTTTTCCAGCTCTTCATCAATAAACCCGCTCAGGTCGCCCGCGAAGGACACAAGGGCGTGAGGGCGGGCGCAGAAGTCGTCCAGGCTCAGGGAGCCGGGCACGCTGTCGGCGCGCAGCAGTTTCGGCAGGCTGCGGCGCAGCACTTTGCGTTTGGCGTTGGCCGGCAGGTCGGCGGTGTAGCTGACGCCGATGGAAATTTCCCCGGAAGCGAGCAGGCCTGGCATCAGGATGTAGTTGACGCGGCGCACCACCAGCACAATGCCGGGCGCCTCGGCGCGCAGGCGCTTGAGCAGTTGCGGCAGCAGGGCAAATTCAACGTCGTCGGACAGGCCGATACGGAACACGGCGGTGCTGGTGGCCGGGTCGAATTCGGCGGCGCGGCTCACGGCGGTGGAAATCGAGTCCAGGGCCGGGGAGAGCAGGGCGAAGATTTCCACGGCGCGTGCCGTCGGCTCCATGCTGCGCCCGGTGCGCACGAACAGCGGGTCATCGAACAGCCCGCGCAGGCGCGACAACGCCGCGCTGATGGCCGGCTGGCCAAGGAACAATTTCTCGGCAGCGCGGGTCACACTGCGCTCATGCATCAAGGTTTCGAATACGATCAAGAGGTTAAGGTCGACACGACGCAGGTCGTTACGGTTCATCTTGTGTCCTGGAAGAGTCAGCAAACTTGACGTGAGCGGCCACATGTTAACAATGACCGGCATGAATCTTACGGGGAAAGGCTGGTACTCTGCACCGGATAATTCAGTTTTCCTACGATACTTGAGGCCAATGCCTCACTTGCGGAATCAATGACAGGCATGTCGACTATTAATGGCGACCGGTGGCCTTACCCGGAAAGCCCAGATAGAGTTCATGGCATTAGAGGTTACTTTGACGAGGTTTGCGATGTCCCGCACGATCCGTTTTCACAAGTTTGGTCCGGCCGAGGTGCTCAAATGCGAAGAGCATGCAGCCGCGCAGCCCGCACCGGGCGAAGTGCAGGTGCGTGTCGAAGCGATTGGCATCAGCTGGTATGACATTCTGTGGCGCCAGAACCTGGCGTCTTCCCATGCACGTCTGCCGTCCGGCCTTGGCCATGAGATGGCCGGTGTGGTGGTGGCCCTCGGTGAGGGCGTGGATGACTTGGCGGTAGGCGATAAAGTCGCCAGTTTTCCGGCCGAAAGCCCCAATGATTACCCGGTATATGGCGAGCAAATCGTGTTGCCGCGTTCGGCGCTGACACGTTATCCGGATGTGCTGAGCCCGATTGAAGCCAGCGTGCATTACACGCCGCTGTTGATCGCCTACTTTGCCTATATGGATCTGGCGCGGGTCAAACCCGGCCAGTTTGCCCTGGTGACGGACGCCAGCCACTGTGCTGGCCCTTCGTTTGTGCAATTGGGCAAGGCGCTGGGCGTGCGGGTGATCGCCGCGACCAAGGACAGTGCCGAGCGTGAATACCTGCTGTCGCTGGGGGCGGAAAAAGTCATCGTCACCGAAGAGCAGGACCTGCTGATGCAAATCAACAAGTTCACCGATAACCGCGGCGTGGATGTGGTGTTCGATGGCTTGGGCGGCCCACAGATGTCGTTGCTCGGTGATGTGCTGGCGCCACGTGGCAGCCTGGTGCTCTACGGTTTGCAAGGTGGCAACCAGACACCGTTTCCGGCCTGCGCAGCGTTCCAGAAGAACATCCAGTTCTTTGTGCACTGTATCGGTAACTTCACCGGCAAGCCGGAGTTGGGCATCATTCAGGACCACGTTGCCTTGCAACGCGCCTTGCGTGACATCAACCAACTGACGGCCGACCGTGTGCTGGTGCCACTGAAAACCACAGTGTTTGCGTTCAACCAGTTTGTAGAAGCACACCGTTACATGGACGAATGCCCGTGCCGCGAGCGCGTAGCGTTGCAGGTTGAGGCTGTTTGAGGTGTAGGAAGATTCGTAAATGAGTCTTGCAAACCCTGGGCGCATGGGGCAAATGCGCCATTTGACAGGGTTGAATCCGCGCGTTGTCTGAAACGCGCAACGGCCGTCCGGCCCCACAAACGATGCCCTTTTCCCCGTCGCCGCCCTGAAAATCAGCGCGGCGTTGTTGTGTCTGCGCCCTGCGTATTTGGCCCGGTAACTATCTGAACTGCTTTTCGGCCAACTTCTGTATCTGTTAATCATTATTTCAGTCCTGATAATTGCTACTTCACTTTCAACTCAAGGACTGAGTAATGAATGACGTTTTGATTCATTGGCGGGTACTTCCTGTAACTACGAGTGGCGCAACCTCTGCCAGGACGCGAGGCGGTTGGCACTCCACGGGCGGGTTTCAAGCGATGCATGGATGGAGATTGAAGTTTGACAATTTTTATTTGTCAGATGGATCTTTGAATTCAAGGTTAAAGGGCTGTAGGAGCCTGTCTGAATATTCCTAGGAGCATTGCTGCCAATCGTCAGGATGCTTGCGGTACGGCCCTCCGGTGCCAGGAATGCTCGGGGGAGAGCCCATTAAGCAGCTCTTATCGATTTGTTACCGGGTGCTAGTGTTTATCTGTCGCACACACTGCGCCGCAGGCAACGTTCTTACACATGCAATAGGTCGGGCAACTACGCTCGGTAGTTGTTTTGAACTGATATTTCAACTCAGGTAGTAGAACTATGAGCGCTATTCACGAACAGGCCATGAATTATGTTTACCAGCAAGTTCAACAACGCTTGGTGGGGTATTTCACTCGCGCAGAGCGCACCGCACTTCAATTGTTGATTCAGCGTATTGTCGTGGCCGCCGGCGGCATGGAACAAGTGGGCGATTACAAAGTGCTGGTGGCCCATGGCGGTGGTGAAGTCAGCACCTACACCTTGGCGTTACTGCGTGCTGCACAGTTGAGTATTGCCGCGCGCGCGCCCAAGACGTTCCAGCTACGGGTGGCGACGTTGCGCCACGCCGGCATGACGCAAGACACCCTTGAGGCGATTCATCGCGGTTACAGCCGGCTGTTTTTCCATGATGACGACCGGGTCGAGTTGTTGATGGTCGAAAACGAACAGGTGTTGCCCTTCAATCATCAGCGCCCGGCCTCCAGCCGCGGCTGTGAAGCTCACCAACGCAACATGTTGATGGTGGGGCATCTGACCTCCGGCGATGTTCGCGCCACGCTGTGCAACGATGCGTACCTGGCCCTGGGGGATTTTTATCAGCGTGTCACCGCCTGGAACGGTGGCGTGCACGCATTGGTCAGTGGCGACTCCGCGCGCAAACAGAGCCAGTTGCTGGCTTGGCTGAAAAAGGCTGCCCAGGCCAAAAGCATCAAGGCTGCCAAAGGCAAGCCGACATCGCTCGGCGGCTTGTTTACGCGCATGGATGAGTGGAGCGGCGACTTCTACCGTGACCTGTATGGCGAGCACTATGTGCCCAAGGCTGACGTCAGCCCGGGTGGGTATCGCCACCTTGCCTATATCGGGATTGCCGACTTGCTCGAAGGCATTGACCGCGCCAGTGCGCCATTGCTCATCGATTTCATGGCTTATACGCCAGATCCGCTGGGCTTTCACTTCAGCCACCCAAGCTTTGCCAACCCACCGTTGATGGCGCACCTGCGCGGCCTGCAGGCTGAGTGCCTGCGCGAGTTGCATTATGAGGAGGGCGTCGAGGAGTTCCTGGGGCAGGCGCGCAATTACCTGCGGCGCCGGCAGGTGCCCGAAGAGCTGGTGAACCAGGTGGCCAGTCGCGAAGAGCGCGCATTGTCGAGCAATTATGCTCAGCAGTTCTTCGGCCTGGACGAAAACCAGCTGATCTGCCTGTTGTTTTCGCCCTTCATTCATCACGGCGAACGGCTGGAAGGTTATTTGCGTCAGTGCCACCCTGGGATGCTGGTGGCGTTGCCCGAGCTGCACAAGGTATTGCAGGGCAAGCCTGCCGCCGAGATGTTGCAGCAATGGGTCGCCGATGCCAGTGGGTTGCCGTTGCCTTTGCTCCAGCATTTGTACCGCAAGCGGCCGATGAACCTGTCCCCCGGCGGTGCCCGCAATGCGCCTGTGCAAAGGTCTCAAGCCCGTGATGGCATGGCCTTTCAGCTGTCTGGACGATGACGCTGCGGGGCGCGCGACAGGCTGACTTTGCGTATCAGGCGGTCTATCGCTACATGATCAACCTGATTAACGAGGTCAGCACGGATACGCGCGTAAAGCTGCCGTCGTTGCGCCAGTTATCCCAGCGACTCAAGGTGTCTATCTCCACCATTCAGTATGCGTATTCGCTGCTGGAAAAGGAGGGCAGGGTGTATTCGGTGGCCAAGTCGGGGTATTACGCTTGGCCGCTTGCCGGTGGCCCAGTGACCTGTCCCAGCGGGGATTTGCTCGAACGCCTCTATGTGGCGTCCCGGCGCCCGGGCATGACCGTGCTCAGTGGTGATGAGCCCGCCTTGCTGGCCTCTCTGGACGGCGCCTTGCTACGTCTCGAGCGCGAGCTGGTGCGCCAGTATCCAGGGCACCTGCAGCCTTCCCAGCCCTGCGGGGTATGGGAGCTGAGGGCGGCGCTGGCGGCTCGCTACACCTCATCACCGACCCGTTACTGGCATGCTGATGACGTGTACATCGGCGCAGATTTGCGCGGTGTACTCGACATCCTGGTCGAAGTATTGGGTTTGCGCGGTACCACGGTGGTGGTCGAGTCGCCTTGCGAGTGGTCGATTCTGCGCCTTCTGCAGGATGCCGGGGTACGTATCCTTGAGGTGCCCTGGAGTGATGATGGCCGCCTGGAACTGGGATTGCTCGAAGACATGCTGCGTAACGAGTCGGTGCAATTGGTTTTGCTGTCGTCGTCCATCAGCCTGCCGTCAGCCTTTGCCTTGCAGCCCCAAGACCGTCTGGAGGTGGCACAACTGCTCGATCGGTACGATTGCTGGCTATTGGAAAACGACACCTGCGGCGAATTGGGATTCAAGCCGGCATCGGCTGCCCTGCGCGATCTGGTCAACCCTGAGCGCTTGGTGGTGTTTGCCTCGTTCGAGAAAATACTCGGCCCAGAGGCACCGTTTGGCTACGCGTTGTCGCGGCACTTGAACGCTGAATTGCAGCGCCAGTTCCTGCTGCGCTCGTTCCGGCTGTCCTCCATTCGCCAGCGCGCGATTGCGCGCTTGTACCACAGCGGCAAAATCGACCAGCACCTGCACCACTTGCGCGGGCTGCTACGTGACCAGGCGGGCGAAATGAGCGAACTTCTGCGCCAGCACCTGGGTGATCAAGTGACTTACCGGATGCCGGCGGGCGGGGCCACCTTTTGGTTGGGCGCCTCCCGGGCGGTGGACATGCGCAAGGCTTTCCACTACTTGCTGGCGCGTCAGGTCGTCGTCGCGCCCGGTGAGCTGTTCAGCCTGTGCGGCCTGCACCACCAGCACTTGCGGTTGAGCAACACCTTCCACGGGCAGCCCAACCTGGACGTCGCCTTGGCATTGGTGGGCGAAGCGCTGCGTGAAGCACAGATCAGCTAGATGCATGAAACTTCTCTGTGGCTTGTAGGATCAATACCGTCGCGCAGTAGTCCAACTCTCAGTAAACTGTCATTTTTTCCGACTCCTTCTTTCTCGAGGTTTATGCATGACAATCAGTCCTTTTGCGGGCAAGCCGGCGCCAGCTCAGTTGCTGGTGGATATCCCGCGACTGGTCACGGCCTATTACACCGGCCAGCCTGATGCAGCGATCTCCACCCAGCGCGTGGCCTTTGGTACTTCCGGGCACCGTGGCAGCTCGTTCGAGCTGAGTTTCAACGAGTGGCACGTGCTTGCCATCAGCCAGGCCATTTGCCTGTACCGTGAAGCGCAGGGCATCAACGGCCCCTTGTTCGTCGGCCTGGACACCCACGCGCTGTCGACCCCGGCGGGCGCCAGCGCCCTGGAAGTGTTGGCAGCCAACGGCGTGCACGTGATGCTGGCTGAAGGCGATGAATACACGCCGACCCCGGCCATTTCCCACGCCATCATTTGCTACAACCGTGGCCGTACCAGTGGCCTGGCAGACGGCATTGTGATTACGCCGTCGCACAACCCGCCACAAAGCGGCGGCTACAAGTACAACCCGCCCAATGGTGGCCCGGCCGATACCCACGTCACCAAGTGGATCGAAGCCAAGGCCAACGAGTTGCTGGCCAACCAGCTGGCCGGGGTTAAACGCATTACCCATGCCCAGGCGCTCAAGGCCGACACCACCCATCGCCATGACTACCTCAACAGCTACGTGGCCGACCTGGTCAATGTGATCGATATGGACGCCATCCGCAGCGCCGACCTGCGCCTGGGCGTGGATCCGTTGGGCGGAGCAGGGGTGCGCTACTGGTCGGCGATTGCCGAACACTACCGTTTGAACCTGGACGTGGTGAACACCGAGGTCGACTCGACGTTCCGCTTCATGAGCGTCGATTGGGACGGTCAGATCCGCATGGACCCGTCCTCCAGCTATGCGATGCAAGGCTTGATCGGCCTCAAGGAACGTTTCGACGTCGCCTTCGCCTGTGACCCGGACCATGACCGCCACGGCATCGTTACGCCCTCCGGTGGCCTGCTGGCACCGAACAACTACCTTGCCGTGTCGATTGATTACCTGTTCCAGAACCGTCCGCAGTGGCGCGCCGATGCCGCCGTAGGCAAGACCGTGGTCAGCAGCGGCTTGATTGATCGCGTTGCGGCACGTATCGGCCGGCGCCTCTATGAGGTGCCGGTGGGCTTCAAGTGGTTTGCCGATGGCCTGTTCGAAGGCTCGCTGGGCTTTGGCGGCGAAGAAAGCGCCGGCGCCTCGTTCCTGCGCAAGGACGGCACGGTGTGGAGCACCGACAAAGACGGCCTGATCCCGGCCTTGCTGGCCGCTGAAATGACCTCGCGCAAAGGCCAGGACCCAAGCCAGATCTACCGTGGCCTGACGGATGCGCTGGGCGAGCCGTTCGCGATTCGTGTCGACGCCAAGGCGACCCCGGCGCAGAAGGCGCTGCTGGGCAAGCTGTCGCCGGAGCAGGTCACTTCCACGCAACTGGCCGGAGAGAGCATCCAGCAGATCCTCAGCCACGCGCCGGGTAATAATCAGGCAATCGGCGGCTTGAAAGTGATGACCGAAAACGGCTGGTTCGCCGCACGACCATCGGGCACCGAGGACATCTACAAGATCTACGCCGAAAGCTTTGTGGGTGAAGACCACCTCAAGCAGTTGGTTGAAGAGGCACAGGTGCTGGTAGACGGCGCCATCTCCCAGTAACACCGCAGATCCAACATGTGGGAGCTGGCTTGCCTGCGATAGCATCACCGCGGTGTAACAAATACACCGAGGTGTCTGTATCGCAGGCAAGCCAGCTCCCACACAAGCCCGCTCCCACATTGCTTTGTGTTAAGCCAGATCTACCAAGACGATTTCGCTGTCTTCAACCGCTGTTACCCGCAACACCTGCTCATCTTCAACCGCCACCCCGTCTCGAGCTTGCGCGCGCAAGCCATTGACTTCTATCACCCCGGTTGCTGGCACCAGATACGCCCGGCGCCCGCTGTCCAGCCGATACTCGGCACTTTCCCCAGCCTTCAAATTAGCCGCCACCAGACGTGCGTCCGCCCGAATGCGCAAGCTTTCAGTGTCACCGGCCTTGCCGCTGGCCAGGGTCACAAAACCCTCGCGATTGCCCTTGGGAAACGGCTTGGCACCCCAGGAAGGCGGCAGCCCGGCTTCATTGGGGATGATCCAGATCTGGAAAATCTTCGCCGGCGTGGCTTCCAGGTTGTATTCACTGTGAGCAATCCCGGTGCCGGCGCTCATGACCTGCACGTCGCCTGCCTCGGTGCGGCCTTTATTGCCGAGGTTGTCGGCATGGCTGATGGCGCCTTCACGCACATACGTGATGATTTCCATGTCGCGATGTGGGTGCTGCGGGAAGCCTGTGCCGGGTGCAATGATGTCGTCGTTCCACACCCGCAGGTTGCCCCAGTGCATGCGCTTGGGGTCGTGGTACTCGGCGAAGGAAAAGTGATGATGGGCATCGAGCCAGCCATGATGGGCGCCGCCCAGGGTAGTGAAAGGTCGAAGTTCAAGCATGATGGGTCTCCTGTGGATGGTGGTTATCATCCAGCAGTGCATGATCGATAAAAAGCGTAAAAAATGCCTGATTCCCATCTACTCATTCGATTGATTGCTGGCGTTTTGACTTTTACTTCATCGCCTAACTGCATGACAGCAAAGCAATTGGCTGGAACTGCGCGCCGATTCCGGCGACCATGGCAGCTTCGCCAAAACCATCCTCATCGCTGGAGTCCGCGTGCCGCAACAAACGCCTGATCTGCCCCCCGAACTGCGTCCCCTGGCAGAAATGCCCCTGCTGAAACGGCTCGCCGCCCGTTTGTTTGGCCATGGCCTGACACGTCTGCGTGCCCAGCATCGGTTTTCCTGGCTGCACGGCCAGGCTGACGGCTTTCGCAGCGGGCACGAAGCGGGTGTGGAATATGGCTACCGCGAAGGCAAGGCCGACGGCCTCGAAGAAGGTCGGCAAGTGTTGCTGATCCGCGACTTCCGCCCCGATGAGCACCGCGCACCGGGAGTGGATGACAGCCTGTTTGACGATTGGCGCCTGCCCCTCACGGCCGACGTGAAGAAGCGCATGAAGGCTGACGTAGCACGCCTGCTGCCGGCCCACGCTCAGCCCAGTGCTGCGCAGTGGAAGATGATCTTCAGTGACACGCCCTCGACCTCGGTGATCGCCGGTGCAGGCGCGGGCAAATCCACCTCGCTGGTGCTGCGCATTCTGTTACTGACCCACTACCTGGGCTTTGAGCTGAGTTCGATGACCGTGGTGACCTTCACCCGCGAATCGCGCAAAGACTTCATCAACAAGCTCATGGAAGTTCTCAGCCTGTGGGGCCAGCCCCTTGGTTTCAAAGAAGCTCAGGCCGTGGTGCGTACCTTCCACTCACGTATCCTGCCGATGGTACGCAGCCTGCCAGGCTTCGAACGGCTGCAAGCGTTTGAAAACCTCAGCAGCGGTGTCGAGGACGCCGACAGCAACCCCTTCGACCTGCGTATCAGCGATGCCCAGCGCCAACACATGAACAGCTGTTATCACCGCCTGCATGGCCGCCATGCGCGCTTTCGCGAGCTGATAGCAGCGTTGGCCCGCCATGGCCTGCAACTCAAGGAGCTGGAGCGCGACCACCCCGACGTGCAAAAGCGCATCGCTGTCACCGAACTGGCCGCCAAGCGCGATGAAGAACTCTGCGACGTGATCGAGGATCTGTGGTTTCGCGCCGGCGCCTGGCCGATCAAGGGCATAGAGCCCAGTCGCCAAACCTTCGAAATCAATGGTGCGCAATTTCACTGCCACGGCTACATCGCGGAACTGGATGCCTGGGTAGTACTGGGTTTTGATCCGCGGGAAAACGCGCAGATCAGTCGGCCGAATTCAAAGCTTTCCGTGCGTGCCGAGTGGGCGGTAAAGCGCACCTTGTTTCAAGCTTTCTGTCGCAAGCCACTGATATGGCTAGATAACTATGAGTCATCAAAGCGCCTTTTAAGCAGCCTGGCGGGCGATGCCAGTGCCGGGCCTGGCTTTGATTACAAGGTCAAGGGCGAGCTGGCCTCGGCGCCGCTGCTGGACAGCTTCGTGATGGCTGCCGGGTTTATCGAAAACCTCGGGCTGGATGTGCCAACGGCTGTGGGGCAAATGAGCTTCGCCAAGGACGACCCGGACCGGGGCTACTTCGAAGCCCTGAGCATTTTCTGGAAGGCGCTGGAAGATCACTTGCTCGATCAATCACCGCCGATCATGACCTATAACCGCATGTTCTCGCTGTTCGGTGAGAACACCCCGGAGAACCTCAAGCTGCTCAGCGATCCATTGCTGCGGCCGATGTCGCACCTGATGATCGACGAGTTCCAGGACGTATCGCCGCAGATCGTCTCGTGGATTCGCGCCAGCCTGCGCGAGATCCGCAGCCGCGGCCCGGCGATGCATGTGGGGCGTGGCGCGCAACGCTCGTCGTTGTTGTGCGTGGGTGATGACTGGCAGTCGATCTATGGCTGGCGCGGCAGTTCGCCCAAGTACTTCATGGCGTTTAACCAGGAGTTCCCGTCGCCCAGCACCACACGCGTGATGCTCAGCGAGAACTACCGCAGCCACCAGCACATCATCGACGCTGCCGAGCATGTGGTACGCACGGCCCCCGCGATCCCCGGCAAGAAGGCCAAGGCCAGTGGCGAGCCCAAGGCTTTGCTGCCCGTAGTGGTGCTGGAACGGGACGACGCCGCGCTGGGTCGGCAGTTGATGGAGCACTATCAACGCGGTGAAACGGTGCTAATGCTTTATCGAAAAAGCAGCGATAAGTTGTTGATTCAAGAGCATATTCAGCCAGTAGTTAATGTGGATTCTAGCTTGCCACCACAGGATCGCCGGCTCAAACAGCTGACTTATCACAGTGCCAAGGGCCTGCAAGCTGACGCGGTATTCCTGCTTGGGGATTGCCAGCACGTCACCAGCTCGCCTTACAAAAACCAGGTTTACCGCATGGCGGGCCTGGGCAAGGACGGCGACAGCGAGCCTTACGACAGCGCGCAGAAAGATGAAGTGCTGCGCCTGGCCTATGTCGGCATCACCCGGGCGGTGAGCCATTGCTACTGGTATGTGGAGAAGCCGGAAGGCCAGGGTGTGAATGTGCCGAGGGCTTCGGAGCGGGTCGATGGGCGAAAGGCGTATTTTGATGATCGGCGTAGCTAGCCGCTAAACACAGTTCTAAATGTGGGAGCGGGCTTGCTCGCGAAGGCGGAGTATCAGTGACAGCTGTATCAACTGACAAAACGCTTTTGCGAGCAAGCCCGCTCCCACATTAGATAGTCATTGCCTTATAAATGAGTGTTAGGCCCGTAAAGACAGCGGTGGCACAAAACACTCCAGCTCATCCTCCACCGCCTCGATGATGCGTTCCACATCGGCCGCATTCATCACCGTGGCGCAAGGAATGCCGGCAATCGCGATCAGCGTCTCGCCGCTGGCCCGGTCGAACAGGCGCGCGACCATACTGCCGGGGGCGTCCATGCTGCCCTCGAAGCCCATCGGATGAAAATGCCAGCGCATCAGTTGGCAGGCGTTGGGAAATGTCACTTTGTTCATGTTGCCCACCTTGTTCATTGAGCGCTTCCTTTAGCTCGCGGCAGGGGCCATGACCTTCACTGGTCGTGGCATCAAGAAGTTCAAAATAGCATTCGTTCGCAAGCGCGCGGTGACTTTTTAGCCGCCGTTCGGCAGTTCTTTTGCGGTTATATGACGTAGGTCATGTCTTACCCAAGACTAGGCAAAAGGCCATTAGTCAGAAGTTCCAATTGCCCATTGAATGCCCCCGGCAAATTCGGCAATCTCCCAGGCATTCCCGCCGCAGAGCCTTCCATGCAACCCGTCTTGAGCGAAGAGTGCGAACAAACCCAAGCCACCGGCGATCTGGTGCTGCGCCATCACCTGTGCTGGCGCCATCGTGACCTGGATGGCGTGATGTCCTACTACCACCCCGATATTCAGTACCACGACTTCTTTCAAAACCGCGTGGTGGGCCACGCCGAGCTGCGCGAGTACCTGCAAGCCAGCATGCCACGTGGCGCCGACGAGGCGATCGAGCACATCGACCGCATTCGCGCCGACGGCGACACCGCGTTTATCCAGTACCGCATTACCCTGCGCGGCGGGCAGGGCCTGGTGTCATTTCGCACCAGTGAGGCGATCACCGTGCGCGATGGGTTGATCTGGCGCGTCAACGAGTACGCCTCCCTGGTGCATGAGCAGCCGGCCCAGGCCCTGCGCCCGACGGTCAGCCGCCTGGGCCTGTCGCCCCAGCAATTGGGGCATATGGCCAAGGATCTGCAGCAGTACTTCGAACGCAAGCAAGCCTATCTCGACCCGGAGCTGGACCTGCAACGGGTGGCCACGGAGTGCGGCTACAGCCGCAACCAGATTTCCTACTTGCTTAACCAGGTGCTGGGGCAGAGCTTCTACCGCTACGTCAACCAGGCTCGGCTCCAGCACCTGCTGGCCGCACTGGACAAGGCCGTGCCGCCGATAAAGGTCGATGACTTGGCGTTTGCAGCCGGTTTCAACTCGCTGTCGGCGTTCTACAGCGCGTTCCGCCAGCACACCGGCCAATCGCCCAAGGCTTACGTCAAACAAATTTCTCTGCGTGCACGCGCGCAAGACAGCCAATAACACCACGCTCTAGGATCCAGCCTATCGAAATGAGGGTGGAGAGCTTGGCATGCCGGCATGGCGCAACATCAGTTTATGGATGGACCAGTTGGACGACCCGCTGGTAGCGCGGCCGTCCCTTGCGCACGACCTGGACGTCAATGTGGCGATTATCGGCGCCGGCTACACCGGGCTGTGGACCGCCTACTACCTCAAGCGCCAGGCTCCTGAGCTGAACATCGCGATTATCGAAGCGCAGACCGCAGGCTTCGGGGCATCGGGCCGCAATGGCGGCTGGTTGATGGGCAACCTGTTGGGCGAAGGCCGCCTGCTCGCCGGCCTGTCACCGCAACAACGGCGCGCATCGTTTGACCTGCTGCATGGCATCCCCGACGAAGTCGCTCAGGTGCTGGCCCGTGAAGGCATCGACTGCGACTACCGCAAGGGCGGCGTGCTGTACTGCGCGGCGCGCTACCCGGAGCAGGAAGGCAGCCTGCGCCGATACCTGGACACGCTCCATGCCCAGGGCCTCACCGAAGAGGATTACCGCTGGCTGAGCCCGCAGCAACTGGCGGAGCAAATCCGCATCGCCAGGCCATATGGCGGTATCTATGCACCCCATGTCGCGACCATCAACCCCGCCAAACTGGTGCGCGGCCTGGCGCGGGTGGTGGAGAGCATGGGCGTGACGATCTATGAAAACAGCCCCGTCACCCATTGGCAGTCCGGCAGCGTGCGCACGGCCAATGCCAGCGTGCGCGCCGCGTGGGTAGTGCCGGCGGTTGAGGGTTACGCCACCACGTTGCCGCCGTTGGGGCGCTATCAGTTACCGGTGCAAAGCCTGATTGTCGCCACCGAACCGTTGCCGGCCAGCACTTGGGATGAGATTGGCCTGAACCGAGGCCAGGCCTTTGGCGAAAGCAGCCGCCAGGTCACCTACGGCCAGCGTTCAGCGGATGACCGCCTGATATTCGGCGCCCGTGGCGGCTATCAGTTTGCCGGCAAGCTGCGCCACAACTTTGACCTGACCACCGACGAGGTGGAGCTGCGTCGCTACCTGTTCAGCGAACTCTTCCCGCAGCTCAAACACGCCAGGATTACCCACTCCTGGGGCGGCAACCTCGGCATGTCGCGCAACTTCCGACCGCACATGCTCTGCGATCACAAAACCGGCATCGCGCTGTCCGGCGGTTATGGCGGGGAGGGCGTCGGCGCCAGCAACCTTGGAGGCCGCACGTTGGCCGACATGATTCTGGAGCTCGATACGCCGCTGACCACCCAGCCCTGGGTGATTCGCGAGCGTGGCCTGGAGGCGCTCAAGGCCTGGGAACCCGAACCCTGCCGCTGGCTGGGTTACAACGCGATCATTCGTAGTTTTGTCCATGAAGACCAAGTGTTGGCCAACCCCAACACCGCGCCTTGGCGGCGCAAGTTGGCGACCGGCGTGGCCGGGTTCATGGAAGGTTTCATGCACTGAGACATTTCACTCACACGGGAAAACCCATGAGTATCACTCACTTCAAAGACGCGCTGAACGCCCACCTGCCGGACTCGTCACCGGTGGCCGTGCCCTTGGGCGAGCCCATCGCCATGGCCTCGACCTTAAGTGTTGAGCGCAACGATGGCGTCGAAACCGGCATCTGGCAATGCACCCCAGGCCGCTGGCGCCGACAGATCAAATCCCAGGAGTTTTGCCACTTCATCCAGGGCCGCTGCACCTTCACCCCCGACAGCGGTGAAGTCGTTCATATACAAGCTGGCGATGCACTGATGTTGCCGGCCAACAGCACCGGTATCTGGGATATCCACGAGACCGTGCGCAAGACCTACGTATTGATCCTGTAACGCTTTGATCCTTGATCGCCTGCCATAAAAACAGCCCTAAAACCGCCAGGAAATCGAACCATGAAAGCCATTGCCCTGTTGCCCTTGATGTTGGTGGCCGCTATCAGCCAGGCCGCCGAGACGGTGAAGATCTACAACTGGTCGGACTACATCGCGCCGGACACCACCAAGAACTTCCAGAAAGAAGCCGGCATAGGTTTCACCTACGACGTGTACGACAGCAACGAGACCCTCGACGGCAAGTTGATGACCGGCAAATCCGGCTATGACGTGGTGTTTCCGTCCAACCACTTCATGGCCCGGCAGATCCAGGGCGGCGCGCTTAAAAAACTCGACAAGAGCCAGCTGCCCAACTGGAAGAACCTCAACCCGGTGCTGCTCAAGGCCCTGCAAAACAATGACCCGGGCAATGAGCATGGTTTCCCCTACCTGTGGGGCAGCACCGGCATCGGCTACAACATCGACAAGGTCAAGGCGGTGCTCGGTGATAACGCGCCCGTGGACTCCTGGGACCTGATCTTCAAACCCGAGAACATGGCCAAGCTGCAAAAATGTGGCGTGGCGATTCTCGATAACGGCCCGGAACTGCTGCCAGCGGCGCTTAATTACCTGGGCCTGCCGCCCCACAGCAAGAAGGCCGAGGACTACAAAAAGGCTGAAGACCTGTTGATGAAAGTGCGTCCGTATGTGGCCTACTTCCATTCCTCGAAATACACCGCCGACCTGGCCAATGGCGACATTTGTGTGGCCGTCGGCTTCTCCGGCGATATCCTGCAGGCCGAAAGCCGCGCCAAGGAAGCCAGGAACGGCGTGAACATCGGCTACAACATTCCCAAGGAAGGCGCCGCCATCTGGTTCGACATGGTCGCCATGCCCGCCGATGCCCCGGACGAAAAAGCCGGTTACGCGTTCATGAACTACCTGCTGCGCCCGGAAGTGATGGCCAGCATCACCAACTACGTGCATTACGCCAACGGCAACGCCGCTGCCGACAGCCTGGTAGACCCGGTGATCAAGGCCGACACCAAGGTGTACCCAAGCGCGGAAATGATGGGCAAGTTGTTTGCGCTTGAAGCCATGCCGCTGAACATCGACCGGATTCGTACACGGGTATGGAACACCATTCGTACCGGCCGCTAGGGGTTGCACCGAGCCCCTGTGGGAGCTGGTTTTGATCGTTCCCACGCTCTGCGTGGGAATGCAGCAAGGGACGCTCCGCGTCCCGGCTCTCAGGGGTTTTCCAGATCATGCCCCAGCGACTGGATAAACAACGAAAACAGCTCCGGCTGCGAAGAAATATCCAGCTTGGCGTACAGGTGTCGCCGGTGCACCTTCACGGTATCCGGCGAGATCTTCAAGCGCTCGGCCATGGCCTTGGACGAAAACCCTCGCAACACCAGACGCGCCACTTCCAGCTCGCGCTCCGACAGTACACCGCTGCCAAAGTGACTCAACGCATCGCGGATCTGCGTCTCCATCGCCGGCGCACGCTGGGTGCTTTGCTGCCAGTGCTGTTGCATCAACGGCAGCACCCAGGCCGCCAGTGTGGTCATCAAGCCGGTTTCTTCAAAGTTGAAGCGCCGCTGCATGCCCAGCGATAACGACAGCGTCCCCGTACCCGGCAATTGCAGAATGAATTGCACCTCGTCTTCGAGCACGTTGTCGTGGAAGTAGTTGAGGAAGTATTCACTCTGGCGAAAATGGTCCGGCGCCACTTCCTCCAGGCGATACACGCCGCTGGCATACCCTTCGCGGTAGGCCTGGTAAAACGGGTCGATCAGGTACAGGCCATTAAGGTACACCAGCATTGAGGCCGGTTTGCTGCTGGGCTGGGCGTCGTATTCTTCCAGGGCCAGGGGCGGGCCATCGAGGGGGTAAAAAATCGCCAGGGCGTTATCGAACGGCAGGCATTGGTGCAGCAACAGCACCAACTGCTTCCAGAAGCGCTCGGTGCCCAGGTGTGCGACGGTGCGGCCCAGGCCAGCATGCATGCCGACCTCTCTGAACAGGCTCATAAACACGGCTCCAGCCCTCAATAGATCGGCCAAGGGTTCGGCTTTTGCCGGGTATCGTCAAGGGGAGTACGCCAATAGGGGCATTGGCCTGCATAAACACAGCGTTTACTTTGCCGTCATCCAGCGAGAAACATATCTCGCAACCGCCCGACTTTTTTCGTTTCTGCCTCCTACCAAAAACAACGACAGAGGATAACGACATGAGTGCTTCCCCCGCGCCAGACGGCGTGCTCAAGCCAACGCTGAGTGTTTTCGATGTGGTGGCCATTACGGTTTCGGCGGTCACGCCGGCCAGCTCCGTATTCGTGATTGCACCCTTTGCCATCCAGCAGGCGGGCAGTGGTGTGTTCCTGGCGTTTGTGATGGCAGCCTTGCTCGCGCTGATGTTCGCCTTCTGTTACGCCGAACTCGGGCGCGCCCATAACAGCGCCGGTGGTGAATACGTGTACGCCAAGCGGGTGTTTGGCGGCATGGCCGGTTATGCGACGTTTCTGACGGTGCTGGTGATGCTGTTGTTCATCCCGCCAGTGTTGGCCACCGGCGCCGCGACGTACCTGAATAATGCCCTGGGCACAAAATTCGACTCGCAAACCGTCGCCCTGGTCATCGTGGTGTGCAGCTACGCCTTGGGCATCCTCAATATCAAGCTCAATGCCTGGATTACCGGCACCTGCCTGCTGTTGGAAGTGGCGGCGTTGCTGGTGATCGTGTTTATCGGCTTTGGCAACCCGGTACAACCGGCCAGCGTGCTGTTCCAGCCGCAGATCGTCGAAAACGGAGTGCTGCACCTGGCGCCCTGGGCACTGGTGATTGGCGCCGTGGGCATCGGCCTGTTCTCGTTCAACGGTTATGGCCCTGCGGTGTTGCTGGCCGAAGACATGAAGTGCGGTGGCAAAGGCGTGCACAAGGCGGTGCTGTGGTCGCTGGGGCTGGTGGTGGTGATCGAGTTGGTGCCGATCACCGCGCTATTGATCGGCGCGCCGTCGCTGAGCGAGATGATCAGCAGCCCCGACCCGATCGGCTATCTACTGAGCAGCCACGGCAATGAAACCCTGTCACGGCTGGTCAGCGCCGGGATCTTCCTGTCGGTGTTCAACGCGATTGTCGCCATTGTCATCCAGATTGGCCGTGTGGTCTTCAGCAGCGGCCGTGACGCCCTGTGGACGCCGCGCATCAACGCGCTGTTCACGCGCATTCACCCGCGCTGGGATTCACCGTGGCTGGCCACGCTGTTTTTAGCGGTGCCTTCGGCGCTGTTGAGTTTCAGCTCGAACCTGGCGGACCTGACGTCCTTCAGTGTATTGCTGATCATCCTGGTGTACCTGGTGGTGGCGTTGAGCGCGCTGATGAGCCGGGTGCTGCTGCGTGATCGCGAGCATCCGTATCGCATGCCGTTATGGCCGCTGCCGGCAGTGCTGGCCGTGCTGGGCGCCGGTTACCTGCTGGTGACCCTGATCGCGGCGGCGTCGGTACGCGACATCATGATCATCATCGGCTTGCTGGCCTTGTCGGTGATTTTGTATTGCATCAGTGGCCGGACGAGTCCGGCGTTTCAGAAACTGTAAGGAGTAGGTATGCGTGCACGTCAATTGGGCATTACGTTGGGGCTGGGCACGCCCGGCGAATTGAATGCCATCACCGATGTTCCCGGCGTCCGCGTGGGTCACACCACGCTCAAGACCAGCATCGACGGCAAGCAGGTGCGCACCGGCGTCAGTGTGATCCAGCCACGCGCCGGGGAGGCGCGACAGCAACCGTGTTTCGCCGGCTACCACGTGCTCAACGGCAATGGCGATGCCACCGGCCTTGAGTGGATCAGCGAGGCGGGGCTGCTGACCACGCCCATCGCCATCACCAACACCCACAGCATCGGGATTGTGCGTGACAGCCTGATCGCCCTGGAGCGCGAGCGCCTGGCGGACCCGGCGGTGTATTGGTGCATGCCGGTGGTGATGGAAACCTACGATGGCCTGCTCAACGATATCTGGGGCCAGCACGTCAAGCCTGAACATGTGCGCCAGGCACTGGACGCGGCCGAGGGCGGGCCGGTGCAAGAGGGCGCAGTCGGCGGCGGCACCGGCATGATCTGCCATGAGTTCAAGGGCGGTATCGGCACCGCATCCCGGCGTGTGTCTGAGGAGCAGGGCGGTTGGACCGTCGGCGTGCTGGTGCAGGCCAACCATGGCAAGCGCCAGGAGTTGCGCGTGGATGGCTACCCGGTCGGGCGCCAGTTGGTGGACATTCCATCGCCGTTCGCCGAGCGCGGCACGCCGGGCATGGGTTCGATCGTGGTGATCATCGCCACGGACGCGCCGTTGCTGCCCCATCAATGCCAGCGCCTGGCGCAACGCGCCTCCATCGGTATCGCGCGCACCGGCGGCGGCACCGAGGATTCCAGTGGCGACCTGTTCCTGGCCTTCGCCACCGGCAATCACGGGCTGCCACCGGCTGATTACGGGCGCAAGGACCTGCCACTCAGCAGCGTGTTGCGCATGGTCAACAACGACCATATTTCGCCCTTGTTCAGTGCCGCCGCAGAGGCGGTGGAGGAGGCGATCATCAACGCGATCCTGGCGGGCGAGGACATGACAACCGAAGACGGCGTCAGGGTGCCGGGACTTTCCGACGAAGTATTAATCGGCGCGTTAAACAAGTGCGGTTGGAGCCTGTCCCGGTAATTGGGGGCACGCACTTTAATAGTGCGGGTAGTGGCTCTTTAATATTGAACTATGACACCGTGTCAATATATTGGATCCATTATTCAAGAGGGCCGCTCAGCTAGAGCGGCTTTACCGCTATTTAATATTTAAATAACAGTCGGCGGTGATTTGCCGCGCAAGCGCAATTACACCCAATAAACGCTGTGTGCGACTTCCTTAAGTTGAATCTACGTCACATTTTTGTTGCGGAAATATGTGTAGACGAAAGATTTCAAGTTGTGTCAGTTTCGATACGCCTTCAAAAGAGGCGAGTGATAGGACGATCCTCGCCCGCGAGGTTCCTATCGAACAAAGACTGATGCACTTGCAAACAAGGAAGTACGTTTATGTCAAAAGTAAAAGACAAAGCTATTGTATCTGCCGCGCAAGCCAGCACTGCTTACTCGCAAATCGATAGCTTCAGCCATCTGTATGACCGTGGCGGCAACCTCACGGTCAATGGCAAGCCCTCGTTCACCGTGGACCAGGCTGCTGACCACCTGCTGCGCGAGAACGCTGCGTATCGGGACATTGATGGTAACGGCAAGATCGACCTCACCTACACCTTCCTGACCTCGGCTTCCTCGGCCACCATGAACAAACATGGCATCTCCGGGTTCAGCCAGTTCAACACCCAGCAGAAAGCACAGGCCGCATTGGCCATGCAATCCTGGGCGGATGTGGCCAACGTCACCTTCACCGAGAAAGCCTCGGGCGGTGACTTCCACATGACCTTTGGCAACTACAGCAGCGGCCAGGACGGCGCGGCGGCCTTCGCTTACCTGCCTGGCACCAATGCCAAGTACAACCAGAGCGGGCTGGACGGTACCTCCTGGTACCTGACCAACAACAGCTACACGCCGAACAAGACGCCGGACCTGAACAACTATGGCCGGCAGACCCTGACCCACGAAATCGGCCACACCCTGGGCCTGGATCACCCTGGCGACTACAACGCCGGGACCGGCAACCCTTCGTACAAAGACGCGGACTATGGACAGGACACGCGTGGCTACAGCGTCATGAGTTACTGGAGCGAGAGCAACACCAACCAGAACTTCAGTAAAGGCGGGGTCGAAGCCTATTCGTCCGGCCCGCTGATCGACGACATCGCCGCGATCCAGAAGCTCTACGGCGCCAACTACGCCACCCGCGCCGGCGACACTACCTACGGTTTCAACTCCAATACCGGGCGTGATTTCCTCAGCGCCACCTCCAATGCCGACAAGCTGGTGTTCTCGGTATGGGACGGTGGCGGCAACGACACCCTGGACTTCTCCGGTTTTACCCAAAACCAGAAGATCAACCTCAATGAGACCTCGTTCTCCGACGTTGGCGGCCTGGTGGGCAACGTGTCCATCGCCAAGGGCGTCACTGTCGAGAACGCCTTCGGTGGTTCGGGCAACGACCTGATCATCGGCAACAACGTTGCCAACATCATCAAGGGCGGTGCCGGCAACGACATCATCTACGGCGGTGGCGGTGCGGACCAACTGTGGGGCGGCGCCGGCAACGACACCTTTGTGTACGGTGCCAGTTCCGACTCCAAGCCGGGTGCTGCGGACAAGATCTTTGACTTCACCTCAGGTTCGGACAAGATCGACCTGTCCGGCATCACCAAAGGTGCAGGCTTGAGCTTCGTCAATGCATTCACCGGGCATGCCGGCGATGCTGTACTGAGCTATGCCTCGGGTACCAACCTGGGCACCTTGGCGGTGGACTTCTCCGGGCACGGCGTGGCGGACTTCCTCGTCACCACCGTCGGCCAGGCCGTCGCCAGCGATATCGTAGCCTGATGTAAAGCGCGCGGCGCTCCGGCGCCGCGCGCTCAGGATGGAGCAACAGATGCCGCGTTTTTCCCATTTGATCGCCTGTGCTTCACAGGTGTTGTTCGTTTCGGCAGGAGCCCACGTTATGGCGAGCAGTCTGGTTTTACCCACCACCGCGCAATTGGCCGGCCATTGGCAATTGCAGCAACAGGACCAGGTGTGTGCACTCGACCTGTTGGATCAGCCCAACGCCGTGGCCGGTGATGTCGACTGTGCCGAACGTTGGCTGGGTGATAAACCGCTGAGCTGGTCGCCGACCCCGGACGGTATCTGGCTGTTTAACGCCGAGGGCACCGGGATTGTTCATTTGAACCGCGAGAAAGACGGTGAATACAAAGGGCACACACCTTCAATAGCGGAAGTTGTGCTGCAACGAACACCTTAATTAAAAAGTTATAAGCTTATAACTAGAGATTAATAGTTGGCCGTCCACTTCGGGCAGGGGCAACTATTGCGCGTCATTGGCTTTGGGGAAGATCAGACACTATGGCGAAGTCCCATGTGGTTGCGCCCTTGTTCAGGGCGTTGGGTGAATACAAGAGTATTTTAATCAGCATCGGCTGCTTTACCGCACTGATAAATCTATTGATGCTGGTGCCGTCGATTTACATGCTGCAAGTGTATGACCGTGTGTTGTCCTCCCAGAACGAAACCACCCTGGTGATGTTGACGCTGATGGTCGTGGGCTTCTTTGTGTTTATCGGCACGCTGGAAGTGCTGCGCAGTTTTGTCGTGATACGCATCGGCAGCCAGTTGGAGCGGCGCTTCAACTTGCGGGTGTACAAAGCCGCGTTTGAACGCAACCTGCAACGCGGCCAGGGGCATGCCGGGCAATCGCTGGGCGATTTGACCGTGATCCGCCAATTTATCACCGGGCCGGCGCTGTTTGCGTTCTTCGATGCGCCGTGGTTTCCCATCTACCTGTTTGTGATTTTCCTCTTCAATGTGTGGCTGGGCGTGTTGGCCACGGCGGGCGCTGTGCTGTTGATCGCACTGGCGTGCCTGAATGAATACCTGACCAAAAAACCACTGGGCGAGGCAGGGGCCTTTTCCCAGCAGTCGACCCAATTGGCCACCAGCCACTTGCACAACGCCGAAACCATTCAGGCCATGGGCATGCTCGGTGCGTTGCGCAAACGCTGGTTCGCAGTGCATTCGCAGTTCCTCGGGTTTCAGAACCGGGCCAGCGACACCGGCTCGGTGATTACCTCGCTGAGCAAATCCCTGCGCCTGTGCCTGCAATCCCTGGTGCTGGGCCTGGGTGCCTTTCTGGTGATCAAAGGCGAGATGACCGCCGGCATGATGATCGCCGGGTCCATCCTGATGGGCCGTGTGCTCAGCCCTATCGACCAATTGATTGCGGTATGGAAGCAGTGGAGTTCGGCCAAGCTGGCGTACCAGCGCCTTGACGACCTGCTGCGTGAGTTCCCGCCCGAAGCCGAGCCAATGAGCTTGCCGGCGCCCAAGGGCCAAGTGAGTTTCGAACACGTCAGCGCCGGCCCGCCCGGGCGGCGCATGGCAACCCTGCAGCAGGTCAGTTTCAGCCTCGGTGCCGGTGAAGTGCTGGGCGTGCTCGGTGCCTCGGGTTCGGGCAAGTCGACCCTGGCCCGCGTGCTGGTTGGCGTGTGGCCGACCCTGGCTGGCACCGTGCGCCTGGACGGTGCGGATATCCATCGCTGGAACCGCGACGACCTCGGCCCGCATATCGGCTATTTGCCTCAGGACATCGAACTGTTCAGCGGCAGCATCGCCGACAACATTGCGCGCTTTTGTGAAGCTGACCCGGAGCTGGTTGTGAAAGCGGCGCAACAGGCTGGTGTACATGAACTGATCCTGCGCTTGCCCCAGGGCTACGACACCGTGCTGGGCGACAACGGCGGCGGCCTTTCCGGCGGGCAGAAACAGCGCGTGGCCCTGGCGCGTGCGCTGTACGGCGCGCCGCGTTTGATCGTGCTGGATGAGCCCAACTCCAACCTCGACACCGTGGGCGAGGCCGCGTTGGCCAGCGCCATCATGCAGATGAAAGCCCAGGGCAGCAGCGTGGTGCTGGTCACCCACCGTTCCTCGGCGTTGGCCCAGGCCGACAAGTTGCTGGTGCTCAGCGACGGCCAGTTGCAGGCCTTCGGCCCCAGCCAGGAAGTGCTGCGCGCGTTGTCGGGCCAGCAACAGCAGGAAGCGCCACGGGAAAAGGCCGGTGTGAGCCTTAGCCGTCAGTACCAGACCGGAAGGAATCCAGGCGCATGAGCAGCCTTACTGTAGAGCCCCGCTTCAAAGAGCGTGACGCCGGTTTTTTCGTGAAAATGGGCTGGTTGCTGACGGTTGTCGGTGCCGGTGGGTTTTTCCTCTGGGCCAGCCTTGCGCCATTGGACCAAGGCATTCCCGTCCAAGGCACGGTGGTGGTGTCGGGCAAGCGCAAGGCCGTGCAAACCTTCAGCCCCGGCGTGGTCAGCCGCATCCTGGTGAAGGAAGGCGAACTGGTCAAACAGGGCCAGCCGCTGTTTCGCCTCGACCAGACCCAGAACCAGGCCGACGTGCAGTCGCTGCAAGCCCAGTACCGCATGGCTTGGGCCAGCGTGGCGCGCTGGCAGAGCGAGCGTGACAACCAGGCAACGATTACCTTTCCCGCTGAGCTGAGCGCCAACCCCGACCCGGCTTTGGCGTTGGTGCTGGAAGGCCAACGCCAGCTGTTCAGCAGCCGCCGCGAAGCCTTTGCCCGCGAGCAGGCCGGGATCCGCGCCAACATCGATGGCGCCACCTCGCAACTAAGTGGCATGCGCCGTGCGCGCACCGACCTGTCTGCCCAGGCCCAATCCCTGCGTGATCAACTGGCCAACCTGCAACCCTTGGCCGACAACGGTTATATCCCACGCAACCGCTTGCTGGACTACCAGCGCCAACTGTCCCAGGTACAACAGGACCTGGCGCAAAACACTGGCGAAAGTGGTCGAGTGGAGCAGGGCATTCTCGAGTCGCGCCTCAAGTTGCAGCAGCACAGTGAGGAATATCAGAAAGAGGTGCGCAGCCAACTGGCCGATGCGCAACTGCGCAGCCTGACCCTGGAACAGCAACTGACCTCGGCGGGCTTTGACTTGCAACACAGCGAGATCAACGCGCCGGCCGATGGCATTGCGGTCAACCTCAGTGTGCACACCGAGGGCGCCGTGGTGCGCGCCGGTGAAACCCTGCTGGAGATCGTGCCCCAAGGCACGCGCCTGGAAGTGGAAGGGCATTTGCCGGTGCACCTGGTCGACAAGGTAGGCACGCATTTGCCGGTCGACATCCTGTTTACCGCCTTCAACCAGAGCCGCACCCCGCGCGTACCGGGCGAAGTCAGCCTGATCTCGGCCGACCAGATGCTCGATGAAAAGACCGGCCAGCCTTACTACGTATTGCGCACCACCGTCAGCGAGGCTGCATTGGAAAAACTCCACGGTCTGGTGATCAAGCCAGGCATGCCCGCCGAGATGTTTGTACGCACTGGCGAACGCTCGCTGCTTAATTACCTGTTCAAGCCGCTGCTCGATCGCGCCGGTTCTGCGTTGACTGAGGAATGAGCATGCGCGTTGTGTTCATCACCTTATTGTTGAGCTGCACCAGTGCCCACGCCGCCATGGGCCCGTTTGATGTGTACGAGCAGGCATTGCGTAATGATCCGGTGTTTCTCGGCGCGATCAAGGAGCGCGACGCCGGCCTGGAAAACCGCACCATCGGCCGTGCCGGGCTGTTGCCGCGCCTGTCGTACAACTACAACAAGGGCCGCAACAACTCCGAAGCGCACCTGCCGGACGGGCGCGGCGGCAGTTACCGCGACGACCGCAACTACAACAGCTACGGCTCGACCTTCAGCCTGCAACAACCCTTGTTCGACTATGAAGCCTATGCCAACTACCGCAAGGGCGTGGCCCAGGCGCTGTTTGCCGATGAAAGCTTTCGCGACAAGAGCCAGGCGTTGCTGGTGCGGGTGTTGAGCTATTACACCCAGGCGCTGTTCGCCCAGGACCAGATCGACATTGCCCGCGCCAAGAAAAAGGCCTACGAGCAGCAGTTCCAGCAGAACCAGCACCTGTTCCAACAGGGCGAAGGCACGCGCACCGACATTCTCGAAGCCGAGTCGCGCTATGAGCTGGCTACCGCCGAAGAGATCCAGGCGCTGGATGAACAGGACGCGTCGTTGCGCGAGCTGGGGGCGTTGATCGGCGTGCAAAGCGTCGACATTCACGACCTGGCGCCGCTGAACCAGAGCTTTGCCGCCTTCACCCTGACCCCGGCCAACTACGACACCTGGCATGAACTGGCGCTGAGCAATAACCCCACGCTGGCGTCGCAACGCCAGGCCGTGGAAGTCGCGCGTTATGAAGTGGAGCGCAACCGCGCCGGGCATTTGCCCAAGATCACCGCGTATGCCAGCTCGCGCAAACAGGAATCCGACAGCGGCAATACCTACAACCAGCGCTACGACACCAACACCATCGGCGTCGAAGTCAGCCTGCCGCTATATGCCGGTGGCGGCATCTCCGCCTCCACCCGCCAGGCCAGCCGTGGCATGGAACAGGCCGAGTACGAACTGGAAGGCAAGACCCGCGAAACCCTGATCGAACTGCGCCGCCAGTTCAGTGCGTGCCTGTCGGGCGTGAGCAAATTGCGTGCGTACCAAAAGGCCCTGACCTCGGCCGAAGCGCTGGTGGTGTCGACCAAGCAAAGCATCCTCGGCGGCGAGCGGGTCAACCTGGATGCGCTGAACGCCGAGCAGCAGCTGTACAGCACCCGTCGCGACCTGGCCCAGGCGCGTTACGACTATTTGATGGCCTGGACCAAATTGCACTACTACGCGGGCAACTTGCGTGACACCGACCTGGCGAAAGTCGATGAGGCCTTCGGCCCGGTGAAATGAGCATCCATAAGAAAAATAAGGAGGGGGTTAGATGATCACCCATTCACCACGTTTCAAACCGTTTACCGCAGGCTCGTTACTCCTGTTGTCCGTTGCGGCACAGGCGGCCTATACCGAAAACGGCCAAGCGGGTAACCCCGCCAGTTGGCGCTCCGCCGAATTCCAGAGCGACTGGGGCCTGGGACGCATGAAGGCGGATGAAGCCTATGCAGCCGGCATCACCGGCAGCGGGGTAAAAGTCGGCGCGCTGGACTCGGGCTTTGATCCCAACCACCCCGAAGCCTCCAAGGATCGCTACCACGCGGTCAGCGCCAGCGGCACCTACGTCGATGGCAAACCGTTCAACACCACCGGCGCACTCAACCCCAACAATGACTCCCACGGCACCCATGTCACCGGCACCATGGGTGCGGCGCGTGATGGCGTGGGCATGCATGGCGTGGCGTACAACGCGCAAATCTACGTGGGCAATACCAACGCCAACGACAGCTTCCTGTTTGGCCCGACCCCGGACCCCAAGTATTTCAAGACGGTGTACACCGCGCTGGTGGATTCCGGCGTGCGCGCCATCAACAACAGCTGGGGCAGCCAACCCAAGGACGTCAGTTACCAGACCCTCGGCGACCTGCATGCGGCCTATGCCCAGCATTACAACCAGGGCACCTGGCTGGATGCTGCCGCGGACGTGGCCAAAGCCGGGGTGATCAACGTGTTCAGCGCCGGCAACAGCGGCTATGCGAATGCCAGCGTGCGCTCGGCCTTGCCGTATTTCCAGCCGGAACTGGAAGGCCACTGGCTGGCGGTCTCCGGCCTGGATAAAGCCAATAACCAGAAATACAACAAGTGCGGGATTGCCAAGTACTGGTGTATCTCCACGCCCGGCGCGCTGATCAACAGCACCATTCCCGACGGCGGTTATGGGGTCAAGTCCGGCACCTCGATGTCGGCACCCCATGCCACCGGCGCGCTGGCGCTGGTGATGGAGCGCTACCCGTACATGACCAATGAGCAGGCGTTGCAGGTGCTGTTGACCACCGCCACGCAGCTCGACGGTTCTGTCACTCAAGCACCGAATACCATCGTCGGCTGGGGCGTGCCGGACCTCGGCCGAGCGATGCACGGGCCGGGGCAATTGCTCGGCGCAATGAACGTCAACCTGGCGGCCGGGCAGGGCGATGTATGGAGCAACGGCATCTCGGATCAGGCCTTGGTCCAGCGCCAGGCCGAAGACCGCGCCGAGCACAGCGCCTGGCAGCAAACCCTGATCGACAAGGGCTGGCAGAACGGCGTGGGCGCGACTGCCAGCCAGCAGGACCAGACCGATTACGCCGTTGGCACTGCCCGTGATCAGGCCGCGGCCAACCGCGTGTATGAAGGCAGCCTGATCAAATCCGGCGCCGGCAGCCTGGTGCTCAGCGGCGACAGCACGTATCGCGGTGCAACCAGCGTCAATGGCGGCCTGCTGGCGGTGAACGGCTCGCTGACCTCGGCAGTGACCGTCAACAACAGCGGCACCCTCGGCGGTTCCGGGCGCATTGGCGCCTTGAGCGTCACCAGCGGCGGCACCGTGGCACCGGGCAATTCCGTAGGCACCTTGCAGGTGGCCGGTGATGTGAGCCTGGGCGCGGGCTCCACCTATGCGGTGGAACTGACGCCCACCAGCAGCGACCGCATTGTCGCAGGCGGCAAGGCCGTGCTGGGCGGCGGCACCGTGACCCTGGCGCTGGAAAACAGCCCCACACTGCTTAGCCAGAGCCAGGTTCAAAGCCTGATCGGCCGCCAATACACCATCCTCCAGGCGGCGGGTGGCATTCAGGGCCAGTTTGGCCAGGTGCTGCCAAATTACCTGTTCCTCGGCGGCACCCTCGATTACGCCGCCAATGGCGTGCAGTTGGATGTGGGGCGCAACGGTGCGACCTTTGCCAGCGTTGCCGCCACGCGTAACCAGCGCAATGTTGCGGCGGCCGCCGAGCAACTGGGCGCAGGCAACCCAGTGTATGAAAGCCTGTTGCAGTCGGACTCGGTGGCCACGGCCCGCCAGGGTTTGCAGCAATTGTCGGGTGAGATCTACCCGGCAATTGGCGCGATGCTGATCAACGACAGCCTGCAACTGCGCGATGCCGTGGGCGAACGCCTGCGCCATGTGCCGGTGAGCGGCGAAAGCAACCTGTGGCTCAAGGCGCTTGGCGCCTGGGGCAAGACCGACAGCCGCAGCGAAACCGCAGCCTCGACCACCTCGATTGGTGGTTTGCTCGCCGGTGTGGACGGCGCGCTGGATGAACAGACCCGCGTCGGTGTGGTGGCCGGCTACAGCGACAGCTCGCTGAACATGGGCAGTGGCACCCATTCATCGGCGTCCATCGACAGTTACCACTTGGGTGCTTACGCCGGGCGTGAACTGGGCGACTGGCGCGTCAGCGTGGGTGGTGCCTACAGCTGGCATCGCGGCGACGTAAAGCGTGACCTGCAGTACGGCGAAGTCAGCGGCAAGCAAAAGACCAAGCTGGATGCGCGCACGGCGCAGTTGTTCACTGAAGCGGCGTACCGCATTCACCTGCAACCGCTGGCGCTGGAGCCGTTCGCCAACCTGGCTTATGTGCACCTGGACAGTGATTCGTTCCATGAAAAAGGTGATTCGGCTGCGCTTGAGCGTGGCAGCGACCGGCGCGATGCGGTGCTCAGCACCCTCGGTCTGCGTGCCTTGAAAACCCTGCCTCTGAACGACCATCAGCAGTTGGAACTGTCCGGCTCGCTGGGCTGGCAGCACAGCCTGACGGCGGTTGAGTCCGAAGAACACTTGGCGTTTGTCGCCGGCGGGCCGTCCTTTGCCGTGCGCAGTTCGCCGTTGTTGCGTGATGCCGCGCTGGTCGGTGTGCAGGCCAGCCTGGTGTTGAGCAAGGCCACGCGGGTCAACCTGGATTACAACGGCCAGTTGGGCGGGCGTGAGAAAACCCAAGGCGTGGGCCTGAGCCTCAACTGGCAGTTCTAACTGTGGGAGCTGGCTTGCCTGCGATGGCGGTGGGTCAGTCGATGAAAATTTGGCTGAACTGACGCTATCGCAGGCAAGCCAGCTCCCACCTAAGCACTGCGGCGCTGAAGAAAAGTGATTCACATACCGGCAATAAGAAAACTAAGGAAGGTCACCGTGAACAAACGCAAACCAGGGTTAAATACCGCCACTCACACAGGCCCGGGCTACCCGCTCAAGGCTTTGAGCTGCGTGCCATACGGCGCGTTGCTGTGCTGCCTGGCAAGTCTGGGGACCGCCCAGGCCGCACCCTATGTGGAAACCGGCAAACTGGGCGATGCCGCCAGTTGGCGCAGCAACGAGTTCAAGGCCGATTGGGGCCTGGGCGCCATCCATTCAGACACCGCGTATGCCGCCGGCTACACCGGCAAAGGCGTCAAACTGGGCATTTTTGACCAGCCGGTGTATGCGCAGCACCCGGAATTCGCCAGCCCCAACAAGGTGGTGACGATTGTCACCGAGGGCATCCGCCAATACACCGACCCGTATATTCCGGTGAAGGCCGGCGATGCGTTCCGTTATGACGGTACGCCTTCCAAGGACTCCAACGGCAAGCTGGGTAACCACGGTACCCACGTCGGCGGGATTGCCGCCGGTAACCGTGACGGCGGGCCGATGCATGGCGTGGCCTTCAATGCGCAAATCCTCAGCGCCGAAAACGGCGACCCGGGCCCGGAAGACGGGATCATCCTCGGCAACGACGGCGCGGTGTACAAGGCCGGTTGGGATGGATTGGTGGCCAGCGGCGCACGCATCATCAACAACAGCTGGGGCATCGGCATTGGCGATCAATACGCCAAGGGTGGCCGCGATCCGGCGTTCCCCAACTTCACGGTCAATGAAGCCCAGGCGCAGTTCAACAACATCCGGCCGATCCTCGGCACGATTGCCGGTGGCGCCTACCAAGGCGCAATCGATGCCGCCCGCAGCGGCGTGCTGACCATCTTTGCCGCCGGTAACGACTACAACCGCAACAACCCGGACGCGATGTCTGGCCTGGCGTACTTTGTGCCGGAGATCGCGCCGAACTGGCTGTCGGTAGCCGCCTTGCAGCAAAACCCGGACACCGCGAGTGCCAACCCATATGTGATCAGCACCTTCTCGTCGCGCTGCGGTTATGCGGCGAGCTTCTGTGTGTCGGCACCCGGCACCAAGATCTTCAGTTCGATCATCAACGGCACCGACCTGAGCAACCTGACCAGCGACTGGGCCAACAAAAACGGCACCTCCATGGCCGCGCCCCATGTGGCCGGCGCCGCGGCAGTGCTGATGGAGCGCTTTCCGTACATGAGCGGCGAGCAGGTCGCCACGGTGCTCAAAACCACCGCCACCGACCTTGGCGCGCCGGGCATCGACGCGCTGTATGGCTGGGGCATGATCAACCTGGGCAAAGCCGTCAACGGGCCAGGGATGTTCGTCACTGCCGAAGATATTCCCGCTGAGTTCCGTATCGACGGCGCCTATGGCAGCAGCCAGTTTGTCGCCGACCTGCCAGGCATCGGTGCGGTGGTGGATGCCGGTAAACCGACCCAGCGCCTGTGCACCGACGTGCATTGCGGTCTGGATGTGTGGAGCAACGACATCGCCGGCCATGGCGGCCTGACCAAGCAAGGCATCGGCACGCTGGTGCTGAGCGGCGCCAACACCTACAGCGGGCCGACCTTGGTCAACCAGGGCTTGCTGGCAATCAACGGCTCGGTGACCTCCGACGTCACCGTCAGCCAGGCTGGTGTGGTCGGTGGCTCGGGCCGTATCGGCTCGTTGACCGCCAAAAGCGGCGGCACCGTGGCGCCGGGTAACTCCATCGGCACCTTGAATGTGGCGGGCAATGTCACCTTTGACGCGGGTTCGACCTACGCGGTGGAGCTGTCGCCCACCAGCAGCGACCGCATTGTGGCCGGCGGCACCGCCACGCTCAATGGCGGCACCGTGACCCTGGCGCTGGAAAACAGCCCGACACTGCTGACTAACGCCCAGGCACAAAGCCTGATCGGCCGCCAGTACAACATCCTGCAAGCCGCAGGCGGTGTTACCGGCAGCTTCGGTGCGGTATTGCCGAACTACCTGTTTATCGGCGGCACCCTCAACTATGCCGCCAACGGCGTGCAGCTGGATGTGGCACGCACCAACAGCTTCGCCAGTGTGGCCGTCACGCCGAACCAGCGTGCGGTCGCAGCAGCGGCGGACCAGTTGGGCGCAGGCAATGCGGTGTATGAAAGCCTGTTGCTGGCACCGAATGCGGCCTCGGCCCAAGGCGCGTTCCAGCAGCTCTCCGGTGAAATCTACCCGGCGCTGCAAAGTGCGTTGATCAACGACAGCCGTTACGTGCGCGAAGCCGTCGGCGAACGCCTGCGCAATGGCGAGATGGGCGCCAGCAGCGAAACCATCGACAGCCGTGGCAACGTCTGGGTCAAGGCCTTGGGCGCGTGGGGCAAGACCGATAGCCGCAGCGACACCGCGGGCTACACCACGTCGCTGGGCGGCATGCTCGCCGGTGTGGATGGCGCGCTGGATGAGTCGACGCGTATCGGTGTGGTCGCCGGCTACAGCGACACCTCGTTGAACATGGGTAACGACACCCATTCCCGGGCCTCGGTCGACAGCTACCACTTCGGTGCCTATGCCGGGCATGAGATTGGTGCCTTGCGCCTGAGCGGTGGGGCGACCTACAGCTGGCATCGCGCCGATGTAAAGCGTGACCTGCAATACGGCGATGTGGCCGGTAAGCAGAAGGTCAAAGTCGACGCGAGCAGCACCCAGGTGTTCGGTGAAGCGGCTTACCGCGTCAACCTGCAACCGCTGGCCCTGGAACCATTCGCCAACCTGGCCTATGTGCATTTGGACACTGATGGGTTTACCGAAAAGGGTGACGCCGCCGCGCTCAAAGGCCACGACGACACCCGCGATGTGGTGCTGAGCACCCTGGGCGTACGCGCCTTGA
Source organism: Pseudomonas sp. KBS0710 (assembly GCF_005938045.2). Classification (GTDB taxonomy): domain Bacteria; phylum Pseudomonadota; class Gammaproteobacteria; order Pseudomonadales; family Pseudomonadaceae; genus Aquipseudomonas. The sequence goes on along the minus strand of NZ_VCCF02000001.1, from coordinate 2,647,205 downwards.
AAACCTTCAATGTGAATGATCACCAGCAGTTGGAAGTGTCCGGCACCCTGGGCTGGCAGCACAACCTGAGCAGCACCGATTCCGAGCAGCACCTGGCGTTTGCCTCGGGCGGCCCGGCGTTTGCGGTAGAAAGTGCGCCGATGGTGCGCGATGCCGCATTGGTCGGTGCGCGGGTCAGCCTGGCATTGAGCAAGGATGCGCGGGTGAATTTTGATTACAACGGCCTGTTGGCCAGCAAGGACAAGGTCCACGGGGTGGGGTTGAGCCTCGACTGGGCGTTCTAAAAGGAGACGACACTTCTTAAAGTGAGGACCGGGTTTATGTGGGAGCGGGCTTGCTCGCGAAAGCGGTGTATCAGTTAACAGATTCATTGGCTGAACCACCGTATTCGCGAGCAAGCCCGCTCCCACATTTGGATCGCGGGGGATCAGATAGAGCTGCTCCATTGCCACACGTGTTTTCGCTTTCTCTACAAATCCAACAACAGAGAGGCACTACCATGGGTATCTTTGACTATAAAAACCTCGGCACCGAGGGCTCCAAAACGCTGTTCGCCGATGCCATGGCGATCACGCTGTATTCCTACCACAACCTGGATAATGGCTTTGCCGTGGGTTACCAGCACAACGGCCTGGGGCTTGGCTTGCCAGCCACGCTGGTGGGTGCGCTGCTGGGCAGCACGGATTCACAAGGTGTGATTCCCGGCATTCCCTGGAACCCAGACTCGGAAAAAGCCGCGCTCGATGCGGTGCAAAAAGCCGGCTGGACGCCCATCAGCGCCAGTGCCCTGGGCTATGGCGGCAAGGTCGATGCGCGCGGCACCTTCTTTGGCGAAAAGGCCGGCTACACCACGGCCCAGGTCGAGGTGCTGGGCAAGTACGATGACGCCGGCAAACTGCTCGAAATTGGCATTGGCTTTCGTGGCACCTCGGGGCCACGGGAAAGCCTGATCACCGACTCCATCGGCGACGTGATCAGCGACCTGCTGGCGGCCTTTGGCCCCAAGGATTATGCCAAGAACTATGCGGGCGAAGCCTTCGGCGGCTTGCTCAAAAATGTCGCCGACTATGCCGGCGCCCATGGCCTGAGCGGCAAGGACGTGGTGGTCAGCGGCCACAGCCTGGGCGGGCTCGCGGTCAACAGCATGGCGGATTTAAGCAACAATAAATGGTCGGGGTTCTACAAGGACGCCAACTACGTGGCCTATGCCTCACCGACCCAGAGTGCCGGCGATAAAGTGCTGAACATCGGCTACGAAAACGACCCGGTATTCCGCGCGCTCGACGGCTCGTCCTTCAACTTGTCGTCCCTGGGTGTGCACGACAAACCCCACGAGTCGACCACCGACAATATCGTCAGCTTCAACGACCACTACGCCTCGACGTTGTGGAATATCCTGCCGTTTTCCATCGTCAACCTGCCGACCTGGGTCTCGCATTTGCCCACCGGCTATGGCGACGGCATGACGCGCATCCTCGAGTCCGGTTTCTACGACCAGATGACCCGCGACTCCACGGTGATCGTCGCCAACCTGTCCGACCCGGCGCGGGCCACCACCTGGGTGCAGGACCTCAACCGCAATGCCGAACCGCACAAGGGCAACACCTTCATCATCGGGAGCGACGGCAATGACCTGATCCAGGGCGGCAAGGGCGCAGACTTTATTGAGGGTGGCAAAGGCAATGACACGATCCGCGACAACAGTGGGCATAACACCTTCCTGTTCAGCGGCCATTTTGGCAATGATCGGGTGATTGGCTACCAGACCACGGACAAGCTGGTGTTCCAGAACGTGGAGGGCAGCACCGATCTGCGTGACCATGCCAAAGTAGTCGGCGCCGACACGGTGCTGACCTTTGGCGCCGACTCGGTGACCCTGGTCGGCGTCGGGCATGGTGCCCTGTGGGCGGACGGCGTCAGCATCGGCTGATCAATGCCAGTGTTGCCCCCGCCAGCCACCGCCCCAATACGGCCGGTGGGGGTAGCCATAACCGTAGCTGTAAACATGATGGGGGTAGTAATAAGGCCGTGGGGCGTAACCCCAGTGCCCGTAATAAACCGGTGGCGGCGGGGGAGCCACCACGATGACCCGCGGCGGCTGGCGGATAATGATGGTGTCGGCAAACACCGGCGTACTGGCCAGGGCCGCCAGGCTCAGGGGGATGAGTAACAGCGCGCGTACCGTCCGGGACATGAGTGCCATGGCCGTCTTTCTCCGTTCTACCGCCTTCGAAGATGAAGGCGGCTTATCGGTTAAACGCCGGGTTGGCGAAAAACCTTCGGTAAATAAATCTTCACCGATCAACCCAAAAAAAGCCCCGCATTGCGGGGCTTTTCATGTTCAGGCGATTGCTTTCACTTTTCGCTGCGAACCGTTGCAACGTCATCAGCCTTGATGCGGATGTGCTTGCCGGCGATGTCGGTGAATTCATAGAACCCATCGGCTGTCTTGGTCTTGGGGGTGTCCTTGGTCAAATACTGCGTGCCATTTTGCAATGTCACTACGGTTTGCGTGGAGCAACCGGCCATTAGCAGAAAAGTGAGTGCAACCAGCGGCAGACCCAAATTCTTCATGTTCATTACCCTTACCTTTAACCCTGAAAAGTCTTGCTGAAAAGTCCCGTGCCTGAGGCTTCGGGCCATAAATGTTACGCCATCAACTGTCCTATCTGATCACTTTTATACAAAAAGTTGCGTGGGCCATTTATCTATTACTGATTGCAACAGCCCGCCGCTGGCGGCACTCTGTATGCATAACCAGTATTTGATCAGTGCGCGACATGGCCAACCCCCTCGACGACCCCTTGTATTACCTGCATAACTTCCGCCAAGTGCTGCTGTGGCTGGGGCAGCGTTATGCCGATTTGCTCGACCCGGACGAAATGCAGTTTATTCAGCAATTTGACAGGTTGCCGCAGCCGTCCCAGGCGTTATTGGTGCGCATGGTGATGCGCAAAGGTGTGCATTTTCGCGGGAGCAAACTCAATTACCTCGAAATTGGCTGCACCCACACGGCGGCGCTGGCACTGGTGCAGCAGGGCTGGGTCGATCAGCAGGGCCCGTTGAGTTTTGATGAGCTGTTCGCACTGCTGCAAAAAGGCGAAATCCTCGCCGCCTTCGCGCCATGGATTGACCAACCCAAAGGCAAGAAGGCCGACTGGCTGGACGGGTTGGCGACGCAGTTCACCGAGTCACGCAGCTTTGCACAGTGGTGCCCCGAGCTGAACGACAGGCTCTACAGCCTCACCGTGATGGACCTGTGCGACCGCCTGCGGCTGATGTTCTTCGGCAACCTGCACCAGGACTGGTCGGAGTTCGTGCTGGCTGACCTGGGCATCTACACCTACGAAAAAGTCGAGTTCTGCGCCGAGTCCCGCGGCTTGCGCAGCCGTGACGATGTGCACGGTTTTCTGTTTCTGCACCAATGCCAGCAAGCCTTCGAAGCCGGGCAGGCACTGCACGAGGTACTGGCGCAGATCGTGCTGCTGGCCACCGACAACCCCTGGCTGGAAAAACGTCGGGCTAAATTGCTGTTCCAGATCGGCCAATACTGCGAGCGCAGTGCCGAGTTGGAATTGGCGGCGCAGATCTACCGTGATTGCGCCTATCCCGGCGCGCGCTCGCGTTTGATTCGCGTGCTCGAGCGCCAGGAGGATTACGCGCAAGCCATGGCCCTGGCGTGCGCGGCGCAGCAAGCACCGCAAAGCGCTGCCGAACAACAACACTTGCTGCGTGTGCTGCCACGCCTGCGGCGCAAGCTCGGTGAACCGGCGCTGCCCAAGGTCAAGCCACGTGAAGTCACGCGCCTGGACCTGGCACTGGTGCAGGCGCCGCTGATGTCGGTGGAATCCTGCGTGCAGGCGCACCTGAGCGAGCCTGATGCGCCGGTGCATTACGTCGAAAACGGGCTGATCAATTCGCTGTTTGGGCTGTTGTGCTGGGAGGCGATTTTCGCGCCGCTGCCGGGGTCGTTTTTCCACCCGTTCCAGCGCGGGCCGGTGGACCTGCACAGCGAAGACTTTCACCAACGTCGCGCGGTGTTGTTCGCCAACTGCTTCGAGCAACTGGCGGATGAGCGCTACAAAACCACCATCCGCCAGCGCTACGTGGACAAATGGGGCATCCAGTCGCCGTTCGTGTTCTGGAACCTGCTCAGCGAAGAACTGCTGGAGCAAGCCCTGACGTGCCTGCCCGCCGACCACCTGCGCTACTGGTTTGAACGCCTGCTGCTGGATATCCGCGCCAACCGCGCCGGCATGCCGGACCTGATCCAGTTCTGGCCGGCGCAAAAGACCTACCGCATGATCGAAGTCAAAGGCCCCGGTGACCGCTTGCAGGATAACCAACTGCGCTGGCTGGAGTTCTGCGGCGAGTACCAGATGCCGGTCACCGTCTGTTATGTGCGCTGGGCGCAAAGCGCTTGAGCTACAACGTTGCGGTGCGCGCGCTGTGCGAGTTCACGGCCAAGGTCGGCGATCTGGACCTGCGCTTTACGCCGTCGCCCAGCGCCCAGGAAGGCATTATCGGCCATCGCACCGTAGCCTCGCGCCGCAGCGCCCATTACCAGAATGAAGTGGCGCTGGAAGGCGAGTACCAGCAGCTTAAGGTGCGGGGCAGGGCAGACGGCTACGACCCGGACAGCAACCGCCTGGAAGAGGTGAAGACCTATCGCGGCGACCTGGATGCCCAGCCCGCCAACCATCGCCAACTGCATTGGGCGCAGGTCAAGGTGTACGGCTGGCTGATGTGCCAGAAGCTTGGCCTGCAAGAGATCGACCTGGCGCTGGTGTACTTCGATATTGTCGGTGAAGGCGAAACCTTGCTGAACCAGTGCTTTCAAGCGGCCGACCTTGAGCAGTTCTTCAACCAGCAATGTGCATTGTTCCTCGACTGGGCACGCCAGGAAATGCAGCACCGCGAGGCGCGCAACCACGCCGCCCAGGCGATGGCGTTTCCCCATGCTGCGTTTCGCACTGGCCAGCGGGCATTGGCCGAGTCGGTCTACAAGGCCGTCAGCACCGGCCGCTGCCTGATGGCCCAGGCGCCCACCGGCATTGGCAAGACCGTCGGCACGATCTTTCCGCTGCTCAAGGCGCTGGCGCCGCAGCAGCTGGACAAGGTGTTTTTCCTCACCGCCAAGACCCCTGGCCGCAAATTGGCCCTCGACGCCGCGCAGGTACTCTACGCCAGCAGCCCCGACTTGCCGCTGCGGGTGCTCGAACTGGTGGCGCGTGACAAGGCCTGCGAGCACCTGGACAAAGCCTGCCACGGTGATTCCTGCCCGTTGGCCAAGGGCTTTTACGACCGTCTGCCGGCGGCACGCGTGGCGGCGTCCAAAGTACGCCTGCTGGACCAGCGCAACCTGCGCGAGGTGGCGTTGGCCCATGACGTCTGCCCGTATTACCTGAGCCAGGAAATGGCGCGCTGGGCCGACCTGGTGGTCGCCGACTACAACTACTACTTCGACTTCGGCGCCATGCTGTTCGGCCTGGCCCAGCTGAACCAATGGCGCGCGGCGGTGCTGGTAGACGAAGCCCACAACCTGGTGGAGCGCGCGCGCTCGATGTACAGCGCGAGCCTGGATCAGTACAGCCTCAAGACCCTGCGCGACGGCGCGCCGGAGCCGCTGAAAAAGCCTTTGCAGCGCCTGAACCGCGAATGGAACGCGGTGCACAAGGATCAGCTCGCACCGTACCAGGCTTACGCCAGCAAACCCGACAAGCTGCTCCAGGCGTTGAGCCTGTGTACCAGCGCCCTGGGCGATTACTTCAACGAGCACCCCGAAGCCCTCAGCGGCGACCTGCAAGCCTTCTATTTCGAGGCGTTGCAGTTTGCCAAGGTGGCGGAGCTGTTCAATGAACACTTCATCTTTGATATCAGCAAGCGCCAGTTCGGCAAACGCAGCGCCTCGACCCTGTGCCTGCGCAACGTGGTGCCTGCCGAATTCATCCGTCCCAGGCTCACCGCCGCGCGCAGCAGTGTGTTGTTCTCCGCGACCCTGAGCCCACGCCACTATTACGCCGACTTGCTCGGCTTGCCTGCCGATACCGCGTGGATCGATGTGGAGTCGCCGTTCCAGGCCGAGCAACTGCAAGTGCGCATCGTCGACGCGATCTCCACGCGCTTTGTGCATCGCCAAGCCTCCTTGGCGCCAATTGTCGAGTTGATTGCCGAGCAATTTGCGCTGCAACCTGGCAACTACCTGGCGTTTTTCTCAAGTTTTGATTACCTGCAACAGGTGGCGCAGTTGATGGCCGAGCAGCACCCGCAGATTGCGCTGTGGTTGCAGTCACGCGGCATGGCCGAAGCCGAGCGCCAAGGGTTTCTGGACCAGTTCACCCAGCACAGCCAGGGCATCGGCTTTGCCGTACTGGGCGGCGCGTTTGGCGAAGGCATCGATTTGCCCGGCACACGCTTGATCGGCGCGTTTATCGCCACACTGGGCTTGCCGCAACTGAACCCGGTCAACGAGCAAATGAAAGCGCGCATGGGCGCGATTTTTGGCGCAGGTTACGACTACACCTATTTGTATCCGGGTATCCAGAAGGTTGTGCAGGCAGCCGGCAGGGTGATCCGCAGCCAGCAGGACCGAGGCGTGGTGATGTTGATCGACGACCGCTTTGGCGAGGCCCGTGTGCGGCAGTTGTTGCCGCGCTGGTGGGCGGTTGGGCGGGGTGCGTATCCGTTAGTTGGGTAACGGCGGCTTAGGGTTGCGCCCTGACGGGCGATTTCAGATCAAGATCACGATCACAAGCGCGGATCAAAAGACCGCTGACTTCGTCATCGAAAAGGTTGTAAGGGCCAGAGCAACAGCAAAGCCATACTCGGTCAAAGGTGGGAGCTGGCTCGCCTGCGATAGCATCAACTCGGTGTACCTGACACACAGAGGTGCCTGCATCGCAGGCAAGCCAGCTCCCACAGAAAAGCAGCTCTTCAGTGCATGCAAATCCACAGCCGACCTCATATTCAAAACTGCATGCGGTCAACTGTGGGAGCGGGCTTGCTCGCGAATGCGGTGTATCAGTGACAGATGAATCAACTGACCCACCGCATTCGCGAGCAAGCCCGCTCCCACATTTAGACTGCGTTGCATCAGCTAGATAGGCTTTGCCTTGCACTTGATCTGGCTTTTGCTTCAACCACTCAGGTCGGCTTTCAGGCCGCCGTGCTCTGCTTTTTATCTGCTTTTGATCTCGAATCGCCCCGTTAACCACGATGGCCGGAGTGAGGGCACACCGAGCCAGAGCGAGGTGCCAAGTGGTGGGGCACAGACCTTTTGGTTACTTTTGGCTGAGCCGGCATTCCGGGCGTTTGCCAAAAGTGACCCGCCGTCAGGGCGGAACCCTCCATCCCCAAAGAGACCGCACTAAACCTTCAAGGTACGCGTCATGCGCAACGCCAATACACTGCCGGCCACAATCACCGCCGCCAGCAGGTACAGCGCCATGTCGGTGGAGCCGGTGGCGTCCTTCACAAAGCCGACGATATACGGGCTCAAGAACCCCGCCATCTGCCCCATGGAGTTGATCAGCGCCAAACCGCCAGCCGCCGCACCCGCGCTAAGCAGGGCGGTGGGTACCGGCCAGAACATCGGCAGGCCGGTGAGGGCGCCCATGGTGGCGATGGTCAGGCCGAGAATGGCAATCGCCGGCGTGGTGGCGAAGTTCACCGCAATCACCAAGCCAATCGCGCCCATCAACATCGGCACCACCAGGTGCCAGCGACGTTCCTTGCGCAAGTCGGCGGAGCGGCCCACCAGTAGCATGAACACGGCAGCCAGCAGGTACGGGATCGCACTCAGCCAGCCGATCACCAGGTTATCGCTGAAGCCCAGGTTCTTGATGATCGATGGCAGCCAGAAGTTGATGGCGTACACGCCGCTCTGGATGCAGAAGTAAATCAGGCCGAACGCCCAGATCGCCGGGTTTTTGAACACTTCGCCGAGGGAATCGGTGGTGGTTTTCGGTTTGTTGGCCAGGTCCGTCGCCTGATCGGCTTCCAGCACCGCACGCTCATGGGGCGTGAGCCACTTGGCGTTGGCAAAGCTGTCGCTGAGCAGGAAGTAGGCGAGGGCGCCCAGAATCACCGTGGGAATGCCTTGCAGCAGGAACATCCATTGCCAGCCGGCCAGGCCGCCTTGGCCTGCGGCGAAGTGGTTGAGGATCCAGCCTGAAAACGGGCTGCCGAGCAGGCCGGATACCGGAATGGCCGACATGAACAACGCCATGATCCGCCCACGGCGAAAGGTCGGGAACCACTGCGAGAGGTACAGCACCACGCCGGGGAAGAACCCGGCTTCTGCTGCACCGGTCAACAGGCGCAAGCCGTAGAAGTGGCTGGGCGTGGTGACGAACAGCAGGCAGGTGGACAGCGTGCCCCAGACGATCATCATCAGCGCAATCCAGCGCCGTGGGCCGAATTTGGTCAGCGCCAGGTTGCTCGGTACGCCGCACAGCACGTAGCCGATAAAGAAGATCCCGGCACCCAGGCCGTACACCGTTTCGCTGAATTTCAACGCATCGAGCATCTGCAACTTGGCAAAGCCAACGTTCACCCGGTCCAGGTAGTTGAACAAGTAGCAGATAAATATGAAGGGGATCAGGCGCAGGGTAATGCGCTTGTAGATGGCGTTTTTATCGTCATCGGTGGCCAGTGTGGCAGCGGCGCTCTGTGACATGACAGTCTCTCTTTATTATGATTTTTCGCGATGCGAGGGTAACGTTGATCGCCCAAAGAGTCTCGGCCACCATGGCGGGTGCTGTCTTTGTGCTTGCGCACTGTCAGGCAGGCTTTGCGCTGTGCCTCTGAACAAGGGCATGAACAAGGGCATGAACAAGCGCATGAACAACAACATGCACGACCACACCTTTCAAGGAACTTAGCCCCATGTTCGAGCTGGATCATGACCTGGCGCAGGATATCGTCAATCGCACCATGGCGATCCTGCCCTATAACGTCAACGTCATGGACAGTCAGGGGCTGATTCTGGGCAGTGGCGAGCCGGATCGCATCAACACCCGGCATGAAGGCGCGCAGCTGGTGCTGGCCAATGGTCGGGTGGTGGAAATCGACGGCCAGACCGCCAAACACCTGAAGGGCGTGCAGCCCGGCATCAACCTGCCGCTGATGCACGACCAGCGCCTGATCGGCGTGCTGGGTATCACCGGCGAGCCTGAGTTGCTGCGCACCTATGCGCAACTGGTGCGCATGACCGCCGAAATGCTCGTCAGCCATCGCCATCAACAAGCCGAGCAACAATGGCGGCGCCAACGCTGTGATGACTTGCTGGCCTTGCTGCTGGCCGACAACGGTGACTCACCGCGCCTGGTGGACGAGGCCCAGCAATTGGGGCTCAAACCCCAGCTGGCGCGCACGCCCTACCTGTTCGAGCTGGGTGCGGGCCAATCTGCGGAGGCCTTGAGTGCCTGGCTCAGCAGCCGGTTCCCGGACAGCTGGTGCGTCAGTTCTGCACAGTTTTCCTTATTGTGGTGCAGGCCTGCGGCGACCCAAGTGGATAACCCAAAACTGCTGGAAAAACTTCAGGGCCTGGGCTGGAAGATCTTGCGGGTCGCCGTGGGCGGCCAAGCCGATGGCCTGGCCGGGTTGCGCCGTTGTTACCGCCGGGTTGGAGACTTGCTGGCCTATGGGCGCGATATTCTGCCGCAATCGCAGCTGTTGACCCTCAATCGCTACCGCCTGCCGGTAATGCTCTGGCGCCACCGCAACGACGACGCCCTGGACGAATTGCTCAACCCCCTGCGCAAGGTCCTGGCCAAAGACACCAACGGCCAGTTGTTGGCTACTTTACGTAGCTGGTGCGAACACGATGGCCAAAGCCAGGCCTGTGCCGATGCCCTGGGCATTCATCGCAACAGCCTGCGCTACCGCATGGAACGCGTTGCCGAACTCAGCGGCGTCGACCCACTGACCCTCGACGGCATGCTTTCGTTGTACCTCGGCGTACAGCTATTGCCCCAGGCTTTGTCGCAATGAACAACAAACCTCACCCGTACTTGTGCATCGGACCGGCGTCATTGCCGATGGCAACTGGCAGCATGGGCGTTATAAAAACCGGAGAAAGCCCATGAAAATCATCATCGCCCCCGACTCGTTCAAGGACAGCCTGAGTGCCGAAGGCGTTGCCCAGGCGATTGCCGACGGCCTCGCGCAGGTGTGGCCGGATGCACAGTTGGTCCAGTGTCCGATGGCCGACGGCGGTGAAGGTACGGTGGATTCGGTACTCGCTGCCTGCCAGGGCGAGTTGCGCCGCGAAACGGTGCGCGGGCCATTGGGCGAGGCGGTGGAGGCGCGCTGGGGTTGGCTCGCAGAGAGCCACACGGCCATGATCGAAATGGCCGAAGCCAGTGGTTTGCAACGCGTGCCGCCGGGGCAGCGCGATGCTTGCATCAGCAGCACATTCGGCACTGGCGAGCTGATCCGTGCGGCCCTGGATGCCGGTGCGCAGCGCATTATCCTGGCGATTGGCGGCAGCGCCACCAATGATGCCGGTGCGGGCGCGATGCAGGCGCTCGGCGTGCAGCTGTTTGACGCCCAAGGCCAGGCAATTGCACCGGGTGGCCTGGCGTTGGCAGGTTTGGCGCACATCAGCCTGGAACACCTGGACCCACGTTTGGCCCAGGTGCGTTTTGAGATCGCGGCTGACGTCAACAATCCACTGTGCGGGCCGCAGGGCGCCTCTGCGATTTTCGGCCCACAAAAAGGCGCCAACCCGCAGCAGGTCGAGCAGCTTGACGCGGCGCTCGGGCGCTTTGCCGATCACTGCGCCCATGTGTTGCCTAAAGATGTACGCGACGAGCCCGGCAGCGGCGCGGCGGGCGGTTTGGGGTTCGCGGCCAAGGCCTTTCTCGGCGCACAGTTTCGCGCGGGGGTAGAAGTTGTCGCTGAGCTGGTGGGCCTGGATGCAGCTGTACGCGATGCAGACCTGGTGATTACCGGTGAAGGCCGCTTCGATGCACAGACCTTGCGTGGCAAAACACCGTTTGGCGTGGCGCGTATTGCTCAACGCCATGGCGTGCCGGTCATCGTGATTGCCGGCACCTTGGGCGAAGGTTATGAGCAAATGTACGCCCATGGTGTGGACGCCGCTTTCGCCTTGCCTTCCGGCCCCATGAGTCTTGAGCAGGCGTGCAGCGAGGCACCGCGTTTGTTGCGTGAGCGCGCGGTGGACATTGCGCGGGTATGGCGCACAGCGTTCAGGCAGCGTAGTTAACAAGCCCGCGCCCACCCTAGCCAGCGCGCAGCCGCGCGCCCTACACTGGCCGGCCACTTGTCTTTCAAAGGATGAAACACAATGCACACACCTGAACCCCATATCGTGATCCAGCGCTTTACCGAAGCCCACCTTGAAGGTGTGGCTGCGCTCTATAACGACCCGGCCGTGTGCCGTCAGGTGCTGCAAATGCCTTATCAATCGGTGGAGGCCTGGCGCAACAAACTGGCGCTGGATAACGAGCGACGGCTGCAGCTGGTGGCGGTGCACGGCGGTGAGGTGATTGGCCAGCTTGGCCTGGAACAGACCCTGCGAGTGCGGCGCAGCCATGTCGGCTCGTTTGGCATGGGCGTGGCCACAGCGTGGCAGGGCAAGGGCGTGGGCTCCAGGCTGCTGACGGCCGCGCTGGAGGTGGCCGACAACTGGATGAACCTGCACCGCGTGGAGCTTACGGTGTACGCCGACAATCAAGCCGCGCAAGGCCTGTACCGAAAGTTCGGCTTCGAAGTAGAAGGCCTGTTGCGCGATTACGCCCTGCGTGATGGCAAGTTTGTCGACACTGTCAGCATGGCGCGCCTGCGCCAATCGGCCTAATCCGCCAGTGCAAACGCCACCGCCGCCTGCGCATGCAGCTCGGTGGTGTCCAGCAGTGGCAGGTGGCTGTGCTGGGGCTTGATCAGCAGGCCGATTTCCGTGCAGCCAAGAATGATCGCCTGGGCACCCCGTGCCGCCAATGACTCGATCACCCGTTGGTAAACCTGGCGCGAAGCCTCGCTGATTACCCCGACACACAACTCTTCATAAATGATCCGGTGCACGGCCTCGCGCTCGTGCGCGTCGGGCACAAGTACGGTCAAGCCCTGTGCGGCCAGGCGGGCCTTGAGAAAGTCCTGTTCCATGGTGAACGCGGTGCCCAGCAGGCCAACTGTCAAGGTGCCGGCATCGACTGCCGCAGCGCCCGCAGCATCGGCAATATGCAGGAACGGAATCGACACGGCCGCCTCGATACGCGGCGCCACCAGATGCATGGTGTTGGTACACAGCACCACACAGTCGGCGCCACCCGCTTGCAGGCGGCGCGCAGCGTCTTCGAGGATCAGCGCGGCGTCATCCCAACGCCCGGCATGCTGGGCCTGTTCCACCGGGCCGAAGTCCACGCTGTACATCAACAGTTGCGCCGAGCGCAGCGGCCCGAGCTGGTCGCGCACCCGCTGGTTGATGATGCGGTAATACTCGGCGCTGGATTCCCAGCTCATGCCGCCGATTAAGCCAATGGTGCGCATGCGATGCTCCGGAACAGGAATGTTGCCTCACCTTACCCATCGGCCACGGATTAGTCATATGCAGTTGCCGGCGAAATCACCGGTGCAGTTGCGCAGGCGTTAATCATACGGTCAGCCGCCGCATCTGCCATGATCGTCGCTCGCAACCTGGCTCACCCAAGGAACATGGCAATGGACGATGTACAGCAACTGGGCGAGATGCTTCGTCATTACGCCGACAGCGAAGCGCATAAAAAACAGCAATTTGACCTGCAATCGGCGCGCTGGGCGCAAAAGCTCAGTGAGGTGTTCGGGCAGATCGAGCAGTGGCTGGAGCCGGTCAAGAGCGTCGGCTTGCTTGAAGTCCAGCGTGAAGCCTATGTCGCCAGCGGCCCGGGTCTGCCGGCTGAGAGTTCAACCTTCAAGACCGAGAAGCTCACCGTGCATATCACTGGCAAGGCCGTGGAATTTGTGCCGGAAGTCATGGGCGCCGGTGGTTTGATATCGGTGTCAGTGATGGGCCTTACCGCTGCGCGGCACGGCAGTGTGTCGCTGGTGCTGCCGGCCGACAAAAATGATTGGCTATGGAAGAAAACCAATGGTTTGAAAGACCCGGACACTTTTGCCTTCGATGCCAACTTCCTGGCCACGCAGCTGCAGAGTCTGATCCCGCGTGAGCGCGGCTGAAAGCTATTGGCTGGTCTCGGTCAAGTGCGGGCGTGGGGTGCCTGTGGGCTGGGCGGGTGTGTAATTCGAGGGTTTTTAACATTCATTTCATTTTTGGGGGCGCAGGGCGATTTTCTTCGTTTTGCGCTTGATGAAACGTTTAATCAAACGACAAAAGGCATACGCAAGCGCTTGCGTAAGAAAATGCTTATGGCATAGAGTCGGCAACACTCGATTACAAAAATAATAAATCCAGGAGCTCATCCATGAGCCTTGACCCCTTGCTGGAGATGCAGGGCATCAGCAAAACCTTCAACGGTTTGCGCGTGCTCAAGAATGTCGGCCTGAAGGTTTACCCCGGTGAAATCCACGCCTTGATGGGTGAGAACGGCGCCGGCAAGTCGACCTTGATGAAAATCCTTTCCGGCGCTTACCAGGCCGACCCCGGCGGCGAAATCCGCATCGACGGCCAGCCCGTCGCCACCTTCGACCCCGCCACTGCCAAGACTCTCGGCATCGCCGTGATCTACCAGGAACTGAGCCTGTGCCCGAACCTCAGCGTGGCCGAGAACATCTACCTGGGCCGCGAACTGCGGCGTGGCTGGACCATCGACCGCAAGGGCATGCAGGCAGGCTGCATCGAAGTACTGCAACGCCTGGGCGCCGAGTTCACGCCCGCGACGCCCGTCAGCAGCCTGTCGATTGCCGAGCGCCAATTGGTCGAAATCGCCCGTGCCCTGCATGCCCATGCACGCATCCTGGTGATGGACGAGCCGACCACGCCGCTGTCATCGCGTGAGACCGACCGCCTGTTTGCCTTGATCAAACAACTGCGCAGCCAGGGCCTGGCAATCATTTACATCAGCCATCGCATGGCCGAGATCTACGAGTTGTCGGACCGGGTGTCCGTGCTACGCGACGGCCAGTACATCGGCGAACTGACCCGTGATGCGCTGTCGGCCGAAGTGCTGGTAAAAATGATGGTCGGCCGCGATCTGTCAGGCTTCTACAAAAAGGAGCACGCCGCGTACAACCCCGGCAACGTGGTGATGCGCGTGCGCGATATGGCCGACGGCAAACGCGTGCGCAATTGCAGTTTCGACCTGCATGCCGGTGAAGTGCTGGGCATTGCCGGGCTGGTCGGGGCAGGGCGCACGGAGCTGGCGCGGCTGATCTTCGGTGCCGATCCGCGCACCTCCGGCACCCTGGAAGTGGTCGGCAAGACCGTCACCCAACTGCGAAACCCGGCGGATGCGATTCGCGCAGGTGTCGTGTACCTCACCGAAGACCGCAAGGCTCAAGGCCTGTTCCTGGACATGAGCGTGGCCGACAACATCAACGTGTGCGCCTGTGTGCCGGATGCGCATGCCGGTGGCGTGCTGGACCGTGGGCACGCTGCGCAACGCGCCCATGATGCGATCAAGTCGCTGTCGATTCGCGTGGCGTCGGGCAAGGTCAATGTCGGCGCGCTGTCCGGCGGTAATCAGCAAAAGGTGCTGTTGGCGCGGCTGCTGGAGGTCAAGCCGCACGTGCTGATCCTCGACGAACCGACTCGCGGCGTGGACATCGGCTCCAAGTCCGAGATCTACCGCATCATCAATCAACTGGCACTGGCCGGTGTCGGCATTGTGGTGATCTCCAGCGAGTTGCCGGAAATCATCGGCACCTGCGACCGTGTGATGATCATGCGCGAAGGCCAATTGGTGGCCGAAGTCGGCGGGGCTTCGGGCCACGTCATTTCCCAGGAACGTATTATCGACCTCGCCACCGGTGGCGATCAGGTGGCTGCCCATGGCTGATTCAATGACTGCAACAACCGGCAAGGCCGAGCGCGTGCGTGAGCTGATGCGCACCGTCGGCATGCTGCCCGTGCTGGTCTTGCTGCTGGTGGGCTTTGCCCTGGCCAGCGAGAACTTCCTGACGGTGCAGAACCTGTCGATCATCACCCAGCAAGCATCGGTCAATGTGGTGCTGGCGGCGGGCATGACCTTTGTGATCCTCACGGCGGGTATTGACCTGTCGGTGGGCGCAATTCTGGCGGCGTCTGCGGTGGTGGCCTTGCAGGCATCGATGTCGCCGCAGTTCGGCATGTTCGGGATTGCGGCGGGCATTGGTTTTGGTCTGTTGCTGGGCCTGGTCAACGGCGGGCTGATCGCCTTCATGCGTTTGCCGCCGTTTATCGTCACCCTTGGCGCGCTGACCGCCATGCGTGGGCTGGCGCGTTTATTGGCCGATGACAAAACCGTGTTCAACCCCGACCTGCCGTTTGCATTTATCGGCAATGACTCGGTGCTCGGCGTGCCGTGGCTGGTGATCATCGCCGTGGCCGTGGTGCTGCTGTCGTGGTTCATATTGCGCCGCACCGTGATGGGCGTGCAGATCTATTCGGTGGGCGGCAACCCGGAGGCCGCGCGGCTGTCGGGCATCAAGGTGTGGAAAGTGCTGCTGTTTGTCTACGCCATGTCCGGCGCGCTGGCCGGGCTTGGCGCCGTGATGAGCGCTTCGCGCCTGTTCGCCGCCAACGGCCTGCAACTGGGGCAATCCTATGAACTGGATGCGATTGCGGCGGTAATCCTGGGTGGCACCAGCTTTACCGGCGGCGTCGGCACCATCGGCGGCACGCTGATCGGCGCACTGATTATCGCGGTGCTCACCAACGGCCTGGTGCTGCTGGGGGTATCGGATATCTGGCAGTACATCATCAAGGGCATCGTGATCATCGGCGCAGTGGCGCTGGATCGCTATCGCCAATCCGGCGCACGTACCTGATTTCACCTCAACAACAATCACAAGAGAGACCGGTATGAACTTCAAACGTATCTTTCCCGTTATGGCCTTGGCTGCCCTGATGTCCCATGGCGTGGAGGCCCGCGAACTCAAAGCCCTGGGCATCAGCATGGGCTCGCTCGGTAACCCGTATTTTGTGACCCTGGCCGACGGCGCCACTGCGCGGGCCAAAGAGCTGAACCCTGCTGTAAAGGTCACCTCGGTGTCGGCCGATTATGACTTGAGCAAGCAGTTTTCCCAGATCGATAATTTCATCTCCTCCAAGGTCGACCTGATCCTGCTGAATGCCGTCGACCCATCGGCCATGGCCTCGGCGATCAAGAAAGCCCGGGATGCCGGCATTGTGGTGGTGGCCGTGGATGTGGACGCCAAGGGCGTAAATGCCACGGTGCAAACCGACAACGTCGAAGCCGGCAAACTGGCCTGCCAGTTCCTGGTGGACAAGCTGGCGGGCAAGGGCAATGTGATTATCCAGAACGGCCCGCAGGTTACCGCCGTGACCGACCGCGTCAAAGGCTGCAAGGCGGCATTGGCCGGTGCGCCCGACATCAAGGTGCTGTCCGATGACCAGGACGGCAAAGGCTCACGCGAAGGTGGCTTGAATGTGATGCAGGGTTACCTCACGCGCTTCGCGAAAATCGACGGCCTGTTCGCGATCAACGACCCGCAAGCCATCGGCAGCGACCTGGCGGCCAAACAGCTCAAACGCAGCGGCATCATTATTACCTCTGTGGACGGCGCGCCGGATATCGAAAATGCGCTGAAGACCGACACCCAGATCCAGGCCTCCGCCAGCCAGGACCCATGGGCCATGGCCCAAACCGCAGTCAACGTCGGCAATGACATCCTCAATGACAAAGCCCCGGCCGAAGCGGTTACTCTGCTCACGCCAAAACTGATCACCCGCGACAACGTTGCGACGTATAGCGGTTGGTCGAGTAAACATTGATTTAAAGGGGAAAGCGTCGTGGTCACCATGGATGACGTGGCAAGCCGGGCCGGGGTGTCGACCTCGACCGTGTCCCACGTGTTGAACGGCACCCGCAAGGTCAGCCCGGCCACGGTGCAGGCCGTGCAGCGCGCGATTCAGGAACTGGGCTATATCCCCAATACCCTGGCGCGCTCGCTGGCGCGTTCCAGCACCAATACCATTGGCGTGGCGATCTCGGCGCTGTCCAACCATTACTTCAGCGAAACCGTGCACGCGATTGAAACCGAGTGCGCGCGCCACGGCTACATGATGCTGTTTGCCGACCCGCACGACGACCCGGAACAGGAGTTGCGGGTGGTCACCGCGCTGCATCACCGGCGCGTTGACGGGATTCTATTGGCGCCGTCGACCGGCTCCAGGGCGCTGGAGTATCTGCAGGCCAACGAGATGCCGACGGTGCTGGTGGACCGCATGATGAGCGAGCAGTTTGATCAGGTCGGGGTGGAGAATACCCAGTCCACCCAGGCGCTGGTCGCACACCTGATTGAACATGGGCACCGACGCATCGGCTTTATTGCCGGGCGCGAAGGGCTGGGCACTACCGATGAACGCGTGGCCGGTTATCGTGCGGCGTTACAGGCGGCGGGCCTGGTGTTCGACCCGCAATTATTGGTCAACGGCGGTTCCAACAGCGAACCGGCGCGGCAAGCCACGGCGCAGTTGTTGGCATTACCGGCGCCACCCACGGCCATCATGGCCGGCAATAACCTGATGACGCTGGGCGCCATGCACGCCCTGCGTGATGCGCGCATTGAGGTGCCATCGCAGATGGCCCTGGTAGGTTTCGATGATTTTGATTGGGCGGATTTCTTCGTGCCGCGCCTGACCCTGATCGCCCAGCCGGTCAAGGAACTGGGCGCCCGCGCGGTGCATATGCTGTTGCAACGCATGGCCACGCCAGGCGCGCCGACCCAAAGCGTGCGCCTGGCGCCGAGCCTGCAACGGCGTCACTCCTGTGGCTGTATTGAAGTGGAATAACCTACGTATGCGCAACCCTGTTTCCCTCGGCATAGACCTCGGCACTTCAGAACTCAAGGCGATCCTGATGGACCTCGACGGCAACGTGCTGGCCCACGCCGGTGTGCGCCTGAGCGTTTCGCGGCGCCACGGCGGCTGGTCCGAACAGGCCCCCGAAGACTGGTGGCAGGCCTGTTTGCAGGCGCTGGCGCAGTTACGCGAGCATGCGGCGTTTGCGCGTGTGGCGTGTATCGGCCTGTCCGGGCAGATGCATGGCGCGGTATTGCTGGGCAAGGATGATCGCGTGCTGTACCCGGCCATCCTGTGGGATGACGCGCGCGCAGTGGTCCAGGCCGAACAACTGGGCAGTGAGTTTGCCGAAGTCACCGGCAGCCTGCCCATGGCCGGGTTGACGGCGCCCAAACTGCTGTGGCTGCAACAGCACGAACCCGAGGTGTTCGGGGCGATTGAGTGTGTGCTGTCGCCCAAGGACTACCTGCGGTTGCGCCTGACCGGCGAGCGCATCAGCGATATGTCGGATGCGGCCGGCACCCTGTGGCTGAACGTCGCGCAGCGCGAATGGTTTGCGCCGATGCTACACGCCACGGGGCTTTCGCCGGCGCAAATGCCCCGGCTGGTGGAAGGCGGCGCAGCCAGTGGTGTCTTGAAGGTAAACGGGTTGGGCCTGTCGCCCACGGTGGTGATTGCCGGTGGCGGCGGCGATAACCCGGTGGCGGCGGTCGGCATCGGTGCGGTCAATGCCGGTGACGGCTTTATCACCTTGGGCACCAGCGCGGCCATCGTCGCCATCACCGACCACGCCGCCGGCAACCCGGCCAGTGCCGTGCACAGCTTCTGTCACGCTTTACCCAACCGCTGGTACACCATGGGCGCGATGCTCGCCGGTGCCAGTTGTTTGCGCTGGGTGACGCGCTTGACCGGCCAAGCGGATGAACAAACATTGTTGGATCAAGTGCAGGCGCAGTTGCCCATCGACCAGCCGGTACCACTGTCGACGCCGTTGTTTCTGCCGTACCTGGCCGGGGAGCGCACACCGCACAACGACCCGTTATTGCGCGGTGGGTTTATGAACCTGGGGCATGACTGCACGCCTGCGATGCTCGGTTATGCCGTAATGGAGGGCGTGGGTTTCGGCCTGCTCGATGCGCTGCGTGCGGTGCAATCGACCGGTGCCGATGTGACCGCCTGCGCGTTGGTCGGCGGCGGGGCGAGGAGTGAGTATTGGGCGCAGTTGCTGGCCAATATCCTCCAGCGGGAGATCTTCACGCTGCATGGCAGTGAGCTGAGCGCGTGTGTAGGGGCGGCGAAGCTGGGGTTTATGGCGATCGGGCAGGGCGCGGATTTACTCGCGGCGGGGATGCCGGTCAAGGCGCGTTACATGCCGAGTGTGGCGCAACAGACGGTACTGCAAGCGCGGTACCGCCGGTTTAAAGGATTATTCAGTGCTGCAAAAGCGTTGCATGCCTGATGTTCAAAGGTTTGTATCCACAAAGGCTCGAAGCTGCGACTCCGATGCGGCGCCGACTTTGGTGGCAGCCACCTCGCCGTTTTTAAACACCAGTAGCGTAGGAATGCCTCGGATGCCGAATCGAGCCGGAAACTCTTTGTTCTCATCGATGTTCAATTTGGCGATGATCAATTTGCTGTGGTAGAAGTCGGCCAGCTCATCCAAAACAGGCGCGATCATCTTGCACGGCCCACACCATTCGGCCCAGAAGTCCACCAGCACCGGCAGCTCGGCGTTCAAGACGTCTTGACCAAATGAGGTGTCAGTAACATGGATAATCTTGCTCATGAAAAACTCCTTTTATCCTTGAACAGCATCAACAAAGGCGTCTCAAACACCCCATACTTCGCCGCAACGCTGGGGTTCTCATCGATATTCAGCGTCACGATGGTCAATCGGTCGGCATAGTACTCGACGAACTTTTCAAGGAACGCTGGTGGTTCCTCATCAGCATTTTTGTAGCACACCAGCACAGGCCCGCTGGCGTTGAGCACTTGTGCTTCAAAGCTCGTATCGGTGACTTCTTTAAGCGTTGTGGTGAGCATTGGATCCTCTCCAGTGATGCACAACGTTAACAAGCCGTACGCAGGCGGGAACCTGTAAGAATTGACAGTTTTTTATATTTAAAAGCGATAAACGCTGCTGTTTCAGACAGTTATATCGGCTAACTCACGCAGCACCGTCAGCAACGATGTTTCCCCTTTAAGCACCTGCGCATGCTCAAAACAGATCCAGCCTTCGTTGAACCCATCGACCATGCGCATACGTGGCAATGGGTTTTGAGCGCCCTGGGCACGCAACAAGGCCTCCCAGGTGTCACGCGCCACCGCTTCAGCGCGCACGTCGCGGCCGAGCACCTGCGACAAGCCTTGGGCGATGTCGTTGGGGCTGACCCACTGGCCTTCCAGTTCAACCACCCGGTGGCCGGCCCACGCCTGTTGCAGCAACTGCGCGGCGAGGGTGCCAATATCCGCCGTGGCGATCATCGGCACGGCTTTGTCCAAAGGCTGCAGGAAGCTGTGGATCACGCCGGTTTCCCGTGCGGCGATCACGTCGTACAGCGCGTTTTCCATAAACCAGGCGGGGCGCAGGAAGGTCACCGGAATATCCAGCGTGCTCAGGGCCTGTTCCATCAGGGTGCGTTGGGTCAGCAGGTTGACCTCAGTAGCCTGGGCGCCGATGGTCGAGAGGCACAGCACCTTGTTCGGTGCGGCCGCCTGTAACGCCTGGCTGACGGCGGCAATCACTGCTCGGGCCTCGGGAAAACCAGGCTGTGGATCGAACCCGGGAGGCGGCAGGATAAACACGCCGGTTGCGCCCTTGAACGCTTCGGTTAATGCCTGTGCGTCGTCCATCTGCGCAAACACCACGTCGCAACCTTGCTCGGCCCAGTAGGCCGCCTTACCCGCGTCGCGCATCACCGCGCGCACCGGTTGGCCTGCCTTGATGAGGTTGCGCGCCAGGGCGCCGCCGACTTTGCCTGTAATGCCAGTAATCACGTACATGAGCTTTATACCTGTGGGTTCCAATCAGTGGAGCCCAGCATAAAGACCCGCCAGTGATGACAGAATAGCGATTGCGTCATTGCGTTGGTGACGCAAAATCACTAATCAGACAGGGGCGGTAAACGGCGTTTTACCGGGGTTTTCTTGACGATGGCGGTGTTGGTTTCGGCATAGGCGTTGAGGCGGTCGAGCAGGCTGTCGAGCTGGTCCATGGTGCGCACGTGCAGGCGCGCGATAAAGCAGTCGTCACCGGTGACCTTGTCGCACTCGGTGAACTCGGGGATCGCCTGGATCTGGCGCTCCACCTCCTGCAACTTGCCGGGCAAGGGGCGAATGCGCACGATGGCCTGCAGCAGGTAGCCGAAGTGTTTTGGGTCAATATCGACGGTGTAGTGGGTGAGCACGCCGCGCTCTTCAAGGCGCCGCAAGCGTTCGCCGACGCTGGGCGAGGACAGCCCGGTAATGCCCGCCAAGGCCTTGAGCGACAGGCGCGAGTCGTCCATCAAGGCGCCGATGAGTTGCTGGTCGATGGTGTCAATCATGCTGCCTGCCTAATAACAAAAGGTGAATAAAGGTGTTTGCCTTTTTTAGTCGCTGGAGCCGCTGACCAGCAGATTGCCATAATTGCGCCTCACTTGAGGAGCTTTGATCGTGGACACATCTATCCGTCGCGGGTCGTGGGAAATGGTCGCCGCCATGCTGATTTCGGGCACTATCGGCTGGTTTGTGCTGGTGTCGGGCGTGTCGGTGATCGAAGTGGTGTTCTGGCGCTGCGTCATCGGCGCACTGGCCCTGCTGCTGGTCTGCGCACTGCTGGGTTATCTGCGACTGGAGTTGCTCACCTGGGCCAGGTTCGGCCTGGCGATGCTCAGCGGCGTGGCCATCGTCGGCAATTGGTTGCTGTTGTTCGAATCCTATTCCCACGCGTCAATCGCCATCAGCACGGCGGTGTACAACGTGCAGCCGTTTATGTTGGTGATGTTGGCCGCGGTGTTTCTCGGTGAAAAAATCACCGTGCAGAAAATGGCCTGGTTGAGCGTTGCCTTCCTCGGCATGCTGGCGATTGTCACGGCCCATGGCGAGCAGCAAAGCGGCGGCGCTGATTACCTGGCGGGTATCGCCCTGGCCTTGGGCGCGGCATTTTTATATGCGATTGCTGCACTGATCATCAAGCGCCTGAAGGAAGTGCCGCCGCATCTGATGGCGTTGATCCAGGTGGCAACCGGCGCACTGTTACTCGCGCCGCTGGTGCCCTGGAACAGCCTGCCGGTGTCAACCAATGCGTGGGCTGCACTGGTAACGCTTGGCGTGGTGCACACCGGTTTGATGTACGTGTTGTTGTACGGCGCGATCCAGAAACTGCCCACCGCCATTACCGGTGCACTGTCGTTTATCTATCCGATTGCGGCGATTTTTGTCGACTGGATTGCCTTCGGCCATCGCCTGGGTTGGCTGCAATGGCTGGGTGTGGCCGCAATCCTGCTGGCGGCCGCGGGGTTACAGCGGGGCTGGTGGTGGCCCCGCCCGCCAAGGGTTAGTGCGTACCCTGAAAGATGATGTTTTCCGGGTTGAAGTGCTCCACCTTACTGCCCGGTTGCGGCAGCCCAAGGATATGCCCCTTGATCTTGCCCACCACGTGCATCTCGCACGGCTTGCAGTCGAACTTGAGGGTCAGCACTTCGTCGCCGTGAATCAACTGCATCGGCGCCACCTTGGTTTTCACGCCGGTCACACCCTTGGCCTGTTTAGGGCACAGGTTGAACGAGAAGCGCAGGCAGTGCTTGGTGATCATCACTGGCACTTCGCCGGTTTCTTCGTGGGCTTCGAAGGCCGCATCGATCAGCTTGACGCCGTGACGGTGATAGAAGTCGCGGGCCTTCTGGTTGTACACGTTGGCCAGGAACGACAGGTGCGCTTCCGGGTACACCGGCGGCGGTGAGGTTTCAGCTTTACGCCCACCACGCGGGTGCGCGGCAACACGTGCGGCAGTCAATGCCTCGATCACTTCGCGGCGCAAGGCCTTGAGCTGCGAGTTGGGGATGAAGAACGCCTGCGGCGCATCCAGCTCGATGTGCGTGGCGTGGTACTCGGTGGTGCCGAGTTGGCCAAGCAGGTCGCGCAGGGTGTCGAGCGCCTGTTCCGGCTTGTTGGCCACGCCAAACGGGCCGGGCAGGGTGACGCTGGCGCTGATGCCTTCTTCGCTGGTGGCGGTGACTTCAAGCTGGTCTTCACGCAGGCGTGCCACCCAGGCCAGGCCGATGCGGCGTTCGGCGGAGGTTTTGAGCAGCGCTTGTTGCCAGTTATGGTCGAGGTTGCGGTTCAGCGGATGGTTGGGGCGCAACTGGTGCAAGCCGGCCGGCATTTCATTCGGCTCGACGCGGTAGCGGTAGCGTTTTTCACCGTCTTCCTCAAATTCGCCTTTAGGCTCGGCGATGTTGGCGCGGAACCCCACCACTTCACGTTTGACCAGCACATTGAGGCCATCGCCATTGGACAGCGGCTCATGGGTGACCACCTGCAAGTCGCGCTTGCCGGCTTTTTCCACTACACCCACCGGCAGGCCGGTAAAGGTCGGGGTATCGAAGGCGCCGATGTCGACCTTGCGGTCGGTGACAAAATAGTCGGTGCTGCCACGGTGGAAGGTTTTTTCCGGGTCGGGCAGGAAGAAGTGCGCAGTACGGCCGCTGGAGGCACGGGCCAGGTCGGGGCGGTCTTCGAGCACGTCGTCCAGGCGCTGGCGGTAATAGGCGGTGATGTTCTTCACATAGCCCATGTCCTTGTAGCGACCTTCGATCTTGAACGAGCGCACGCCGGCTTCGACCAGTGCGCGAATGTTGGCGCTCTGGTTGTTGTCTTTCATCGACAGCAGGTGCTTTTCAAAGGCCACGACGCGGCCCTGGTCATCTTTCAAGGTGTACGGCAGGCGGCAGGCCTGGGAGCAGTCGCCGCGGTTGGCGCTACGGCCATTCTGCGCGTGGGAGATGTTGCACTGCCCGGAGAACGCCACACACAGCGCACCGTGGATGAAGAATTCGACGGCGGCGTCGGTCTCGTCGGCGATTGCGCGGATTTCCTGCAGGTTCAGCTCACGGGCCAATACCAACTGCGAGAAACCGGCCTGGTCGAGAAACTTGGCGCGGGCCAGGGTGCGGATATCGGTCTGGGTGCTGGCGTGCAGCTCGATCGGCGGAATATCCAGCTCCATCACGCCCAGGTCTTGCACGATCAACGCATCGACACCGGCGTCGTAGAGCTGATGGATCAGCTTGCGCGCGGGCTCCAGCTCATTGTCATGCAGGATGGTGTTGATGGTGGTGAATACGCGCGCGTGGTAACGGCGGGCGAATTCGACCAGTTGAGCGATATCGCTCACCTCGTTGCACGCATTATGGCGTGCGCCGAAGCTTGGGCCGCCGATGTAGATGGCGTCGGCGCCATGCAAGATAGCCTCGCGCGCGATGGCGACATCGCGGGCAGGGCTGAGCAATTCCAGGTGGTGCTTGGGCAAGGACATAGTTTTTTTAGTCAGGCTTGTCACGGTTGAGGCGCGCATTGTAGCTGTGAAATGCCTGACCGGCATCTACCGCAGGGCGTCGCGTGGGAGCTGGCTTGCCTGCGATGCAGGCAACTAGGTACATCAGGCACACCGAGGTGATGCAATCGCAGGCAAGCCAGCTCCCACAGTAGATGTGTATTGCGGGTGATAACTCAGGCCTTGGCGGCCATCGCAGTGACTTCCACGCGCATGCCTTCTACCGCCAACGCAGCCACGCCAACGGCGGCGCGAACGGGCCAGGGCTTGGCGAAAAAGCGCTTGTAGACTTCGTTGAATGCCGCGCGATCGGCCATGTCGGTGAGGTAGATGGTCAGGTGCATCACCCGGTCCATGGAGCTGCCGGCTTTCTCCAGCGCGACCTTCAGCGCTTGCAGGGTGCATTCGCTTTGCAGGGTGATATCGCCCAGTTCCAGGCTGCCGTCGGCGTGGGTCGGAATTTGGGTGGAAACCAGGATGCCGTTGAAACCGATGACGTCGCTGGAGATGGAGTCGGCATCCGGGTCGGGGGTAAAGGACAGGTCGTGGTTGGCCATGGGCGCCTCTTGTTGGCTATGACAGAAAGGCGCCATGGTCCCCGAAAACTACGGCAGGGGCAAACTACACCCAGCGCCGGAACAGCACGCTGGCATTCACGCCGCCAAAACCGAAGCCATTGGACAGCGCGTATTCAATCGGCATGGCCCGCGCCTCACCGCGCACCATGTCCAGGCCGTCCGCCAGGGCATCCGGGTTGTCGAGGTTGAGTGTCATCGGGGCAATCTGATCGCGCAGGGCGAGGACGGTGAAGATCGCTTCGATGCCGCCGGCGGCGCCCAACAGGTGGCCGGTGGCAGATTTGGTCGAGCTGATGGCCGGGTGGCCACTGGCGCCGAACACAGTCTTGATGGCTGCCAGTTCGCCTTTGTCACCCACGGGGGTCGACGTTGCATGCGCATTCAAATACTGCACCTGGGACGCCTCGATACCGGCCTGACGCAACGCCTGCGCCATCGCCCGCCGCGCACCATCGCCGTCTTCGGGGCCTGCGGTCATGTGATAGGCATCGGCACTGGTGCCATAACCCACCAGTTCGGCAATGGGCTGCGCGCCGCGTGCCAGGGCATGTTCCAGTTCTTCGATGACCAGGATGCCGGCGCCTTCGCCCATCACAAAACCATCACGCGCCTGGTCGAACGGCCGTGAAGCGAGCTGCGGTGTGGCATTGAAGTCGCTGGACAACGCGCGTGCCGCTGCAAAACCGGCGAGGCTGACCCGATGAATCGCCGCTTCCGCGCCGCCGCACACCGCCACGTCGATTTCTCCGGCACGGATCATCCGCGCCGCATCGCCAATCGCCTGTACACCTGCGGCGCAGGCGGTCACCGGGGCGCCCAACGGGCCTTTCAAGCCATAGTTGATCGACACATGCCCGGCGGCCATGTTGCTCAGAAATGACGGAATGGTAAACGGCGACAAGCGCCGTGGGCCTTTGCTGTCGGTGGTGCGCACCGCCTCGGCAATCGCCGGGAAACCGCCGACGCCGGAGGCAATGATGGTGGCCGTTCGTTCCTGCTCTTCCGGCGTTTTCGGCGCCCAACCGGCTTGCTTCAAGGCTTCATCCGCTGCCGCGAGGGCGAACAGGATAAAGCGGTCCATCTTGCGCTGTTCCTTGGCGGCCAACAGTCGATCAGGGTCAAACCCGGCTTCTGGATCCTGCAGCTCACTTTGCACCTGGCCACCGATGCTGATGGCCAGGTCGCCGATCAAATCTTCCGGCAGGCGACGAATCCCCGATTGCCCGTTCAACAGGCGGTGCCAGGTGGATTCCACACTCGACCCCAGCGGCGTCAGCGCGCCCATGCCGGTCACGACGATACGTTTACTCATGATCAATCGACTCCTGTTGCTTGAGGGATACACAGCTGTGGACGTCACTATCATGATGAAAGTAACATGGCGTCACACAACTTTGCACCCGCACACAGGAACGTCCATGCAACGCAAATCCCTGATCAGCGACGAATGCCCCATCGCCCGCAGCCTTGAGCGGGTAGGGGAATGGTGGAGCATGTTGATCATGCGTGACGCGCTGCACGGCTTGCGGCGGTTTGATGAGTTCTCGCGCAGCCTGGGTATCGCGCCGAACATGCTGACACGCCGCCTCAATGGCTTGGTGGAGGCCGGCATGCTCGAGCGCCGCGCCTACAGCGAGCGGCCGCCACGTTACGAATACGTGCCGACGGCCAAGGGCGAGGACTTTCGCATGGTGCTGATGGCATTGTTGGCGTGGGGCAATCGGCATTACGCCGAAGATGGCCGCAGCGTGGAGGTCGTGGAGCGCGAGACCGGGCAGTTGCTGGAGCCGATGATGGCAACCGCTGAAGGTGCGGTGGTGGGATGGGATCGCTGCGTGGTGCAGGCCGGTCCAGCCGCCAGCGCAGGGATGCGCGAGCGGCTGAGCCCGGAGTGATTACAGCAGGGTAAACGGATAGTCGACGATCACCCGCAGCTCATTCAGCTTGCCGTCGCGCTGGTCGGCGTTGGATGACACCATGGCGTCCCGCACGCGAAACGACAGGTTCTTCGCCGGGCCGCTTTGCAGCACGTATTTGGCTTCCACATCGGTCTCGTGGTGGTCGCCGTCGACGCCATAGTCGCCGGCATACGCGCTGTTGGTGGGGGTGTGGGTGCCGTTTATGTCCGAGCCGTTGACGTAGCGGGTCATGAAGCTCAGGCCCGGTACGCCGTAGCTGGCCATGTTGAGGTCATAACGAATGCCCCACGACTGTTCGCCCGGGCCGTTGAAGTCGCCCCATTGGATTGAGTTGGCGAGGAATACCGAGTCGCCGCCTTCGCCCGCGCCATTGTTGCCGGTGCCGATATAGTCGAACGGCGTGTCGCCGTGGACTTTCTGAAACGACAGCGTCAGGGTGTGCGCCGCCAGGAACGAGTAGGCCGCCGCTACCGAGTAGGTAGTGTTGTTGATGGCCCCGGCCTTGGCGCTGCCGGTGTCGAGGGTGCGGTACAGGTTGCCGTCCAGCGCCAGTGACTGGTCATGCCCCAGCGCAATCACGTAGTTGAGATTGGTGTAGTACTGGCGCCAGATATCTTCCAGCTCGCCCGCATACAGGGTCGCGCTCAACGATGGCGTGAAGGTGTATTTGCCGCCGACAAAACTTGCGCTGTTGGCCGCCACGTTGGCGTAGGTCGCGTAGATATCGTGGTCATGGTTGCTGGTCATGCCGCTGTTGGTGCTGGTGAAGTGCCCGGCTTCCAGGTCCAGGCCGGCGATTTCGCTGCTGGTGAGGTCAAAGCCGGTGGCGGTCTGCGGCAGAATGCGCGTGCCGCCGGTGGCGAATACCGGCGCAGTGGGTTGCATGTCACCGAATTTGAGCTGGGTCTTGGAGACCTTGATCTTCACCGCAGCGCCCACCGAACCATAGCCATTTTCCGGGTCGCCATTGCGGTTGGTTGGCAACTCACCGGTGCCGGCATCGGCGTGAGTTGCATCCAGTTTCATCGCACCGTAGGCGTAGGCATCTACGCCAAAGCCGATGGTGCCCTGGGTAAAGCCCGAGGCGTAGTTGAGCATCGCGCCTTGGGTCCAGTCGCGGTTGTCGGCCTTGCCACTTTGGCGGTCGCGGTCGAAGTAATAGTTGCGCAACAGCCCGGTGATGCTGCTGCCGTCGATAAAGCCTTTGGAATCGGCCTGGTCGCTGACCGACTCGGCGAGGGCCGCTTGGCTGATACTGGCGCACACCGCCAGCGTTAACAGGCTCCACTGTTTGATCATGTTATTGCTTCCCCGGAATAATTTAACGCGTGCACAGAAACACCGCATGCTGGAAGAGCGCTTAAGGTTTTATGGCAGATGTTTGCAGGTGAGCGTAGTGCTGTTTTTATTCTGCTCGACGTGGTTGTCGAGGCTGATTTTTATCATATATTTTGAGGGCTGCAGCGGTATCGAGGATTAAACTCGATTAATTAAACTTCACCTCTTTTAATCTGCCAGGGGTGTAGCGTTGATAGGGTCTTAGCCGCTCTGCTTCGACAAAACCTTTGGTTTGCCGCCGCAGGCTCTGTGGCGGATTTTTTAATCTTATATATATAAATATTTATACTTGAGAATCGCCAGAAGTAGTGGCGATATGACTGCGCGCGTCTAATTATTGGTTTGTCACAAGACTGTTGCACTTGCAGCGCAAAACCCATGCCCTATCATGGCGCCCATCATCCTCTCTGAAAGGACCAGAGGCCTCATGAAAAAAGCGTCATTCACCCTGCTCGCTGGTGTTTTATTGGGGCTTAGCGCCTCAGCGCTGGCGGCCGAAGGTTTTATCGGCACCGGCATCAACACAGGGAACGGCTATGAGCCGGACGGCCGCGGCGGTCTTAGAGGCACCGGGGGAAACCTGGGAGGTGACTATGAGCTGCAAAAGGATGGTTCGCTCAGGGGCACCGGTAAAAATATGGGCAAAGGCTATATTC
Organism: Pseudomonas sp. KBS0710; assembly: GCF_005938045.2. Classification (GTDB taxonomy): domain Bacteria; phylum Pseudomonadota; class Gammaproteobacteria; order Pseudomonadales; family Pseudomonadaceae; genus Aquipseudomonas. The sequence goes on along the minus strand of NZ_VCCF02000001.1, from coordinate 2,618,256 downwards.
CCGCCGATGACGGTGGCCTCAAAGGCATCGGCTACAACAATGGCCGAGGGTTCAGCCCGGACGGCTCTGGCGGGTACAAGGGCACAGGTTTTAACGCCGGTGAGGATTACCGGTCGGACGGCAAAGGCTATTTCCGTGGCGACGGCAAGGCCTCAGGCGCCAGTTGGCGCTCCGATGGTAATGGCGGGTATGAGGGCTCCGGCGAGTACCGCAAGCGTGGGTACAAGTCCGATGGTCGTGGCGGCTATATAGGCACCGGCAAGAACGAGGGCAGGGGGCTTGAATCCGATGGTCGCGGTGGCTTTATCGGCACCGGCTTGAATGCGGGAGGCGGCTGGGAGCCAGATGGAGACGGCGGCTACAAAGGCACGGGCAATAATCGCGGGGAACGCTGGAGGATTGATTGAAGCAGCCCGCACCGCGAGCATCCGGTGCTGATTGCAACAATCAGCACCGTCGCGGCTATTACTCTTTAACGTCCATGAACTCTTCAGCCCACGCCACGTAGCTTTCCGGCAACGTGTAGGTATGGGTCAGCTCCGTAGCGCTGAGATTGGACGTGCTGCTGGTCAGCTTGCGCTGGGCGCGCAGGCTGTCGTAGGTGGCCTTGATCGACGCAAAGTAAGCACCGTGGCCGGCCACCACAATGCGCACGCCCAGGGCCGCCAGGCGTTCGCTGTCATTGAGCTGCGGGTTGCCGTAGGTCACCAGCATCAACGGCACCGTGAGGTTGGCGGCGATCTGCTCAAGGTGGTCGAAGTCTTTGACGCCAACCATGCAGATCCCGTCCGCGCCGGCTTTCTCGTAGGCTTTGGTGCGGGCGATGACATCTTCGGTGGGCAGCACACCGGCGTTGGTGCGGGCGATGATCGACAGTTCCGGGTCGACACGCGCTTCAAGCGCGGCTTTCACTTTACCGATGCCTTCTTCGACGGAAATCAGGTCGGTGGACTTGCGCCCGAACTGCGCCGGCAACAGCGTGTCTTCAATGGTCAGCGCGGCCACACCGGCACGCTCAAGTTCTTCGACGGTGCGCATCACGTTCAAGGCGTTGCCGTAACCGTGGTCGGCGTCGGCAATAAACGGCAGTTGGGCGACGCGGCCGATCCGGGTGGCCTGTTCAACGAACTCACTCAGTGTGATCAGTGCAAAATCGGGGGCTGCAAGTACCTGCAACGAGGCGACCGAACCACCGAGGATGCCGACTTCAAAACCCAGGTCGGCGGCGATACGCGCGGACATGGGGTCGAAGACGGAGGCGGTTTCAACGCAGATTTGTTTTGCAAGCAATTCACGGAAGTTGCGGCGCAACGCTGAGTGAGAAATCTTTGGCATGTTCTTTCCTGGCTTTGGTCATCGTCATGTGACGATCAATGTCTATTCGTGGTGGCGCCAAGATTACCACGCAGAGGAACCGGGGATTATGACGTTTGAGCATGAGATACACGCTGAGTACATGGATCATCGGTTCACGCTCAGGCGCTGGACAGGCCGATTGCACCGTCACAGGGCAGAGCCGCCCCATCCTGCACAACTGCTGTGCCAGCCGAGGACTTAATCCCCGTGGAGGCAATGCCTATAGTCATTGCAAACAAGCCCAAGCCTGAGGTGAACCATGAACAGCGAATTCAAGCCCGACCTGACCGACGCCGAGTACTTCGAGTACAGCAAGGCGGCCAACCCGATCAGCGCCAACCTGATTACGCGGATTCCATACCACAGCTTCCCGGCCTCGCTGTACGACAGCGGCGCCTCGCGGGTGGTCGCGCTGGACCTTAGCGAAGCGCTGGGCTGCGAAGGCCCGGCGACCGGGCCGGGGTTGTGCGCCAACTTTATCCGCTTGAACGCCGGTGATGCCTTGGCGCTGCACCCCAATGCGACCTCCCAGGTGTTTTATGTCATCGCAGGCGAGGGCCGGGTGGTGCAGGGCGAACATGAGATCCAGTGGTCCAGCGGTTGCTTTATCGCGCTGCCGGGCCTGCAGCCTGCGCGCTTCAGTGCCTCACAGGATGCACGCTTGTACTACGTGCATGATGAGCCGCTGTTGCGCTACCTGGGCGCAACGCGCAGCACTGATCGCTTCGTGCCTACGCTGTATCCCGCCGCGCTGGCCAACCAGAAGCTGCGTGAAGCGGCGGATGACCCACGTGCCCAGGACCGCAGTCGCATCAGCATTTTGCTCGGCAACCGCAATTTCCCCCAGACCCGAACCGTCACACATGTGCTCTGGGCCATGTACGGCATTCTGCCGGCGGGTTCGATCCAGAAGCCGCACCGGCATCAGTCGATTGCGCTGGACTTCATCATCGACTGCCCCAAAGGCTGTTACTCACTGGTGGGCACGGAGCTGGACGCCGATGGCCAGATCCGCAATCCGGTGCGTGTGGACTGGTCGCCGGGGCTGGCGTTCGTAACGCCGCCGGGGTACTGGCATGCCCACTTCAATGAGTCAGACACCGAGGCATTCCTGATCCCGATTCAGGACGCCGGGTTGCAGACTTACCTGCGGGCGCTGGATATTCGCTTCAGTTGACAGTACTCGGTCAACTGTGGGAGCGGGCTTGCTCGCGAATGCGGTGGGTCAGTGACAGATGCATTGACTGACCCTGCGCATTCGCGAGCAAGCCCGCTCCCACATTTAGACCGCGTTGCGTCAGGTAGATAGGCTTTTGCTTTGCATTTGATACTGCGACGCCAGCACCGCAGCGGTGCGACGACTCGACAAGCCAGCTCCTACAGAAACGCCTTATTTCCAATAGGGTGTTTCGCCCAACTGCTCGACGATAAAGTCGATAAAGCAGCGCACCTTGGACGACACGATGCGCTTGGGCGGGTAGACAAACCACACTGCAAACGCCTGTTCAGCCCCCAGGATGTTCCAGTGCGGCAACCAGACCTGCAGCTCGCCCGCCTCAAGGTTTTTGCTCACCAGCCAATCAGGCAGCAAGGCAAAGCCCAGGCCTTGGCGTGCAGCCAGCAGCTGCGCGTCCAGGTCGTTGATGCGGATACCGTCGCGGTATACCAGCGGCAACACTTCACCACCGGCCTCGAAGGCAACATCATGGGTGCCCAGGACGGCTGGCAGGCCAGCAAGGTCTGCCGGAGTCGTCGGGGCCGGGTGCTGCGCACAAAACGCCGGGCTGGCCACCAGCAAGTACTTTCCGGCGCAGATCTTGCGCGCCTTGAGCGTGGAGTCGGGCAGGGCGCCAATCCGAATGGCCAGGTCTACGCCTGAATGAATCAGGTTGACTTGGGCGTTATCCAGCACCAGTTCCAGCTTGATTTGCGGGTAGCGCGCCAGGAAGAGGTTCAACACCGGCAGGATATGGTGCCGGGCAAACGCTGGCGGCAAATTGAGCTTGAGCACCCCACGCGGTTGCTGGTTGAGCGCCGAGGTCGCCGCCTTGGCTTGCTCCAACTCATCCAGCACACGGCGAGCGTGCAGCAGGAACGTCTGGCCGCCTTCGGTCAGGTGCAGCGTGCGTGTCGAGCGATTGAACAGGGCAATGCCCAAGTCCTGTTCAAGGTCTTTCACGTAGCGCGACACCGTGGACGCCTTGATGCCGAGCCGTTCGGCCGCCCGGGAGAAATTATTGCCTTCGGCGGCTTCGACGAAGGCGGTGAGTGCCGTAAAGTAGTCCAAGTGCGACCTCGGTAGCGAGCAAGAAGGTAATCGTCCAGAGTTTAGCGAGTCGCGCAATCTTGTCAGCGGCGCGCTAACGGCTAATTCTTGAGAGGTGCCGCGTCCACACCACTTTTGTCCAATTGCAGCTGTAGAGACGCGTTCAGCCCGTTACGGAAAGCCTCCAAATGCGGTAACTCGCCGCTTTGGTGCCGATCTTGAAATTGCTGAATACCGATAACGGCTTCTGCCAGGGTTGGGTTGTTGCTATAAAGATTTTCGCGAGCAGCAATGATGTAGAGCATTTCCCGGCACAGGTGTTTGCCCTGTGAAGTATGCCCCGTGTAGGTCACGTTGCTGGCGTGATTGCTTTCCCTTCGTTCATAACTGACGTGCTCGGCGTAGCGGTGAAAACGTGCGTGATAGAAATCAGTGCACATTGCTGCTGTCGGGTAGTCGAGCTGACTCAGTGCGACGGTGCTCCAGTTAGATGTCTGCTTCAGTTGGTTACAGTCGAAACAGGCAACAGCCAAATTCCAGAAGTGCAAAGAAAATTGTGGATAGTGGACTTTGGGCAGAATGTGTTCAATGGGCTTGGCATGGGCGATATTGAGTAACCAGCGACGACAGTAGCAGCAGCGGTTGCCTTGCAACTCAATCACAAATTTTCTAAACGCTTGCTTGATCAGGGGCCCCGTCACGCCGCTGGCCTTGGCTTCATTGTGAGTTGAAAGCTCCTTCCAAACATCGGCCTTAAGGTACGAGTACCTGTTGAGCGTGCGCAAAAAGGTCACGGTATCTTTGATATGACTGTCGACGTCATGCGCTCGCAGTAGATAGGCATTGCATTGGGCCTGTTGTTCAACATCGGTCAGCGTCGCGCTCATTGTTGCTTGTCTTTTTTGGCACGTTCAAACAATTCGTTGATGGCTGCTTGCGCTTGCTCAATCAACGTGAGGTCTTGCTGGTAACGTTGATTACGTTGAGCGCCGGCAGTTTTCTCAAGTGTATCTCTCAAGGTTTTGAGCGTTTGGATCAGTTTCTTTTTCTGACGGTGTTCGACCTTGCCTGGCGAATTGGTCACTTGGATAGCCCGCGACACGAGTACCGCACAACGTTCGCTGACCTCACTGTTATCTGGGGTATAGGTTTTGAAACCGTCAAGCAAAATAGACTCCACGGAGTGCCGCTGATGCGCAGGAATGGGGATGAGTAAACGATCCTTAGTCAGAAAACAGTGGCTGATTGCGTCGCGTGCATTTGCGATTATCAGCGGGGAGTGCGTAGCAATGACCAACGAGCAGCCAAACGCTTCAGCGACAAGTGACAGCAAGCTTGGCAGTTGCTGCTGCCAACTCACATGTAAGCTGATTTCAGGCTCGTCGATGAGGAAGACGGTGTGAGAATTGGCCTTGGCGCATACTTTGATTAACAGTGAGAGCACCTGCTGCTCTCCAGAGCTCAAGTCACTGAAAGGCGCTACCGGGTGACCTTCTTTTTGCAGTATGCCCGGCTCATAGAGCGTATCCCCCGTGGACACGGTTACCCCTTCGTAGAGCTCGAAGCTGGAAATGCCACGCTCCCAGTCCGTGATCGGGTTGTGCGGATCGCTGACGGGAACGAGATAGTGGCGATGTTTGAAAGCAAGCAACTGCAGTGCTTCGTTGAATATATTCAGACGATAAGGTTCTTGATAGATAGCGTATAACGCTTGCCCCAGTCCGTGCAGCCAATCCAATTGGAATGGATCATCGAGATGGCGACGTGCGCCTTGATACTCAAACAACGGCGCCTCAGACGACTCGACGGGAAACCGGTCTATAGCGCCGAACGCAATACCGACCGAGTTGAGCTTTGCCTGCCCAAGATCGTCGATCAGGTCTCTCAGCAGCAAGCTTTTACCCGTTCCATTGTTGCCAATAATGTATATGCAACTGGGGACTGTCTTTGGCCCGATCAGTATGTCCCGCAGAAAACTGCTTTCTGGTCTGTAGAGTTTTAGATCGAACGCCTCAAACATCAGATGTTGGCGTGCTGTGATCTCCGTGGCGCGCAGAACCGTTTCGATGGGAAACACACGGCATAGGCCAGGGAGGTTTCTGTAATGATGTTTGAAATGATTGAGCACCTCCGGGACGAGCGGGCTATCGAAGCTTTCTTTTAAGAACCTTTCATCGATTTTGTAGTGGGATGACCGCCACCGTTTGACGATTGCGGCAGATACCCCGGCAAGCTCAAAATAGCCGGCGTCTTCTTGCATGCGCGTGGCGTTGATGCACAGCGTTTCGCCGGCGTTCTCGCGGTCTTTATCAGTGTTCAACAGCCATGCCGTGAACTCAGTGCCGTTCTCGAACGCGTCCTTGCTCGGCAGATCAATAACAGCTTCCAACAGATTGTGCTCTTCAAAGTGAGCACGCAACGTGTCGGGCAACGCCCGGCTTTGGGCGCGATCAACAATCACAAGCAAAGAGTCGCTGAGCGCTCCTTGTTTTATCAGCTGTTCCAAGGTTGCAAACACCGAGTTTTGAGGCTCCAGCAGCTGGGCGCCATCCAGCAACGTCATGTCATCGGTTTCAACTTCTGCCAGCGGCTGCAATGACAGGCCACGCACCTGTAAGCGCAGGCTGATCAAATCTTGATGTTTGTAGGGGCAACCGTGCAGTTCTCGATAAAACGTTTCGACGTCTTTTTTCAGGACTTGGGCGGTGACAGACGCTGCACCGCTGTAAGGGTAGGTTTCAATGAGGCGTGTGTTTGTCTTGCAAAGGCTAACGGCGAGTAATGCCACCACGTGAGAATGGAACAGGCTGATTTGATAGTCTTCAGTTAACACCCGACGCAGCATCACGTCGAATACACGCCGGGCGAAGCCCGTCTTTCGAAATATACGGGGTTCGAGATACTGGAATTGGTCCATCAGTTGGGTAAGTACGTTTTCTGACAGCGCCTCAATCAACCCCTCTCTGGCTGCGAGGCCGTTATTGTGGTGTTCGATCAGGCGAGTCATGCCCTCAACCACGTCCGCAACGGTACGTCGAACAAAGATTCGTTCCACGTCTGTTTCATCACTTTTATAGGCTGTCTGAATCAGATAGGTGACAAAATACAGCAGCAGTGCGTTGAAACGATCTGGCGTTAAGTCGGTGTGTACTGAACGAAATGAATGAAATAGCTTGTTGGCGTGAATATTTCTTTCGTTGAGCTGCTCCATTTCATCGAGCCGTTCTACTTCATCAACCATACCTAGTCCCTTAGAGGCTTAAACTCAAAAAAGGGCGTCAGTGTATGTCATTTTGCCTTCACTGTAGGATTCCATCCTTTAACCGATAGGTTAATTTGTCTCCACGAAGTCCCGAGGCCATTTGCCAATTCACTCTAGTCAAATGCTGTGTCCCGCATGTGAATGATCAGCTTCCTGGTGATGCGTCTCGCCAATAAACATATACATCGCCGGCACCATAAACAGCGTCAGCAACGTGCCAATCGACAACCCGCTGAAAATCACCAGGCCCATATCATGCCGCCCCGCAGCGCCGGCGCCCGAGGCCCACACCAGCGGCACCACGCCCAGCACCATGGCGGCGGTGGTCATCAGGATCGGCCGTAGCCGCACCGCAGCTGCTTCTTCAATCGCCTCACGCTTGCTGTAACCGGCGCGCTGCAATTCGTTGGCAAACTGCACGATCAGGATCCCGTGCTTGGTGATCAACCCCAGCAACGTCACCAAGCCGACCTGGGTGTATACGTTGATCGAGGCGTAGCCCATGGTGATAAACGCCAGCGCGCCGAACAGCGCCGGGGGCACCGAGAACAGAATCACCACCGGGTCGCGAAAGCTTTCGAACTGGAACGCCAGGGCCAGGTACACGATCAGGATCGAGAACAGCAGCAACCCTACGAAGCCGCCAGACTCCTGGATAAACTGGCGCGACTCGCCGGAGAAGTCCGAGGTGTAGCCCGAGGGCGCCACGTTGGTGAGGATGGTATTGAGTTTGGCCAGCAACTCGCCCTGGGCCACGCCACTGACGCCCGACAGCGTTGCCGAGTTGAGTTGCTGGAAGTGGTTGATCGATTCCGGCTGGGTCGAGGTCTCGATATGCGCCACGGTGCGCGCCTGGATCATGCTGCCCGAAGGCGTTCGGATGTAGTAGTCGAGGATCTGGTCGGGGTTGAGGCGATCCACCTGCAATACTTGGGGAATGACCTTGTATGAGCGCCCGGCGGTGGAGAAGTAGTTCACGTAGTTGCCGCCCAGTGCCGACGAAAGCGCGGCACCAACATCGGCTTGGGTCATGCCCAGCGCGGCGATTTTTTCGCGGTCCACCACCAGCTTGGCTTGGGGTTTGTCGAGCTTCAAGTCCATGTCGGAGAACCAGAACAGCTGCTGTTTCTGTGCCTCGGCCATCACCGCCTGCGCCACTTCATTGAGGTTTTCCACCGAGTCGGTGGTGGTAATCACAAACTGCACCGGCAGCCCTTGGGCGCCCGGCAGCGACGGCAGCGGGAAGGCTGCAATGGTGGCGCCCGGCACCTGGTTCCACTTCTGCTGCAAATCCAGAATCAGCTGGGCCTGGGAGCGTGTGCGGTCGTCCCAGGTTTTAAGCAGCACACCGCCCAGGCCCTGGTTGAGCGCGGGCAGGCCGGTGAGCTGGAACATCTGCGCGTATTCCGGCTCTTTATTGGCGATCTGGAAAGCCTGGTCGGCAATCCGCTCCATCTGCTGCGGCGAAGCGGTCGGCGGGCCCTTGATCTGCATGAACACCAGCCCTTGGTCCTCGGTGGGCGACAGCTCACTCTTGGCAGTCATGCCACTGGCGGCCACCAGCAAGAACAGCACAAAACCAAAGGTCACCAGCACCGGCCAGATATTCAGGCCGCCCGCCAGCACGCGGTGGTAACGCTTGCGCAACCAGTCAAAATATTCATCGAGCTTGCGCGCGAAACGACCTTCCTCTTGCCCGGATTTGAACAGCTTGGAGGTCATCATCGGTGACAGCGTCAGCGCGACCACGGCTGACACGGTTACCGCACCCGCCAGCGAGAAACAGAACTCCTTGAACAATGCGCCCGTCAGCCCGCTGCGCAGCCCGATGGGCACATAGGCGGCAATCAGCACCACGGTCATCGCGATGATCGGGCCACCCAGCTCCCGCGCCGCCACCAGCGCGGCCTCCAGCACGCTTTTGCCTTCTTCCTTGATATGCCGGTCGACGTTTTCCACCACGATGATCGCGTCGTCCACCACCAGGCCGATGGCCAATACCAATGCGAGCAAGGTCAGCAGGTTGATCGAATACCCCAGCAGGTACATGACAAAGAAGGTGCCGACCAGCGACAACGGGATCGCCACCAACGGCACAATCACCGCGCGAAACGAACCGAGGAACAGGTAGATCACCACCGACACAATGATCATGGCCTCGACCAGGGTCTTCACCACCTCATAAATCGAGGTATTAATGAACGCGGTGGAGTCATACACGATTTCGCCGCGCACACCGGCCGGCAGTTGCGATTGCAACTCGGGGAAGGCCTCGCGCACGCTGCTGGCGACGGTGAGGATATTCGCAGTGGGCGCCGCCTTGATGCCGATAAATACCGAGCGCTTGCCGGAGAACGCCACGCTGCTGTCATAGCTTTCGGCGCCGAGGGTGACGGTGGCAACATCCTCCAGGTACACCAGTGCATCGCCTTTCTGTTTGATCACCAGCCGCTTGAACTCATCGACTGTGTGCAAATCGGTGCCGGCGGTGAGGTCGACCGTCACGGTTTGCCCGCGCGTGGAGCCGACGGCCGACAGGTAGTTATTGTTGGCCAGTGCCGTGGACACGTCTTGCGCGGTGACGTTATGCGCCGCCAGTTTGTCCGGGTCCAGCCAGGCGCGCAGGGCGAATTGGCGCCCGCCGAGGATCTCGGCGGTTTGTACGCCCTGGATTGAATCGAGCTTGGGCTTGACCACTCGCACCAGGTAGTCGGTGATGTTATTGGTGGGCAGCGTGTCGCTGTAAAAACCCAGGTACATGGCATCGGTGGTTTGCCCCACAGCGATGGTCAGCACCGGTTCCTGGGCTTGCGCCGGCAACTGGTTTTTGACCGAGTTGACCTGGGTGTTGATCTCCGTAAGGGCTTTGCTCGCGTCGTAATTCAGCCGCAGCGTGGCGGTGATGGTCGAGATGCCGGTGATGCTCGACGAAGCCAGGTAGTCGATACCTTGGGCCTGGGCAATCGCTGACTCCAGCGGCTGGGTAATAAAACCGGCGACGGTGGAGGCGTCGGCACCGTAGTAGGAGGTGGTGATGGTGACCACGGTATTTTCGGTGCGCGGCCATTGGTTCACCGGCAATTCAAAGATCGAGCGCAGCCCCAGGATCAAGATGAACAGCGACACGACGATGGCCCACACCGGTCGCTGAATAAAGGTATCGGTAAGCTTCATGGGACACCTTTAATGTTCTTGGGGAGTCGGCGCCGGGTCGTTCAGCGGCGCGGCGCTGTTATCGACCTTCACCGGCGAGCCGTTCTTGAGCTTCATCTGGCCGCTGGTGATCAACAGGTCGCCTTCTTTGACCCCGGACAGGATCGCGACTTGATCGCCGCGAGTCGGCCCGGTCTTGATAAAGGTCTGTTGCGCGGTGAGCACCTCGTCACCCTTGTCATTCTTGCTCGACGTGGCAATGAACACCGTGGTGCCATACGGGTTGTAGGTCACCGACGTTTGCGGCACGGTGAGGTAGCGTTGGGTGGCGCCCGAGTTGACCACGGCACGCGCAAACATGCCGGGCACCAGGTTTTGCTTGGGGTTTTCCACGGTTGCTTCAACGGTGACGTTGCGCGTGGTGGTATCGAACTGAGTGTCGATGGTGCTGATGCGGCCCTTGAACGTCTGGTTGGACAGGCCGTCAGCTGTTACCGCGACGCCCTGGCCAATGGCAATGGCTTCCATCTGGGTTTGCGGCACGCTGAAATCGATGTAGATGGGATCAAAGGTCTGCAACGTGGCGATTTTGTCGCCTGGGTTGAGGTATTGGCCGGGGTTGACGCTGGTGATGCCGATGCGCCCGGCAAAGGGCGCGCGAATGGTCTTTTTCGCCACCAGCGCGCGCTGCTGTTCGGCGGCGGCAAGCTTGGCCTTCAAGTCGGCGGTGTCGGTGTCTACCTGGGCTTGGGAGATGGCGTTGACCGCCAGTTGCGCCTTGTCGCGCTTGAGCACGATCACTGCCAGATCGGCGGTGGCCTCCAGCGAATGCAGTTGTGCGATATCCGAGTCAGCATTCAACTGCACCAGCAGTGCCTGGGCCTCGACCTCCTGGCCAGGTTTGAAGCCGATGGTGCGCACAATGCCGCCCACTTCGGTGGTCACATCCACGCCGCGCACTGCCTTCATGGAGCCCACCGCCGACACGCTGGGTTGCCATTCGCTAAATGGCACCTGCATGGCCGTCACCACAGCAGCCGGCAAGGGCTGTTTGGACTGGGCGATCAGCGCCGAAATCTGCACGAACTTCACCCCGGCAATGATCGCGACAATCACCAGCACCACCACGATCATGATCAGCATCGGCCGCCACAGTCGCCGTTTGCGCGGGCCATTGGGGGCCAGTGGTGGGGCAGAGACAGGGGTGACTTCAGCCATGGGGTTTCTCGCTGTTGATTCAGTTGAGCCGCGCGGCATCGGCCGGCGCGGCTTTGCTCTTGGCCGGCATGATTTCCTGCCACGACGGCAGGCCAAAGCGATCCGGGCGGCCTTTGGTGTCCGGGTTTACATCCGTACGGTTCCACCAGCCGCCACCCAAGGCCTGGAACAGCGCCGTGGTGTCGCTGTAGCGCGCGGCCTGGGCCTTGACGCGTGACAGTGCAGTGTTCTGATAGGTCTGCTGGGCCGTGAGCAGGTTGATGTAGGCCACTGCGCCAAGGCGAAATTGGGCCTGGACCAGATCCAGGCTGGCCTGCGCGGAGCGTTCGGCCACGACCTGCTGGTTGAGCGCGTCGGCGTCGGCTTCCAGCGCCCGCAGTGCGTTGGCCACATCCTGGAAGGCGGTCACCACCGTGCCGCGATAACGCGCCGCCGATTCGTCGTAAGCGGCCACGGCTGCGCGTTTGCGGTGTTCAAGCGCGCCGGCGTCAAAGATCGGCTGGGTAATCGAGCCCGTCAGGCTCCACACGCCGGAGCCGGACGAAAACAGCTTGGTCCCGCTTGCCACCGTGGAGCCCAGCGAGCCGGTAATGCTGAACTGCGGCAACTGGTTGGCGACGGCCACACCGATATTGGCGCTGGCCTGATGTAGTTGAGCCTCGGCAGAACGCACATCCGGCCGCTGGCCGACGATGGCCGAGGGCAGGCTCACCGGCAGTTCTTCGGGCAACCGTAAAGACGCCAGGTTGAAACGCTCGCCCTGGTCCTGATTGGGAAAGCGCCCCAGATAGGCCATCAACTGATTGCGCGTTTGCGCCAATTGCTTTTGCAACGGCGGCAAGGTCGCACGGGTTTGTGCCAGTGCGGTTTGCTGGGTCAGCACATCGGTATCGCCAATGGCCCCCAAACGCCGCTGCGCTTGCAGCAGATCCAGCTGACCGCCTTGCAGACGAATGATTTCCTCGGTCGACGCGATTTGATCACGCACAGACGCAAGGCTGATGGCGGTATTGACCACATTGGCGGTCAGGGTCAGGTAGGTCGCCTCCAGCTGGAAGCGCTGGTACTCGGCCTGCGCCGTGGTCGACTCGATTTGCCGGCGCGTACCGCCAAACACATCCGGGGCATAGGACACGCTCAGCGACGCAGAACTGACCGTGAGTATTGGCGATTCCGGCACGCCGGAGGTGACCCCCGAGACTTTCTCTCGCGCTTTCTGCACATTGCCGCTCACTGATGGGAACAACGACGCCTGGTCGGCGTAGACCAGCTCGTTGGCCTGGCGCAAGGCGGCTTGCGCGGCGCTCACATCCGGGTTGGCCTTCAAGGCTTCTTCAACCAGTGCGTTCAAGGCGGGCGAACGAAACAGCGTCCACCATTGGCCGGGGATATCCATGCCGGCGATCAGCCGCTGCGCGGCGCCACCGGTGGCGATATCCGCCTGGGCAGTGGTGGTGAGTGTTTCTTTTGCATAGTCGGCGTTCGCAGCCACATCGGGGCGGGCGAAATCAGGCCCGACGGTGCAGCCGGCGAGGGCGATGCACAGCAGGCTCAAGGGAGCCAGAAGGGAGGACACACGCTGCCGAGGCTGCTCTTTCATGTTGACTCTATTAATCAGTTGGCTAACTGTTTTTTTGTTGAGCAATGAGTGCAGGTGCATCAGGGTCGCTGGACTCAAACCAGTGTAGGTGGTGCCGGGCGCTATGCAATGTCGGCCCTTGAGTTTCGGCTGCATCGATGGCTATAAAATGCATATTTAGCATTTTTATAGAATTAGGATATGCATTATCAGTATTTTACACCGCGTGATCAGTCCCTCATCTTCTCCGTCCTTTGAACAGGCCTTTGGAGAAAAATGTGCGTTACCTGACAACACTGGCGGCTGGCATGACTGCCGCCTTGCTCTGCCTGACCGCCCACGCGCAAACGCTGGTGGTAGGCGACCAAAGCTACAACGCCCAGGCCGTGATGGAGGCGGCGGGGGTGCTCAATGACCTGCCTTACACGCTGGAATGGAAGCAATTCACCGCCGGTTCGCCCGTCGCCGAAGCGCTGAATGCCAACAGCCTGGACATCGGCCTGCTGGGGGATGCGCCGGTATTGTTCCTGGGCGCACTCGGCGCGCCGATCAAGGTGATTGGTATCAGCCGGCAGAACCTCGAAGGCGTGGCGATTCTGGTCAGAAAAGACTCCTCGATCCACAGCCTTGCCGACCTTGCCGGCAAGCGCGCGGCCATCTGGAAAGGCTCCTGGAGCCAGCAACTGTTGATGACGGCGCTGGACAAAGCCGGCGTGCCACGTGACTCCCTGGAGCTGCGCTACCTCAGCGCCCTGGATGCTTCCCATGCACTGGAAGGCGGCTCGGTTGATGTGATCGCCACCTGGGAACCTTACGTTACCCAGCAGGAACGCCAAGGCGCGCGGGTGCTGGCCACGGCTGAGGGGTTGATTCCGGCGCAGAGTTTCATTGCCGCCAACACCAAGGCCGTGGAGAGCAAACGCGCACCCATCAGCGACTTTTTGCAGCGCTTGAAGAAGGCCCGCGACTGGACACGCCAAAGCCCGGCCAACGCCGACGCGTATGCGGATGCCTGGGCCAAACGCACCCGCGCCGATGCCGACATCGCCCGCGCCTGGTTTGCCCGCGCGCGCACCACGGTGGAGCCGGTCACGGTCCAATCGCCGGTCGAAGCGCAAAAGACCGTGGACTTTTTTGCCAGCCAGGGCCTGGTCAAATCCTATTCGGCGGCCAGCCTGTTCGACGATTCATTCGCAGCCGCCTTGCAACCCGCCGTGGCCACATCGCTTCAAGGAACACTGAACAAATGACTAAAAGACAGCTAAAACTCGGCGCCCTGACAATGGGCTGCGGCGGCCCCGGCCGCCACAACCTGTGGCTTGACCCCGAGTTACCGGCCGATGCCAGCGTCAATGTTGACTGGTACATCGACATCGCCCGCCAGGCCGAGGCTGCGTTGTTCGACTTGATGTTTATCGTCGACAGCCAGTTCATCACGCCCGGCTCGCCGTCCCATTACCTCAATCGCCTGGAACCGCTGACGCTGCTATCGGCGTTGGCCGTCAGCACACGGCATATCGGTTTGGTCGGCACGCTGACAACGTCCTACAACTCGCCGTACAACGTGGCGCGCCGCTTGGCCTCCCTGGACCTGATCAGCAAAGGCCGCGCCGGCTGGAACGTGGTCACCAGCGGCGATGCCGGTACAGCCGGCAATTACAGCCGCGACGAGCATTACGACTACGACACCCGCTACGGCCGCGCCGCCGAACACGTCCAGGTGGTGCAAGGCTTGTGGAATTCCTACGAGGATGACGCCTTCGTGCGCGACCGTGCGACAGGCCAGTTCCTCGACCCGAGCAAACTGCACAGCCTGAACCACAAGGGCGAGCACTTTTGCGTGGTCGGCCCGCTGAATATCCAACGCTCGCCCCAGGGCCAACCAGTGATCTTCCAGGCCGGTGACTCAGAACAAGGCCGCGACCTCGGCGCCGCCACCGCCGATGTGATCTTCACCCACGCCGCCAGCATCGAACAGGGTCAGGCGTTTTACCGGGATATAAAGGGCAGGGCGCTGCAACACGGGCGCGATCCGGAGCAATTGCTGGTAATGCCCGGCGCGGAAATCTATGTCGGCGACACCGACGCGCATGCACGTGAAATAGAGCAGCATTACCACCAGGCCGACCATAGTTTTGAGCTGGCACTGAAGGAGTTTGGGCGCAATTTCGGCTGGCATGATTTCAGCCAATACGATTTGGATGCGCCGTTTCCCCAGGAAAGCCTGGAGGCGGCGCGCAGCAGCTTTTTTACCAATGCCAAGCGCATTGCTGATCAGGCGCGGGAGAAGGGGTTTACCTTGCGTCAGGCGGTGGAATTCGGCCGGCAACTGCGGCCGGGGGCGTTTGTGGGGGCGGCGGATACTGTGGCGCAAAAAATGGCGGATTGGCTGGAGGCGCGGGCGGTGGATGGCTTCAATATTTATATTGGGCATCCGGGCCAGTTCAACCGTTTTACGCAAGAGGTCATACCGCTGTTGCAGGAGCGAGGTGTGTATCGCACGGCGTATGAAGGCACGACCTTGCGCGAGAGCCTGGGGTTGGCAGTTGCATAATCGTTCATGGGCAAAAAATAAAGATTGAGTATTCACATCAAATGTTATTTTAATAACACCCATAAGAGCGCCACGACCTCCCTGGACGTGTGCGCAATAAAATGGGATGACCCTGTGAATGACAATTGAACAGCGTTTGATGGAGCAGGCCAAGCGGGCGGCCGAGCGTACGTATTCGCCTTATTCCAAGTTTCCGGTAGGCGCAGCGTTGCTGACCGCCGACGGCGAGGTCATACAGGGCTGCAACGTGGAGAATATCTCCTACGGGCTGACCAATTGTGCCGAACGCAGCGCTTTGTTCAGCGCTATCAGCCAGGGCTATGCGCCTGGCAGTTTCAGGGCCATCGCTGTTTACGCACCCAACGTTTCACTGATAAGCCCTTGCGGTGCCTGCCGCCAGGTGATGCTGGAGTTGATGGCCAAGGATGCAGTGGTGATATGTCAGGGCAGTGACCCGGCCGCCACCCGCACCTGGACCCTGGCGCAATTGCTGCCGGGCGCCTTCGACGCTTTCTAATCCTGGGCAGGCCCACTGGCCTGCGTCCGCTTGGTCCCTTGTTGAGACGCCTGCATGATCAGTCTTGTCGGAATAGCGACCCTTATTGTCATTGCCATTGCTTTATCCCACCAGCGACGCTCGATCAACTGGCGCACGGTCTCGGTAGCCTTTGTAATCCAGGTTTTGATCGGCGCGTTCGCGCTGTACGTGCCCTGGGGCCAGACGGTGCTCGCCGCACTGTCGGGCGCGGTAGCCTCGCTGCAGCTCTACGCCAACAAAGGCATCGAGTTTCTGTTCGGCGGCTTGAGCTCGCCGCATATGTTTGAAGTCTTCGGCAATGGCGGGTTTGTATTCGCTATCCGGGTGCTGCCGATGATTGTGTTCTTCGGCAGCTTTATCTCGGTGCTGTATTACATCGGCGTGATGGGCTGGATTATCCGGCTGGTGGGCGGCGGCCTGCGCCTGTTGCTGGGTACCAGTCGCGTCGAGTCGATGGTGGTCACGTCGGCGATTTTCATTGGCCAGTCGGAGGTGCCGCTGGTGGTACGGCCGTTCATTGCCAAGCTGACGCGCTCTGAGTTGTTCGCGGTGATGGTCGGTGGTTTTGCCGCGGTGGCAGGCTCGGTGCTGCTCGGTTACGCCGGGCTTGGGGTGGAACTCAAGTACCTGATCGCGGCGTGTTTCATGTCGGCGCCGGGGGCGTTGTTGATGGCCAAGCTTATGGAGCCGGAAACCGAAGCGGCGCGTACCGACGAGGTGATTGAAGAGCTGGGGCAGGCCGAGAATCGGCCGACCAATATCATCGACGCGGCGGCTGAGGGCGCGCAGGTCGGCTTGCGCCTGGCCTTGGCGGTGGGCGCGATGCTGCTTTCGTTTATCGCGTTGATCGCCCTGTTCAACGGGCTGCTGGGCTGGGCGGGCAACTGGTTTGGCTACCCGCAGCTGACCTTGCAACTGGTGCTCGGCCACGTGTTGGCGCCGATCGCGTTTCTGCTCGGGGTGCCGTGGCATGAGGCGGTGCTGGCCGGCGGTTTTATCGGCGAAAAACTGGTGCTCAACGAGTTCGTCGCCTATGCCGACCTGGCCAATTACCTGACCGCGGACAAGGCCGCCGCAGCCGGGGTGCCGCTGTTGTCGGCACACACCCAAGTGATCGTCACCTTCGCCCTGTGCGGCTTTGCCAACCTGTCCTCGATTGCGATTCAACTGGGCGGCCTCACGGGTATCGCCCCGCAACGGCGTCAAGAACTGGCACGGCTGGGCCTGCGGGCCATGATCGGCGGCACGCTTTCCAACCTGATGAGTGCGGCGATTGTCGGCTTTTTCATTTCGCTGTAAGGAGCACAGTATGTGGTTGCCACAAGAAGTGATTCGCCGTAAACGCGACGGGCATGCCCTGGCCGCAGTGGACATTCAACAATTTGTCGCCGGTATTGCCGACGGCAGCCTTAGCGATGGGCAGGTGGCGGCGTTCGCCATGGCGGTGTTCATCAAGGGCATGGACGTGAGCGAACGCATCGCTTTGACCGAGGCAATGCGCGACTCCGGCCAGATACTGCAATGGGCGCTGCCGGGGCCGATCGTCGACAAGCATTCCACCGGCGGCGTCGGTGACATGATCAGCCTGCTGCTGGCGCCCTTGCTGGCGGCCTGCGGCTGTTACGTGCCGATGATTTCCGGGCGCGGTCTTGGGCATACCGGCGGCACCCTGGACAAGCTCGAAAGCATCCCTGGTTACGACTGCCACCCCAGCACCGAACGCCTGCGCGCGATAGTGGCTGAAGTCGGCTGCGCGATCATCGGCCAAACGGCCAACCTGGCGCCGGCGGACAAGCGTTTGTACGTGATCCGCGATGTCACCGGCTCGGTGGAGTCGATAGACCTGATCACCGCGTCGATCCTCGGCAAAAAACTCGCCGCCGGCCTCGATGTGTTGATCATGGATGTGAAGACCGGCAACGGCGCCTTCATGGCCGAGCCGCAACAGGCCCAAGCACTGGCCGCGAGTATCGTCGCAGTGGCCAACGGCGCCGGGGTCAATACCCGCGCCCTGATCACCGACATGGACCAACCACTGGCCCGCAGTGCCGGCAATGCCCTGGAAGTGGCGGAAGCGGTAGCCCTGCTCAAAGGCGAGGTGCGCAGTGAACGCCTGTGGGCGGTGACGTTGGCGCTGGCCACCCAGGCACTGACGATGGCCGGCCTGGCGAGGGACGAGGCTCAGGCCCGTGATCAATTGCTTCAAGCCTGGCAGAGCGGGGCGGCCTTGCAGCGATTTGAGCAGATGGTGGTTGCGCTGGGCGGTCCGCAGGGTTTTACCGACACGCCCGATCAACATTTACCCAAGGCGGTCGTGTCGGTGCCGGTGTGGGCCGAGGAGGAGGGCTGTGTCACCGAGATCGACACCCGTGCAGTGGGTTTGGCGGTGGTGACATTGGGCGGTGGACGCAGCCATCCGGACGATGTGCTGGACCTGTCCGTGGGCTTCAGCGAGCTGGCCTTTGTCGGCGAACAGGTGAATGCGAAACGGCCCCTGGGATGGGTGCATGGGCGTACGCCAGAACAGGCCGAGCAGGGCGCATCCGCCTTGCGCGCAGCGTATCGGCTAGGCGATGAACGCCCGGCCGCGCGCGAATTGATCCAGGCAATCCTATGAGCAAGGCCATCGTATTAGTGCTGGACTCGTTGGGCATCGGTGCCAGCGCCGACGCCGCGCTGTTTGGCGATACCGGCGCCGACACCTTGCGCCATATCGCCGAAGCCTGTGCCCGTGGTGAGGCCGATGGTTTATTGCGCCGCGGACCTTTGACCCTGCCAAACCTGGGCCAGCTGGGATTGGGCGCCGCAGCGGCGGCCAGTGGCAATGGCCCGTTGCCAGGCAACTGGGGCGACGCTGCACCGATTGGCGCCTACGGCCATGCGCGCGAGCAATCATCCGGCAAGGACACGCCGTCTGGGCATTGGGAAATGATGGGCGTGCCGGTGTTGTTCGACTGGGGTTATTTCGAGCGGCCGACCGAGTCCTTTCCACCGCAACTGCTGGCCGACCTGATTGAGCGGGCAGGGTTGCCGGGTATCCTGGGCAACTGCCACGCCTCGGGCACCACGGTGCTGGACGACTTGGGTGAATTGCACATCCGCAGCCAGCAGCCGATTTGCTACACCTCGGCCGACAGCGTGATGCAAATCGCCGCCCATGAAAGCCATTTCGGCCTTGAAGCGCTGTACCGGGTGTGTGAAATCGCCCGTACCTTATGTGATGAATACACCGTCGGCAGGGTCATTGCCCGACCCTTCACCGGCGAGCACGCAGGCCAGTTCCGGCGCACCGGCAATCGCCGCGACTACACCGTGCCGCCGCCGTCAGCGACGCTGCTGGATCGCCTCTGCGACGCCGGCGGCACCGTGCATGCGGTGGGCAAAATCGGCGATATTTTTGCTCACAGAGGCATCAGCCGCTTGTACAAGGCCGATGGCAACGATGCGCTGTTCGACGCCACGCTCAAAGCCTACCGCGAAGCGCCAGACAACAGCCTGGTGTTTGCCAACTTTGTCGATTTCGACATGCTCTACGGGCACCGCCGAGACCTCGCCGGCTACGCTGCCGCGCTGGAAGCCTTCGACCGCAGGCTGCCGGAATTACTGGCGCTGATGGACCCACAAACATTGCTCATCATCAGCGCCGACCACGGCTGCGACCCCTCGCGGCCGGGCAGCGATCATACCCGTGAACATGTGCCCGTCCTGGCTTATGGCGCAGGCGTGGCGGCGGGTTGGCTGGGCGAGCGAGCCAGCTTTGCCGATATCGGCCAGACGCTGGCGGTGCACCTGGGGTTGGAGCCGTTGGCATTGGGCACGTCTTTTTTGCTGAGTGAGCCATGTTAAGGTGCTCATCACTTGTCCATCATTACGTGAAGCATGAATTGTCCATTATTTGTCTCCCTGGATGGCCCCAAAGGCACCGGTAAAACCACGCTGTTGGAAGCCGTCACCCAATCACTGCGGGCAGGCAACAAAAAGGTGATCCGCCTTTGCGAGCGAAAAAGCGATCCCTACAGAGCTGAGACCATGGCCCTGGTTAACGCTCACGCCAGAAACCCCACCGATGATTCGGAGTATTGAGCAGGCGACGGCGCAGGTGGTTGCTGAGATTTATGCCGTATTAGCGCGGTGAGATTGCACACGCTTGGAACGACCCATTGTGCCTTTGAGTCTACCCATATCTACTCATTGGTGAGGTACAGCGCAATGGATAAGACAATCACTCTGGATCAACTGGCTACCACCGACCTCAGGTCCATCAACGAGATATGGCTGGGCGGCACTCATACCCAGCTATGCCTATGGCGTGGCGAACAAGTCTTCACTCACGAGATGATGAGCGAAGGCACCCACGATCAGAATGTCCAACGCCTGTGCTTGCAGCTGGTGAACCCCGACGATCAAGCCGCAGTGGCCAGCGTTGAGTTAATTGTGCGCGAACGGCTGAAAAAGATCGGGAAGGAGGGCGAGTTTTATCCCGCGGAGGAGGCCGATTCTCATCAATAAGAAGTGCTCAAATCGATCAAGGGAAAGATCTATTTCTGCCCATTAGTACTGCCGCTATTGCCTCCACCGGATTCAGGAATGCCCATGCTCGAACATCTCGACCTCAACGCGTTGATTGCAGTCTACGGCTACTGGGTAATCTTCGTGGGCTGTCTGCTGGAAGGCGAAACAGTTTTGATCCTCGGCGGTATGGCTGCACACCAGGGCGCCCTGCAATGGCTGCATGTAATCGGCTGGGCCACTCTGGGCGGCATACTCGGCGATCAGCTATTGTTCTGGACAGGACGTTATTTCGGGAGCCGCCTGCTGCCCAAACTCAAGCGTCACCAGTCCGCTATCGAACGGGTAGAGGGCCTTATCCATCGCTACCCCCTGACCTCTGTATTCGCCGTACGCTTTCTCTACGGAATGCGCTTAGTGGGGCCCATGGTAATAGGTGCAAGCGGCCTGGCGCCCTGGCGGTTCGCCTTGATCAATGTGCTGAGTGCGGCAATTTGGGCCACTCTGTTCGTCAGCGCAGGCTACTGGGCCGGCGAGGCCTTACAGCATTTCTTTGGCGACCTGAGGCCGTATCGCCTGCCGATCTTCATCGCAGTGGTAGCACTAGTGACCCTTGCGGCGCTGGTGCGGTATTTGCGCCGCCGAACCAAGGCGTCGCACCGCTGAGGTAGTGGCATAAGCCAACAGTCACGACCAAAAAGGCGTTGCAACGTGGGCAGCAGACGCGATCGGTGCAGTCGCTCTGCTCGTTCTAGACCGTCTCTTTCGCCGCTGAGCTACGAAGGTAGAACGTTCCGTCAGGGGCGTTCCCTTTTGCGTTTATCGCCCCCTGGTGCGCGTGAGTTCAATTGCTATTGGCAGATAGACGATATGTGCCCAAAGAGCGCTTGATTTTCACATCCGGAAGTCCGTATTCGGCTAACAAATGCTGGACGTATTCATCGGTTTTTTCATAGCCGGGGCCGAGCACAACCTCTTTGATGGAAGGGATGCTTTGAAAGTCCGAGCGAATTTTATGAAAGGCTGAGTCGCCAAAATCGCTCGACCTTTTGGAGATTTCGTATGGGTCGTTATATTTATTGATCTCGATGAATCCTCGCGTTTCGCGTTCATCCTCGAAAAAGTCATTTTTATACAGCGTGCACAGTCTGACCAGCAGACTTCCGAACATCTTTTTTCTTAATTCCAGAATGGGTGGACGTTCTTCTGGTGGCACATCACTGCGTACAGAAAACACCCGCCTGACGTTATGGCGGATGATTTCCTTGTAGTTTTCTTCTGAATAAATTACAGAGTTGAATTTCACCTTGCCATTGACAGGATCCATTTTTTGCAAATAGCGAGAAAAAAGGTGGTGGTTTTCAATTTCGTGGGTGTTATAGCCAATGGCCGCCCCCTTGCCATTATCCCCATAGCCGCGCCACATGCTCAGGCAATCGCCGTGATTAGAAAAAGAGCAGATGAGTATCATGAATTGATCGCTCATTCGCTCTGGCGAGATCTCACCTAGAATGGAAGCGAACTGTGGGAATTCGCTTGTTATAAGTTCGTTAGCGATCCTGAATCCAGCAGCGTATTCGTCCCAATCATTCATATTCCGCAGGTCAGAGAACCAGAGCTCCTGACTCGCAAGCATTTTCTCGAAAGTTTCAGCTGTCGCGTAGCGGTATGCAATTTCGTTCATTGGCGATGAAGTCCTATTCAGTTGGCGCTAGATACCAAGGCTCTGGGGGAGGGTGGAAGCGGCGAACACCCTCGTTTCCAGCCTTGTTAAAAACTATTGATTCGCTCCTGCAGGTCTTTAGCGATGCCCTCCAGGCCCGGATAGATGAAGGCATGTGTTATTCCGAAAAGCGCAAGCTCCCGCTTCATATCCATCCTGGCTTCAAAAGGAATGCTGTACTTGATAATCCGTCCCCATTTCAATGGTTTAAATGGATTCTGTTGAACCGAGAAAAGGCCACCTTGAGAAGCAATTCTCGGTGTCACATGACTCGCGAAAAACAAACCGTCACTTTCGAACGGCTTTAAAGCGAGCGTATCAAGTGGAGGGTGCTTGACCCGCATGACATAAAATGCAGCTGAGCCATTGAATTTTTCGGTACTCAATTGTTCTCTTCTCAGCCAGTTGTCATCAATCATTTCGCCCACTGCGAAATACAGAGCCACAAGCGGATTTGTCGTCCAATCCAATAGGCGTGTAGGCAGGCCATTATGCTGGGCTAGCGCCAGCCAGTCCCATTCCGAATCTGGCACAGCGGTGAGGTAAGGTCTGGCCGCAGCCTTGAAACGCTGCAATGCCTCGCGCTCGTCCACGATGGTTACCGGATATCGCAGATCAAGAACCAATTTTCCATCTTCGGACGGGACTGGTTGCGCCACCAATCGGGCAATTTTTGGTTTCAACGAGTAGTCACTTCGTCGTTCACCCCGAAAAAAATAGCCTTCATCCAGCGCTATGTCGCGAAGCACATCACGCAGTTCTTCAAATGACCTTAGCGTTCGATTTTCCAAGTCCGTTTCCTGATAGTTGAGGTAACGCGGATTTTATACATTCCCGACGAAAGCATGCAGGTTGAAATGCAGTGTTGGTGAAGGGCTGCGTGATTCATCAAGGTCGGAGCTGAAAGGGATATGGCCTGATACATAATTTAACATAATATACATTATGCGTAATATCATGTTACGTAATCAGCAGCAGTACGCGTCAGATTTTGAGCCAGCGTCCCCAGGCTTTTGATCTTCTCACTGACCGTTGCCTCCCGACTGCCACGTCGCCGCAACCGCATCGTTTTCATCCACCACATGGCAGCGCCTTCACGCATGATCTTTACTCGTCCCAACGCCACCCGTGCTCAAGGAAGATCTGCATGAAGCTTTATGCTGCCGTATTGCTTAGCGCTGCGTTGCTTGGCGGCTGCGATGTCAGTTTCAACAAGCCGTCGCCGAAGGTCGTCGCGTCTGATCCAGGAACACCGCAACAGCAACAACAGGTATTCGACACCGCCGTAGCGTTTCTCATGTTGCTGGATGCCGGCGAACCTGCGAAGACCTGGACCGCCGCCAGCCCGGTTATGCAGGCGAAAACCTCTGAGCTGGCGTGGGTTGCCGGGCTTAAAACGTTGCGTCTAGGACTGGGTTCGTTGCAGGCGCGCAAGCCCGAGACCATTGGCTTTATCGTTGACCTGCCGGATGCGCCTGCAGGACGCTACGCAGTGATCGAGTTTGCCTCGACGTTTGCCACCGCCACCGTCAAAGAGAAAGTCATCTTTCGAGACGACGACACGCGCTGGGGCGTCGTAGGCTACTTCGTGCATAAGAGCGTCACGTTTGGCGGCGATGACAAGAAGGCGCCTTAGCCCTACTGCGAATCTTTTATTCAAATTTTATATAACTCAACTAAATGCCTATTTAGTTGAGTTATATAAACAGTGCTTCAATAACCACTCACCGTCGCCGTTTCCCCACCCACAATCGCAACCCCCGAACTACTGCCCAAACGCGTAGCCCCGGCCTCAATCATCTTCACCGCCGTCGCATAATCACGCACGCCGCCGGATGCCTTTACCCCAACCCCAGCGCCTACTGTCTTGCGCATCAAGGCCACGTCTTCAAGCGTGGCGCCACTGCGGCTGAACCCGGTGGACGTCTTGACGAATGCCACACCCAAATCCCGACAGATTTCGCAGGCCTGCACTTTTTGTTCGTCGCTGAGCAGGCAGGTTTCCAGGATCACCTTCAACGGCACGGTGCCGCAGGCTTTATGCACCAAGGCAATGTCTTCGCGCACCGCCTCAAGCAAGCCTTCCTTCAGCCAGCCAATGTTGAGCACCATGTCGATCTCCCCTGCCCCGGCGGCTATCGCTCGTTCGGCTTCAAAGGCCTTGGTGTCGCTCAGGCCGGCGCCCAATGGGAAGCCCACCACCGCACAGATCACCACACGATTGTCGGTCAGGCAGGACGCGGCGTAAGGCACCTGCCCGGAGTTCAGGCACACTGAATAAAAGCCGTGTGCCTGGGCTTCCTCGCACAAGGTGCGAATCTGTTCACGGGTGGCATCGGGGGCCAGCAAGGTGTGATCGATGTACTTGGCCAATGCTGCGGGTTGAAGCGTATTCATATAACGTGCCCTTGCCTGTATGTTGCCAATGGTGGTGTGCCGCGTGCTGCGGCGCTCACATTAAGCGTTACAATATTCACAATTAATGTTACTTAGTTAACACAAACAATCAAGCCCTGGAATGCCCGTGGACAGTAAAAAAGCCGAGCGACTCAAGCTTATCCAGCAAGCCCTGCAGGACCAGAGCGCCATCCACCTACGGGAAATGGCGGCGCTGCTGGACGTTTCCGAGATGACCCTGCGCCGCGACCTCAACCACTTCAGTGAGCATTTACGCCTGCTGGGCGGCTATATCACGCGGGTCGGCAGTGAGGCTGGCGATTACCGGGTGGCCGACCAGGGCACGCGTCACGTCGAAGAAAAGCGCCGCATCGGCAAACTCGCCGCACGGCTGATACAGCCCGGCGACACGGTATTTTTCGACTGCGGCACCACCTCGCCGTTTGTGATTGATTTTATCCCCGACGAGTTGGAATTCACCGCGGTGTGCAGCTCGTTGAACGTGTTGCTCAAGCTGCAGAACAAGCCCAACTGCCATATCGTGCTGTGCGGCGGCACCTTTCACCGCAAGAACCAGGTGTTTGAGAGCAACGCCGAAAGCAGCATTCTCGACAGCGTGCGCCTCACGTGGGCGTTTGTGACGGCTGCCGGCGTCAGCCAGGAATTCGGCGTGACCTGCTTCAACTTCAATGAAGTCGAGGTCAAGCAAAAGGTCCTGCGCCAAGCCCAGCAGCGTGTGTTGCTGGCGGACTTCAGCAAATTCGACACGGTGCGCACGGCGCACTTCGCCAGCCTTGCAGACTTTCACTACGTGGTCAGCGACAAAAAAATCCCCCAGGCCTACAAAGAAGCCATCCAGGCCAGCGACGCGCAATTGCTGGTTTAACCCAACAACATCTGGCGCTCACGCGCATTCAAATAGCCGGTGGTCACGCTGAACGACGCGCTGGCCCCGGCCGCCAGAACCCGCACGTGGCCTTTGGTTTTCTCGGCGGTGTAGCCCTCGGGTTCACAGGTCGACGGCAGTACGAACGCCGCCACTTGCTGATCAGGTGAGTGCAGAATCCAGCGGGCGGCGTGCCCAAACTCCTTGGGGCGGTAGCGGGTGTAAAACGCTGCGCCATTCGGGTGATCCAGTAGAAAATGCGCATGGCCGCTGGCATCTGCGCCTACGTCGTCGAAGAAAAACACGATTTCCGGGTCGTATAACGCCGGCGTGTCGAGACACGCCAATTGCGCCGGGTGCTCGGCCAGTTGCGCCATGTAGGCGCTCCAGTCCGGCGTGGGCTTGACGTGGTCCGGCACGCTGGTGCGCAGGCGCAAACGCTGCATCCCCAGTGGCTCGACAAACCGCGCGCCGGCCACATAGGCGTAGTTCATATGGGCCATGTACATCAGTTCCATAGGCTTGCCGGCCAGGTTGGTGACGTCCATGTCGATATCGAACAGGGCCGAATCCGCGCGCAGTGTCACGCTCGGGGTGGCCCGGTAACGATCGCCAAAGCCCTTGGCATATTGGTAAGTGCCGCCCATGCTCACCACGCCCTCGCCTATTTCCAGCCAGGCCGTGTCCATGGGCGCGCAGGGCATTTCGCCGTGCAAGGCATGGGTGTCATCCGGCGCCGGGCAGCCGTTGCGCAGCAGGCCGCTGTGAAACATAAAGCAGCCATAGGTGTCGATAATCGTTGGGCTGGGCCTTGGCTGCTCGAAGAGGTTGGTCATGGTCAGGTCGCAGCCATCGAACACCGCCGACCAGATCATCTGCCCTTGATAAGGCAGTACCACCAGGCGTCCTCGGCTGTTCTCCAGGCTCACGGCCAACACGCCGGACGGGTAAACCCAGGCGCAGACCTTGAAGTCCTCGGACTGCAGCAAGATCTTTTCCTGCTCACTGAACAGCGCAGGATACAGCGGGATACGCGCGTTCATGAGGCCACCGCCGCAGCCGCGCCCGAAGGCAATTTGTCTGATTGGCGCATGCACTTGAGCGCATACATCACGATCACGATAAAACACAGCAGCGGCACGCTGTAGGCCAACTGCATGTTGCCACCGCTGGCATCGGACAACAGGCCCTGGAAGATAGGGATCACCCCGCCACCGACAATACTCATCACCAACAGTGAACCGCCGACGCCGGTGTCTTCACCCAGGCCATCGATGGTCAGGCCGTAGATGGTTGGCCAGCACGGGCCAAGGAAAATGCTCACGCCGACTGCGGCATACACCGCGGAAATGTTCGGCACCAGGATGGTGTATGCCAGCAGCACAATGCACAGCACACCGTAAATCGCCAATACCCGGGCCGGGTGCAGGCGGCGCATCAGCAGGTTGGCGATCAGCTTGCCGACAAAGTAGGCGGCAAACGTGGTCAGCAAAAACCACGAAGCACTGCGCTCATTCATGCCGCCCATTTGCATGGCCAGGCGAATGGTGAAACTCCACACGCCGACCTGCGCGCCTACATACAGAAACTGCGCCAGAACACCAAAGGTAAAACGTGGGTTGCGCCACAGTCGGCCCAGGCTTTGGCGCAAGCTGCCGGAGGTGCTGTCGACAGGCTTATTGCCCTTGCAGGCCGGGAACCGCGTAATGGCGATCAGGATAAACATCAGCACCAGTACGGCGATCATCCACTTATAGGGCAGCAAGGTGGACTGGATCATCTGCAACTGCTGCACAGCCGCCTCGGATGCGCTCATCTGCGTCAGTTGCTCGGTGGTGGCATCGGTGTCCTTGAACATCACGAAGCTGCCCACGTACACCCCGGCCATGGCCCCGAACGGGTGAAAGGTTTGCGAGATATTCAAGCGCCGCGTCCCGGTTTCCCGTGGGCCCATCAACGTTGAATAGGTGTTGCACGCGGTTTCCAGGAACGACAGGCCGGCGGCAATCACAAACAGGGCCAGCAGGAACATGCCGTATTTGGCGGTGGACGCGGCTGGGAAGAACAGCAGGCAGCCGAGCATGTACAGCAACAGGCCGATCAGAATCGTGCTTTTGTAGCTCAAACGACGCACCACCATCGCGGCCGGAATCGCCACGAAAAAGTAACCCAGGTAAAACGCCGACTGCACAAAGGCGGTCTGGAAATCGCTGAGCAGGAAGGCTTTCTTGAAGTGCGCGATCAGCACGTCGTTCATGCTCGCCGCTGCGGCCCACAACGCAAAAATGCTGCACAGCAGGATAAAGGCGAACCAGGGCGTGCGGTTCAGATAGAAGCCATCGGGTGTCTGTTGCAGCGCAGGTTTGTTCATTATTGTTCTCCGGGCTGGGTTGAGTGTCTTACCGCTGTTGCTGGAAACGGGCGAACGCTTCGGCGTCGGGATAGGAGGTCTGTGTACCCAGCGCTGTGACCGAACAGGCGGAATACGCCACTGCCTGCTCCATGGCCTGGCGAATGGCGCCGTTGCGGCTCCAGTGCTGGATGAAACAACCGATAAACGCATCGCCGGCGCCGGTGGTGTCGCGGGCCACCACCCGTTGGCCGGGTACCTGGAACTCGCCCTCCTCGCCTACGTACAGCGCGCCGTGCTCGCCGAGGGTGACGATCACGTGGCGAATGCCGCTGGCGACCAGGGTGTGTGCGGCGCTGCGGGCCGAATCCGGCGAGTCCACCACTCGACCGGTGATCAACGCCAGTTCCGATTCGTTGGGAATCAGGAAATCCAACTGCGCCAAGTGCTCAGCGCTCAAGTCGGCCAGGGCCGGTGCCGGGTTGAGCAGCACCGCAATGCCATGGCGACGGCCGAATTCGATGGCGTAGTAGACCGTGTCCAGGTTGATCTCCAGTTGCAGCACGATCAGCGAGCATTCACGCAGATCAGCGGCCGCCGCCTCGATATCCGCTGGCAGCAAATGCGCATTGGCGCCTTTGACGATCAAAATGCTGTTGTGGGAATCGGCGCGCACAAAAATCGGCGCCACGCCGCTGGAGACGCCTGGCACCCGCTGCACATAACGGGTGTCGATGCCAAAACCCTGGAAGTTGGCCAGGGTGTTGTCGGCAAACATGTCGTCCCCCACCTTGCTCAACATCAGCACATCCGCGCCAAGCTTGGCTGCCGCCACCGCCTGGTTGGCGCCTTTGCCGCCACACCCGAGGGCAAAGCCCGGTGCTTCCAGGGTTTCGCCCTGGTCCGGCATGCGGTCGATGTAGGTAATCAAATCCACCATGTTGCTGCCGATGACTGCGATCTTGCCCATTGCTATCTCACCTTGTTGCGGCACGACCAGGCAGGTCGCAGCGCTCTTGTTTTGTTATTTAAATAACATTAAGTGTGATTATTCAATCTTTATTTTGTGAAGATCAGCCAAGCCACATGAAAATGTAGCGTCTGTGTAAGCACCACCTTGTGTGCCCAAGGGCAGCTCACTAAGCTGGCCGATCTTTTGCTGTGACCCGGAACCCCCATGTCTCGAAGTATTGCCCACCTGGCCTTGTTGCTCGGGTTGATCACCGCCATCGGCCCATTCGCCATCGACAGCTATCTGCCTGCGCTGCCCACCCTGGGTGCCAGCCTGCAGGCGTCGCCGGCGGCCGTGCAGATGAGCCTCACGGTGTTCTTCATGATCATTGGTGTGTGCCAGCTGTTCTACGGGCCGATCAGCGATGTGTACGGGCGCAAGCCGCCGATTTACGCGGGTCTGGCGATTTTCGCGGTGGCCAGCGTCGGCTGTGCGCTGGCACCGACGATTGAAGTGCTGATTGGCTTTCGTGCCCTGCAAGCCTTTGGCGCATGCGCGGGCATGGTCATTCCGCGGGCAGTGGTGCGCGACCTGTATACCGGCCACGAAGCGGCGCGCCTGATGGCCCTGCTGATGCTGGTGATGAGTGTCTCGCCGATCCTCGCGCCCCTGGCCGGCAGCGTGGTGATTTCACTCTGGAGCTGGCGTGAAGTGTTCGTGGTGCTGGCGGTGGTTGCCGTGTTGTGCCTGGTAATGACCATTGTGCAATTGCCCGAAACCCACCCCGCCGAA
This sequence comes from Pseudomonas sp. KBS0710, assembly GCF_005938045.2. Lineage (GTDB taxonomy): Bacteria > Pseudomonadota > Gammaproteobacteria > Pseudomonadales > Pseudomonadaceae > Aquipseudomonas. The sequence continues at coordinate 2,588,721 of NZ_VCCF02000001.1, read as the reverse complement.
CGCCGCCTGGGCAAGACCCTGGGCAGTGCGATCGGCAGCTACGGCGCATTGCTGCGCGACCCGGTATTCACCGGCCTGTCGGTGGTGTGCGGGTTTGGCCTGGCGACGTTCTTTGTGTTTATCGGCAGCGCGCCGTTCGTGTACATCGAGTATTTCGGCCTGACGCCTACGCAATTCAGCCTGTGTTTTGCAGTCAACGCCGCGTCGTTCTTCGCCATGAGCCAACTGACCGCACGCCTGAGCGCGCGTTTTGGCCTGGCGCCACTGATTCGCTGGTCAGTGGTGGGCGTGGCGGTGATCATGAGCGCGCTGGCCGTCACCACCTTGTGGAGTGACAACCTCGCCTTGATGATGGCACTGCTGTTTATCGGCTTCGGTTTTCTTGGCCTGCTGTTGCCGGCCGCTGGGGTGTTGTCCATGGAAGATCATGGGGCAGTCGCGGGTTCTGCCTCGGCGCTGCTCGGTGCTATCCAGATGATCACGGCGGCCGTGTCCATGACATTGGTTGGCGTGTTTGCCGACCATACGCCGGCGCCGATGTTGGTGGGCATTGCGCTGTGCGCGGTGGCGGCGATGCTGGTGACCTTGTGGACCCTGCGCCGTTTGCCGGTTCATCTGGCGCGTCCTTGACGCGTGGCTGACGCCATTCGTCGGGGCCATTGCCCATCCATTACAACTATCGCTGGCGGCAAAACAACTAACTCCATAGGCCCCTCAAGACCTATGGAGACTGAAATGACCGACTACCCTCGCCCACCCTTCGCGCCTCAAGCCCAGTCTGTACCAGGCACCCAGAAGAAAATGGACCCGTACCCCGACTGCGGAGAGAAGAGCTACAAAGGCTCCGGCCGGTTGGCCAACAAGATCGCCCTGATCACCGGCGCCGACAGCGGCATTGGCCGTGCGGTGGCCATCGCGTTTGCCCGCGAAGGTGCAGACGTGGCCGTCGCGTATCTGGATGAGCATGAAGACGCCCAGGAAACCGCGCGCTGGGTCGAAGAAGCCGGCCGCCAGTGCCTGTTGTTGCCGGGCGATATCGCGCAAAAAGCCAACTGCCAGGCGCTGGTGGACAAGACCGTTGAGCAGTTTGGCCGCATCGACGTACTGGTCAACAACGCCGCGTTCCAGATGACCCACGAAACCCTCGAAGAAATCGAGGATGAAGAATGGGTCAAGACCTTCGATATCAACATCACCGCGATGTTTCGCATCTGCAAGGCGGCCCTGCCGCATATGAAGGCCGGCAGCTCGATCATCAACACCAGTTCGGTCAATTCCGATATGCCCAAGCCAACCCTGCTGGCCTACGCCGCTACCAAAGGCGCGATCGCCAACTTCACCGGTGGCCTGGCGCAGTTGCTGGGTGACAAAGGTATTCGCGTCAACAGTGTGGCGCCAGGGCCGATCTGGACGCCGCTGATTGTAGCGACCATGCCCGACAAGGACGTGCAGAGCTTTGGCAGTGAAACGCCGCTCGGGCGCCCCGGCCAGCCTGTGGAGGTGGCACCGATCTATGTGCTGCTGGCCTCGGACGAAGCCAGCTACATTTCCGGTTCGCGCTACGCGGTCACCGGCGGCAAACCCATTCTCTAAACCTCACATAACCCTAAAGTGGGAGCGGGCTTGCTCGCGAAAGCGGTGTATCAGTTACAGATTGACTACCTGACACTCCGCCTTCGCGAGCAAGCCCGCTCCCACAGTTTTAATTAGAGTCTGGTCTGAAAACTACAAATCAAACCTGTCCACCGCCCGGCGTCGCTCATTGTTGTCGCGCACGTCATAACTGGCGGTGGTCTGGATATTGGTGTGATGCGCCAGCTTTTGCGCAATCGACAGGTCATGTTCTTCAATCACTCGCGTAATAAACGAGCGCCGGAAGTCATGGGGCATGATCTTCACCCCCACCTGTTCACCGCGTTGGCGGGCGATGTAGTAAATCGCGTGCTTGGTGATGCGTTCACGGGTGATATGGCTGCCACGGCGTATACGGTTGAACAGGAAGCTATCGTCCTGCTCGCCTTCCTTGAGTTGCTCACGGCGAAACGCCAGCCAGGCTTGCAACTTGTCAAACGCCCAGGCCGGGGCGTACTTGATCAGTTCTTTGTTGCCTTTGCCAATCACCCGCAAACTGCGTTCATCGAAATTGATCTGTGCCAGATCGAGGTTGACCGACTCCGACTTGCGCATGCCTGAACCATACAGAATGCCGATCACGGCGGCATCCCGAAGGCCTTGGGGGCGTGGGTCGGCGGCGCAGACTTCCATCATTTCGCGGATCAGGCTGCGGCGCAGGTTACGCCCCTGGCCGAGGCGTGTGCCCGGCGTGGCCTTGACCGAGCGCATCTTCAACAGGTGGTCCTGACTGATCAGACTCATCCGCCAGGCCTCGTTCATCACCCCGCGTACCGCATTCACATACAGCGACGACGTGTTCGGCGCACAACCGTCCTCGCGCAATGCGCCGACCAGGGCGATCACCTGTTCGGGTTGCAGCAGGTGCCAGTCGATCTCCTCCAGGTTGATGTCTTCATAGCCCAGGCGGTCGGCGGCGTCTTGCAGCACGTAGCGCATGGTCAGTTGGCTGGAGGGCGCCAAGCGGGTGAGGTAAAGGGTCAGTGGGTTGCGGATAGACTCAGTCAAGGTAGATCAGCCTTTGGATTAAATACCTCGTTCAAGCCATTGTTTAATCGAGGTATTTAGTGAATTGGCGAAGGCCGAGTCTAACCCAGGACAGGCCCTGGCACAAAATCACTGCGCCGATTCGTCATCCTCGGTCGGGTCCTGCGCCTGCGGCTGGGCCTGGGATTGGCTCCAGTCGGCGTCCTGTTTGTGCATCAGTGCAAACCAGTGCTGACGCATGAACGCCAGATAGCTGTCCGGCGCTTTGGCAAAGTCACTTTCATCGCCATAACAGCCCGGCAGCGGCAACTCGGTGCCCTGCTCCTTGTACTGGCTGACCAATGCCTGCTGCGCAGCAACGCTGCAGTCGGTCGGCAACGGCATACCGCGCAGGGCACCAGCGTCCTCATCCCACCAGCTTGCGCCGACGCGATCAACACCGCGCAGGCGGTATTTCTGCGACTTGCCGACATGCATGATCAGCTTGAACTCGCGCGGGCTGACGTCGCTGGTGCAGGTGCGCGAATAGCCCACCGTGGCCTGGGTAATGCCATCGCCGGCTAGGTCAGTGACCTTGGTGGCCGCCATGTCAAAACGCAGCCCTGCGTCGAATTCGCAGTGCTGCACATCGTCATAGAGCATCCAGACACGCTTGGGGCGATCGCCGCCGAGCAAATACTGGGCCGCGTAGACAAATGCCGACTGGGTGCCGTCGTCATCACGTTCACTGACTTGCTCGGCGAGTACCAGCAGGTTCTTGCCTTGGTGGTCGTCCCAGGTATAGGCCGCGACCTGTTTGCCGCGCACTTCCACGCCCTCCGGCACCTGCTCGATGCTGGTAAGCGCCACGCCATCATCGGCTTGAACCGTCGTCACACAGGCCACCGCCATCAACAAGCCCATCAATGCAGGCCGCAACTGGCCGCGCAAAATCTGCACACTATTCATCCGAGTACCCTGGCAAGAGATGGCTTACTTTACCGGCACTTGAGGGCCAATGCAGAGAAGTTTGTTGAATAACTTTGCCCACCTGCGCATCGGTGCGCAATTCGTCGCGGTTTTGCCCGCAGAACCAATTCCCAGGCGCCTCAGCGGTTTAGCTGAACCCTACCTGTCTACCTGTCAAATAAACGAGTTTTTCATCCGCCTTTCATATTCGTTCAACAATTTTCCGCTTAATCTTGGCCCCAGGACTTGAGAACGAACCGCGTCTTCCCCGACTAACCTGTTGATTACGCTTTACCTTTAATAGTTTTCGTCTTTAATCTGCTAGCCCATGGAAGAAACCGTTGCCCGTCCTCAGGAAAGTCGAATGAATGCCGCAACCCCACGCTACGTTGTTTAATCTTTCGGCGTTGTTTATCGATGGATTACTGCTGTTTTCACGCTCCAATTGTTCTAGCCCCGAGGTCATGAATCTTTGAAACCCTACCCTATTCATTGCGTGTCGATCGTTATCCCGGTCTACAACGAACAAGAGAGCCTGCCTGAATTGCTGCGTCGCACCACCGCAGCTTGCAAGCAACTGGCTTACGAATACGAAATCATCCTGGTGGATGACGGTAGCCGCGACAACTCGGCCCAATTGCTGGAAGACGCTGCCGCAGAAGACGGCAGCAACGTCGTGGCGGTGATCCTCAACCGCAACTACGGCCAGCATGCCGCGATCATGGCCGGCTTCGAGCAGTGCCGTGGCGAGGTGATCATCACCCTCGACGCCGACCTGCAGAACCCGCCCGAAGAAATCCCGCGCCTGGTCGAGCAGGCCGCCCTGGGCTACGACGTCGTCGCCACCGTGCGTAACAACCGTCAGGATTCGGCCTTCCGCCGCTGGCCTTCGCGCCTGATCAACCTGGCCGTGCAACGTTCCACCGGCGTGGCCATGACCGATTACGGCTGCATGCTGCGCGCTTACCGTCGCACCATCGTCGACGCGATGCTGGCCTGCCGCGAGCGCAGCACCTTCATCCCGATCCTGGCCAACGGCTTTGCGCGCCACACCACCGAGATCCTGGTGCACCACGCCGAGCGTGAGCATGGCGAGTCCAAGTACAGCGCCATGCGCCTGATCAGCCTGATGTTCGACCTGCTGACCTGCATGACCACCACCCCGCTGCGCCTGCTGAGCATCGTCGGCTTCAGCCTGGCGGCACTGGGCATGCTGTTTGCCTTTGCGCTGGTGTTCCTGCGTTTGGTGTTCGGCGCCGAATGGGCCGGCTCAGGCATGTTCGTGCTGTTCGCGGTGCTGTTTGTGTTCACCGGCGGCCAATTCATCGGCATGGGCCTCTTGGGTGAATACCTGGGGCGCATGTACAGTGACGTGCGTGCCCGTCCACGGTTCTTTATTGAAAAGGTGCTGCGTAATCAACCCGCAGAACCGGCTCCGGTCGTCGTGGTCGACGGCCTGGCAACTTCCCACTCTCCTACTTCTCCTTCCGATCAGGTTTCGTCATGACTTCAAAAGCTGTTGTCTTCGCTTATCACGATATTGGCTGTGCAGGCATTGAAGCCCTGCTGACCGCCGGCTACGACATTGCTGCCGTGTTCACCCATGCCGACGACCCCAAGGAAAACAATTTCTACGGCTCCGTCGCCCAGCTCTGCGCCCGCAACGGCATCCCGGTGCATGCGCCGGAAGACGCCAACCACCCGCTGTGGATCGAGCGCATTGCCAAGCTGAACCCGGATTTCATCTTCTCGTTCTACTACCGCAACCTGCTGAGCGAAGCGCTGCTGGCCACCGCCAAAAAAGGCGCGTTCAACCTGCACGGTTCGCTGCTGCCTAAATATCGTGGCCGCGCTCCGGCCAACTGGGTGCTGGTCAACGGCGAAACCGAAACCGGCGTGACCCTGCACCGCATGGTCAAGCGTGCCGATGCGGGCGCGATACTGGCCCAGCAAAAAGTCGTCATCGACCGCACCGACACTGGCCTGACCCTGCACGCCAAACTGCGTGAAGCGGCCACCCACCTGCTGCATGATGCCCTGCCACAACTGGCTCAAGGCAAACTGGCCGAAACGGCCCAGAACGACAGCCAGGCCACCTACTTCGGTCGCCGCACGGCCGCTGACGGCAAGCTGGACTGGAAAAAATCGGCTGAAGAGCTGTTCAACCTGGTTCGTGCTGTAACCCAACCCTACCCGGGCGCATTCTGCGCTGTCGGCGAGCACAAACTCATCGTTTGGCAAGCTGACGTGGTCAAGGGCAACAATGGCCAGGCCCCAGGCCGTGTGATCAGCGTCAACCCGCTGCGCATCGCCTGCGGTGAAGACTCCCTGGTGGTCAAGTTCGGCCAGCGCAACGAAAACGGCCTGTACCTGGCCGGTCCGTCCCTGGCTGACGAACTGGGCCTGGTCGACGGTTCCGTACTGCGCGGCGCCGAGTCCGGCCGCAAGCCACGTCGCACCCGTGTACTGATCCTGGGTGTTAACGGCTTTATCGGTAACCACCTGTCCGAGCGCCTGCTGCGTGACGACCGTTACGAAATCTACGGCCTGGACATCGGCTCCGACGCCATCGAGCGCCTGCGCAGCCACCCGAACTTCCACTACGTGGAAGGCGACATCAGCATCCACTCCGAGTGGATCGAGTACCACATCAAGAAGTGCGACGTCGTCCTGCCGCTGGTGGCCATCGCCACGCCGATCGAATACACCCGCAACCCGCTGCGCGTGTTCGAGCTCGACTTTGAAGAAAACCTGAAACTGGTTCGCTACTGCGTCAAGTACAACAAGCGCGTGATCTTCCCGTCGACTTCCGAAGTCTACGGCATGTGCCAGGACCAGTACTTCGACGAAGACACCTCCAACCTGGTGGTCGGCCCGGTCAACAAGCAGCGCTGGATCTACTCGGTCTCCAAGCAACTGCTGGACCGTGTGATCTGGGCCTATGGCGACAAGGGCCTGAACTTCACCCTGTTCCGTCCATTCAACTGGATGGGCCCACGCCTCGACCGCCTGGACTCGGCACGTATCGGCAGCTCGCGCGCCATCACCCAGTTGATCCTGAACCTGGTGGAAGGTACGCCAATCCGCCTGTTCGACGGTGGTGAGCAAAAGCGTTGCTTCACTGACATCGCCGACGGCATCGAAGCCCTGGCGCGCATCATTGATAACGACAACGATGCCTGCAACGGCCAGATCATCAACATCGGCAACCCGGAAAACGAAGCCAGCATCCGTGAGTTGGGCAAAGAACTGCTGCGTCAGTTCGAAGCTCACCCGCTGCGCAGCAACTTCCCTCCGTTCGCCGGTTTCCGCGACGTAGAAAGCAAGGCGTTCTACGGCACCGGCTACCAGGACGTGGCACACCGCAAGCCAAGCATCGAAAACGCCAAGCGCCTGTTGAACTGGGAGCCTACTGTTGAGATGAGCGAGACCATCGGCAATACCCTGGACTTCTTCCTCAAAGAAGCCATGCTCGAAATCGCGGACAAAAAGTAATGAAGGCAGGCTTGCGCATCGACGTCGACACCTACCGTGGCACCCGTGAAGGTGTGCCGCGGTTGCTCGAATCCCTGGATGAAGCCGGGGTTAAGGCGACGTTCTTCTTCAGTGTCGGGCCGGACAACATGGGGCGCCACTTGTGGCGTCTCATCCGCCCGCAATTTCTGTGGAAGATGCTGCGTTCCAATGCTGCCGGCCTGTATGGCTGGGACATCTTGCTGGCCGGCACCGCCTGGCCAGGCAAGCCGATCGGCCGTGACCTGGGGCACTTGATGCGCCAGGCCAAGGCCGCCGGCCATGAAGTCGGCCTACACGCATGGGACCATCACGGTTGGCAAGCCAACACCGGGCGCTGGAGCGACGCACAGCTGGTTGAGCAGATCCGTCGTGGCGTGGACACCCTGAGCGACATCCTGGGTGAACGCATCGACTGTTCGGCAGCCGCCGGCTGGCGTGCCGATGAGCGCGTGGTGCAAGCCAAACAAGGTTTCAACTTTCGCTACAACAGCGATTGCCGGGGCACCAGCCTGTTTCGACCGACCCTGGCCGATGGCAGCGCGGGCACCCCACAAATTCCGGTAGACCTGCCGACCTTCGACGAAGTCGTCGGGCCGGTGGTGGCTGCCAAAGATTTCAACGGCTTCATTCTTGACCGGTTCGCCGAGTCGAAGCTGAACGTCTATACGATCCACGCAGAAGTAGAAGGGATTCTGATGGCTGACGATTTTCGCCAACTGCTTGCCCAGGCCGGGCAGCGCGGCATCGACTTCAAACCCTTGGGCGACCTGTTGCCCGCGGATGTGACCACCCTCCCCCAGCAACAGCTGGTGCGCGGCGCGCTCAGCGGCCGCGAGGGTTGGCTCGGAGTACAACAGGCATGATCCGGCGCTGGGCATTGCCCCTGCTCCTGCTGGCGTTTGGCGTGTTCTACCTGTTGCCCCTGGCCTCCCACGGCCTGTGGATTCCGGACGAAACCCGTTACGCGCAAATCAGCCAGGAAATGCTGCTGACCGGCAAGTGGGCCTCGCCGCACTTCATGGGCATCCGCTACTTCGAGAAACCCGCCGCCGGCTACTGGATGATCGCGCTGGGCCAGGCGATTTTCGGGCAGAACCTGTTCGGCGTGCGCTTTGCGTCGGCCTTGAGTACGGGGCTGAGCATCCTGCTGGTTTATCTGGTTTCGCGCCGGTTGTGGAACGACCCGCAAAAAAGCCTGGTCAGCAGCGTGCTGTACATGAGTTTTGTCAGCGTGGCCTTGCTCGGCGGTTACGCCAACCTGGACCCGCAGTTCACCTTCTGGGTCAACCTGACGGGCGTGGCCTTGTGGTTTTGTTTCGACAGCACCACACGCAACGGCCGTTTGGGATCCTGGGCCTTGCTCGGCTTTGCCTGCGGCATGGGCTTCATGACCAAAGGGTTTCTGGCCTGGCTGCTGCCGGTGTTGATCGCCCTGCCCTACGCGATCTGGCAGAAACGCTTTCGTGAGTTGCTGGGCTATGGCGTGGTCGCGGTGGTCGTCGCCATTGTCGTCAGCCTGCCGTGGGCGCTGGCCGTGCACCTGCAAGAGCCGGATTATTGGAACTTCTTCTTCTGGCACGAGCACATCCAGCGCTTTGCCGGCGATGACGCCCAACATGCCGAGCCCTTCTGGTTCTACCTGCCGCTGATGGTCGCGTTCTCGCTGCCATGGATCGCCCTGTTGCCGTCCACGGTCAAACAGGCCTGGCTGGAAAAGCGCCTGCCCAAGACAGCGTTCCTGCTGCTGTGGCTGTTGATGCCCCTGGCGTTCTTCAGCCTGGCCAAAGGCAAGTTGCCGTCCTACGTGATGCCGTGCCTGCTGCCCTTGGCCCTGTTGATGGGCTCCACGCTCAGCGACAAGCTGGCCAACGGGCATGGCCGCGCCTTGCGCATCAACGGCTGGTTGAACCTGGCTATCGGGATCGTGGCGTTGCTGGCCATCAGTTGGTTCCAATTGAAGAAGCCGGTGTATGAGCCGGGTCAGGAGACTTTCAGCCTGGTGCTGGTGTTCACCTTCCTGTTCGGCTGGATCGTGGTCAACCTGCTGCAAGCTGCGCGCCCGTTGAAGCTGTGGGCTGCGCCGGCAATCGGCAGTTGGCTGCTGGTGGCTCTGGTGCCTGCCGCTCTGCCGCATTCGGTGGTTTACAACAAGACGCCGGACCAGTTCATCATTGACCATTTGCCCGAACTGCAACCGACCACCGCCCTGCTCAGTAATGACCTTGGCGCTGCATCGGCGCTGTCATGGCGCCTGGGTCGCCCGGAAATTGCACTGTACAACACGGTCGGTGAAGTGAAGTACGGCATTGCCTACCCGGACACCGCTTATCGCAAGGTCGGCACTGCTGACGTCCAGCAGTGGATGAGCGAGGCGCGTAAAAAAGGCTCGGTTGGCGTGGTCATGCGGGTCAAGGGCGACGATGAAGTGGCCGAAGTGAACCTGCTACCCCAAGACGGCAAGCGCTATGAGCAAGGCAGTATCGTTATCCTGATTTTCCCACAGGCTGCGCAATGATCACCTTGCTTCTCCTGTTGGGCGCCTGCCTGCTCACCTGCATGGGCCAGGTTTCGCAAAAGTTCGCGGTGGAAAGCTGGCGTGACCAGCCTGACGGTTGGGCGCCGAAACTGCGCTCGCCGTGGCTATGGTCCGCGCTGGTGTGCCTGGGCCTTGGCCTGCTGGTATGGCTGCTGGTGTTGCAGCGCCTGGAAGTGGGCATCGCCTACCCCATGCTCAGCCTCAATTTTGTACTGGTGACGCTGATGGCGCGGTTTGTGTTTCATGAACACATCGATGGCCGTCACTGGCTGGGTGTCGCGTTGGTGATTGGTGGCGTTGTGCTGCTGGGGCGTCACGTATGAGCCGCGCGCAAGGGTTCGCCCTGGCCTTGGGCAGTGTCGGCCTGGTCAGCGCCGCTCAGTTGGGCATGCGCTGGAGCATGACACGCCTGCCGTTGCCGACCGAATGGTTGAATGCGTTCAACAGCAACGCCATTGATCCTGGCGCCCTGGGTGTGGTGATCCTGGCGATCATCGCCTATGCGCTGTCGATGCTGTGCTGGCTTGGCGCGCTCAAGCACTTGCCCCTGGGGCGTGCCTATTCATTGCTGAGCATCAGCTACGCGTTGGTGTACCTGCTGGCGGCCAGCCTGCCGGTGTTCAACGAACATTTTTCGCTTTCAAAAACCCTGGGAGTGGCCTTGGTCATTCTTGGTGTTCTGGTTATTAACTCTCGTCGTGCTAGCGTTGCAAGCCCCAGGAATGCCCCATGAAAATCAGTGTATTTGGTAGCGGTTACGTCGGTCTGGTACAGGCCACCGTATTGGCCGAAGTCGGTCACGATGTGATCTGCATGGACGTGGACAAGAGCAAAGTCGAGTCTCTGCAAAAAGGCCACGTGACCATCTTCGAGCCGGGCCTGGCTGCCATGGTCAAGGAAAACCTGGAAAGCGGGCGCCTGCACTTTACCTATGACGAGAAACTCGCCGTAGAACACGGTGAAGTGCTGTTTATCGCCGTGGGCACGCCGTCGGACGAAGACGGTTCGGCCGACCTCAAATACGTGCTCTCGGTAGGTGATGCCGTGTCGCGCCATCGCGTGGAACCGGTGATCCTGGTGGAAAAATCCACCGTGCCGGTCGGTACTGGCGACACCCTGCGCGCCCATATCGAAAAAAACCTGCACATTGCCGGTCGCCACCTGGAGTTCGATATCGTCTCCAACCCGGAATTTCTCAAGGAAGGCTCGGCCGTTGCCGACTGCCGTCGCCCGGACCGCATCATCATCGGCTGCGAACGCGAAGAAGTGCGTGAAGTGATGCGCGACCTCTACGCGCCGTTCAACCGCAACCATGACCGCATCATCTTCATGGACCTGCGCAGCGCCGAACTGACCAAGTACGCCGCCAACTGCATGCTGGCCACCAAGATCAGCTTCATCAACCAGATCGCCGAACTGGCCGAACACTTGGGCGCCGACATCGAAGCCGTGCGTTTGGGCATCGGCGCCGACTCGCGTATTGGCTACCACTTCATCTACCCGGGCTGCGGCTACGGCGGCTCGTGCTTCCCCAAAGACATGCGCGCCCTGATCCACAGCGCCAAGGAAGCCAACTGCTCCAGTGACCTGCTCGAAGCGGTCGAAGCGATCAACCAGCGCCAGAAGAGCAAGCTGTTCGAACGCATCAATGCCTTTTTCCAGGGCGAGCTGCAAGGCAAGACCTTCGCCTTGTGGGGCCTGGCCTTCAAGCCCAACACCGATGACATGCGCGATGCCCCGAGCCGCGTGCTGATGGAAGCCCTGTGGGCGGCCGGCGCCAATGTCCGTGCGTTTGACCCCGAAGCCATGCAGGAAACCCAGCGCATCTACGGTGACGAGTCGCGCCTGACCCTGCTGGGCACGCCGGAATCGGCCTTGAGCGGCGCCGATGCGCTGATCGTGTGCACCGAGTGGCAGCAATTCAAGGCACCGGATTTCGAGCTGATCCACGCCCGTCTGAAAAACCCGGTGATCTTCGACGGTCGCAACCTGTACGACGGCGAACGCCTGGCACGCAAAGGCTTCAAGTATTTCCCGATGGGCCGTGGCGACTCCTGCGAACTGCCGATTCCCCAGCAAAACTGGGTAGCGCCCGCCAAGGAAGCCTAAAGACGTGAACAAAGCTCAACCGCCTCTGCTTACAGCAACGATCCGCAACCAGTCGCTGGGGCTCGGGCTCCTGGCGCTGGTGCTGTTTATTGTCGGCAACTGGCACCAGGCAATCATCGGCTTTGACTCGCGTTTCGTGGTGTTTGCCCAGGAAATGCTGCGCCATGGGCCGAGTTTTTTCCCCACCACCTATGGCCAGCCCTACGCTGACTACCTGGCGACCTCGACCCTGCTGACCTGGCTGTTGTCCTTGCCGTTTGGCGAGGTCAGCAGCCTCACGGCGTGGTTGCCCACGTCCATCGCCTCGGCGGTGATCGTGATGCTGGTGTATCGCCTTACGGCGCCCTACTCCACGCGCTGGGGCTTGCTCAGTATCGCGATGTTGCTGCTCAGCAGTACCTTTATCAGCGAAACCCGTGCGGTGTCGCTGGACCAGATGCTCGCGGCCATCGCCCTCACGGTGTTCTACCTGGGTTATGCCCATGATCACTTTGGCGCGGCCAAACGCTTGCATTGGCTGTTTTTGCTTCTGATCCTGGGCTTTGCGGTGCGTGGGCCAATCGGCCTGGTGATCCCCACCGGCGTGCTGTGCAGCTACTACCTGATCAACCGCCAATGGCGCCAGCTGTTCACCTTCGGCTTTATTGCCCTGGCCGTGCTGGCGGCGTGTGTCGGCCTGTTGTTGCTGCTGGCCAAGCTCAGTGGTGGCGAAGACTTCATGCAGGACGTGATCCGCATGCAGTTCCTGGGGCGCATGGACGGCACCGAAGGTTCCAGCGGCGTGCTGTATTACTTCACCAGCTCCATGGGTAACTATGCGCTGGCCTATCCACTGGCGCTGCTGGTGTTGCTCGCAGTGGCCATCGGTGGGCGCCGGGCACCCGACCCGGCACTGAAACTGGTGCTGTACTGCGCGGCGGCGGGTTTGCTGGTGATGCTCGGCCTGTCGGTCCCGCAGGCCAAGAAGGCACGTTACATCCTGCCGATGCTGCCCATGGCGGCGATCATTGCGGCCTACCCGTTCCAGGTCAGTCAAGGGCGACTGTTCGCCTGGCTGCGCGGCTTGATGCTGGGAATCTGGACGCTGCTGCCGGCGCTGCTGGTGATCGGGCTGGTGGTGGCGCGCAAGCGTTACCCGGCGCAGTTGGACAACCTGGGCCTGGTCTTCGGCGTGTTGGGTGTGCTTCAGGTCGTGTCGCTGTTGTCACTGTTCAACGCGCGTCTACGCCCGTTGGGCTCGGCACTGGCGGCGGTGCTGGCGCTGTGGTCGACCTACATTGTGGTGGTCGAGCCGTTGGAGCGTACGCTCTACGACACCCGCACGTTCAGCCTTGGCGTCAAAGCACAGATCATGCAGCAACCGGCCCCCGTGGTGCTGCATGGCTTGGGCAAAGATGCAAAAGCCATCAAGTTCATGGTCAACTTCAACTGCGATAAGGTGCCGCTGTTTACCCAGTCGGCAGCCGACCTGGCGCCGCTGCAAGGCCCCGCGTGGCTGGTAATGAGCGCGCAGGACTTCGAAAAGCTGCAGGATCCGCGCTTGCGTTCGATCACCCCGACGCTCATCGGGGAATTCGACAAAGACCCGTATGTGTTGCTCCACCTGGAGAAAATCAGCGCGCCGTAACTACGCTGACATTGGTCTGACGGAAACAGCGCCCACTTCTTCAAGAGTGGGCGTTTTTCGTTATGACTGCCCGGAAAGCGCCTACATAGCTATGCGTAAACGCTCGCGCACTTTGCCTTCCGATGCCCGGAACCCAAATGTAGACTCCTTCGCCATGTGCGTTAACTATCTACTACCGGGCGCAGTCAGCCTTCCACGCACACCGACCTGCTTGATCAAAAGGGCAATGCCGTGCCAGAAGACCTGTTGCTTATTCCTACGCCGAGGCTGGATCGATTGATGGCGTTGCGCGACGCCTTGGTGGCACTGAAGGGGCCGCTGGCCGACGATCCTGCCTTGCAGGAGAACCTGCATAGGCAGCTGTTCAATGAAGAGGCGGATAGTCGCGTACTCGGACGCATCACCACGCCACTGCCGCAACCGACGCATCGCATCACCTATGGCGAGGACCATTAACTACATTATTTTTGCATTTAACCTTCATTAATATGCATTGGCGCCATGGCATCAAGCTCGGCACACTGCACAGGTTCCTCCCCCAACTGTTGGAACGTTCAAAGGGCTTATCCGGGCAACCAGGCGAGCCTTTTTTTTTCGTCTGCTGCTTTATGGATCGTGTCGATGCTCGCTCGCTGGTTACCCGCTGCAATCAATACCCGCCCCGCCGAATGGAGCCGCGCCGCGATTGGCATGGCCTTGGGCACGCTATTGAGTGTCTGGGCGTGTGCCCAGGTATTTGGAATGGAAGTCGCCTTGCACCTGCTCGGCCCTCTTGGGGCATCGGCGGTGTTGCTGTTTGCCGTGTCATCCGGGGCGTTGGCCCAGCCGTGGTCGATTATCGGCAGCTACTTGTGCGCCGCCGTTGTGGCCTTGCTGGTCGCACGGGTACTTGGCCGCACACTGGGAAGCGCTTGCCTGGCGGCGGGCATGACCGTGGTCTTGATTTGCTGGCTGCGCTGCCTGCACCCGCCCGCCGGCGGCCTGGCGATGACGTTGGTACTCGCAGACCCCGCCTCCGTGGCCCTTGGCTGGCAGGAAGTAGGCCCAGTGATGCTCGGTGCGGGCGCGCTGGTGGCCTGTGCACTGGCCTACAACAACGCGACACGCACGCGTTACCCCAAGGGCGCGGTCGAGTCGCCCGCTGTGGTGCTGGGCAGCACAGCGCCGGTGACCGACGCGGGCATTACCGCGGCCGATCTGAAGTTGGCCCTGGCCGACATGGAGCAGTTCTTTGATGTGGAACCGACTGAACTGGAACAACTGATCCACGCAGCAGAAGGCCACGCCCGACGCCGTAGCATCGGCGAAGTGCTCGGTGGCCGCAGCGCTGCATAAATGCAAAAACGACCTGCATGATTCCGGGTTGTACTGGGCAAATTTGCACTGGTACGATCGCGAGATGGTTCGCGCGCGAACATCTTGATAAAGAACAATAAAAGCAGGGAGTTAGTGATGACTGCTCAGGTTTCATCCGAAGCAAGCCAGGCCAGGATTCTTCAGGACGAGGTACTGGCCGAAGTTCGTAACCATATTGGCCACCTCACCCTCAACCGCCCCGCCGGCTTGAATGCCATCACCCTGGAAATGGTCCGCAGCCTGACCACACAGTTGCAGGCCTGGGCAGATGACCCGCAGGTGTATGCCGTGGTGCTGCGCGGCGCCGGTGAAAAAGCCTTCTGCGCCGGTGGCGACATTCGCTCTCTCTACGACAGCTTCAAGCAGGGCGACAGCCTGCACCAGGACTTCTTCGTTGAGGAATACGCCCTCGACCTGGCGATTCACCATTACCGCAAGCCCGTGCTGGCCCTGATGGACGGTTTTGTCCTCGGCGGCGGCATGGGCCTGGTGCAAGGCGCCGACTTGCGTGTAGTGACCGAGCGCAGCCGCCTGGCGATGCCGGAAGTGGCCATTGGTTATTTCCCGGACGTGGGTGGCAGCTATTTCCTCTCGCGCATTCCTGGCGAGCTGGGGGTTTACCTCGGCGTCACCGGCGTGCAGATTCGCGCTGCCGACGCGCTGTATTGCGGGCTCGCGGACTGGTGTATCGAAAGCGCCAAACTCGCCGAACTCGACCAGAAGCTCGACCGCCTGCAATGGCAGGACTCGCCGCTCAAGGACCTGCAAGGCGTACTGGCCAGGCTAGCGGTACAACAATTGCCCGACGCCCCGCTGGCCGCACTGCGCCCGGTGATCGACCACTTCTTCGCGTTGCCGGATGTGCCGAGCATGGTCGAGCAACTGCAACAAGTTACCGTCGCCGACAGCCACGAATGGGCGCTCACCACCGCCAGCCTGATGCAGACCCGTTCGCCGCTGGCGATGGCCGTGACCCTGCAGATGCTGCGCCGCGGCCGACGCTTGTCGCTGGAGCAGTGCTTCGCATTGGAGTTGCACCTGGATCGCCAGTGGTTTGAACGCGGCGACCTGATCGAAGGGGTTCGCGCGCTGATCATCGACAAGGACAAAACCCCGCACTGGAACCCCGCGACAGTCCATGAACTGGACGCCAGCCATGTCGAGACTTTCTTCAGTGACTTCAAGCAGAGTGAGAAGTAAGCCATGCAAGATATTGAATACACTGAAGAACAAGTGATGATTCGCGACATGGCGCGCGACTTTGCCCGTGGCGAAATCGCCCCGCATGCGCAAGCCTGGGAAAAAGCCGGCTGGATCGATGACGCCCTCGTCGCGAAGATGGGCGAACTTGGCCTGCTGGGCATGGTGGTGCCGGAAGAATGGGGTGGCACCTATGTCGACTACGTGGCGTATGCCCTGGCGGTCGAGGAAATTTCTGCCGGTGATGGCGCCACCGGCGCGCTCATGAGTATCCATAATTCAGTCGGTTGCGGGCCAATCCTCAACTACGGCACCGAAGCGCAAAAGCAAACCTGGCTGGCTGAGCTGGCCAGCGGTCAAGCCATTGGCTGCTTCTGCCTCACCGAGCCCCAGGCCGGGTCCGAAGCCCATAACCTGCGCACCCGCGCCGAATTGCGCGATGGTCAGTGGGTGATCACCGGCGCCAAGCAGTTTGTCAGCAACGGCAAGCGCGCCAAGTTGGCCATTGTGTTTGCCGTGACGGACCCGGAGCTGGGCAAAAAAGGTATCTCCGCCTTCCTGGTGCCCACGGACACCCCAGGCTTTGTGGTCGACCGTACCGAACACAAGATGGGCATTCGCGCCTCGGACACCTGCGCCGTCACGCTCAACCAGTGCACAGTCCCCGAAGCCAACCTGCTGGGTGAACGCGGCAAGGGCCTGGCCATCGCCCTGTCCAACCTCGAAGGCGGGCGCATCGGCATTGCCGCGCAAGCCTTGGGCATTGCCCGTGCGGCATTTGAGGCGGCGTTGGCGTATGCGCGGGATCGGGTGCAGTTCAACAAGGCGATTATCGAGCACCAAAGTATTGCCAACCTGCTGGCCGACATGCAGACCCAACTCAATGCCGCCCGCTTGCTGATCCTGCACGCCGCACGCCTGCGCAGCGCGGGCAAGCCGTGTTTGTCGGAAGCCTCCCAGGCCAAACTGTTTGCTTCGGAGATGGCCGAAAAGGTCTGCTCCTCGGCGATGCAGATCCATGGCGGGTATGGGTATCTTGAGGATTACCCGGTGGAGCGTTACTACCGGGATGCGAGGATTACGCAGATATATGAAGGCACCAGCGAGATTCAGCGGATGGTGATTGCCAGGGAACTGAAGAACTACCAGCTCTAACTGCGACACAAAGCCAATGTGGGAGCGGGCTTGCTCGCGAATGCAGTTCATCAGTCGCTGCATCTTTGACTGACCGACCGCCTTCGCGAGCAAGCCCGCTCCCACATTTTGAACGCCAGTGATTTTGAGGCCGGGTTACTGGTCCTTGAACTCAGGCGCGCGCTTGGCCACAAACGCCGCCATGCCTTCCTTCTGGTCCTGGGTGGCAAACGCAGCATGGAACACCCGGCGCTCAAAGCGCACGCCTTCAGACAGGCTCACCTCAAACGCGCGGTTCACGCTTTCCTTGACCATCATGCTGATCGGCACAGACTTGCCGGCAATCAAGGTCGCGGTTTTCAGCGCTTCTTCGAGCAGTTCATCGGCCGGCACGATGCGCGCCACAATCCCGCAGCGCTCAGCTTCAACGGCATCGATAAAGCGCCCGGTCAGGCACATTTCCATGGCCTTGGCCTTGCCCACGGCGCGGGTCAGGCGCTGGGTGCCGCCCATGCCTGGGAGTACGCCGAGGTTGATTTCCGGCTGGCCGAACTTGGCGCCGTCACCGGCCAGGATGAAGTCGCACATCAACGCCAGTTCACAACCGCCGCCCAGGGCGAAACCGTTGACGGCGGCAATGATCGGCTTGCGGCGGTTGGCCACGCGGTCGCTGTCGCTGAACAGGTCGTCGAGGTAGATCTGCGGGTAGGTCAGCTCAGCCATCTCCTTGATGTCAGCGCCGGCGGCAAAGGCTTTTTTTGAGCCGGTCAGCACGATGCAGCCGATCTGCGGGTCGGCTTCGAGGCCGTCCAGCGCCTGGTTCAACTCGGCGACCAGCTGCGCGTTCAAGGCGTTCAGGGCTTGGGGACGATTAAGGGTAATCAGCCCGACGCGGCCCTGGACTTCGAGCAAAAGGGTTTCGTAACTCATGTATCGGCTCCTTAAAGGTTGCGTGAGATGACCATGCGTTGAATATCGCTGGTGCCTTCGTAAATCTGGCAGACCCGCACATCGCGGTAGATCCGCTCCAGTGGGAAGTCGCTCAGGTAACCGTAACCGCCCAAGGTTTGCAAGGCGGCCGAGCAGACTTTCTCGGCCATTTCCGAGGCAAACAGCTTGGCCATCGACGCCTCGACCAAGGCCGGCTTGCCGCTGTCACGCAGGGCCGCAGCGTAATGCACCATTTGCCGGGCCACCGCGATTTGCGTGGCCATGTCGGCGAGACGGAAGGCCACCGCCTGGTGTTCGATCAGCGCCTTGCCGAAGCTTTCGCGCTCGCGGGCATAGTCACGTGCGGCTTCGAAGGCGGCACGGGCCATGCCCACCGATTGCGCGGCGATGCCGACGCGGCCGCCTTCGAGGTTGGCCAGGGCGATCCTGTAGCCTTCGCCCTCCTCGCCCAAGCGGTTGGCCACCGGCACCTTTACGTCTTCGAACAGGATCTGGCAGGTGTCGGACGCATGTTGGCCGAGTTTGTCTTCCACCCGTGCCACCGTGTAGCCCGGCGAGTCGGTTGGCACGATAAACGCGCTGATCCCGCGCTTGCCTGCGGCCGGGTCGGTCACCGCAAACACAATCACGATCCCGGCGTTCTGCCCGGAGGTGATGAACTGTTTGCAGCCATTGAGCACGTAATGGTCGCCCTCAAGGCGTGCGCGGGTTTTCAGGCTGCTGGCGTCTGAGCCGGCCTGGGGTTCGGTCAACGCGAAGGCACCGAGCATGACGCCACTGGCCAACGGCGTGAGGAACTGCTGTTTCTGCTGGTCGTTACCGAATTTGAGGATCGGTACGCAACCCACCGAGTTATGCACGCTCATGATGGTCGAGCACGCGCCATCGCCGGCGGCGATCTCTTCCAGGGCCATGGCGTAGGCCAGGTAGCCGGTGTCGCAACCACCCCACTGTTCCGGCACCAACATGCCGAAAAAGCCCAGCTCGGCCATTTCGCCAATAGCCTCCTTGGGAAACCGGTGCTCGCGGTCCCATTCGGCGGCGAAGGGTTTCAGGCGTTCCTGGGCAAATTGCCGGGCCGCTTCGCTGATTTGCAGTTGTTCGTCATTGGGCAGCATGTTGAGTCCTTAATACAGGCATTCGACGGCCATGGCCGTGGCTTCACCGCCGCCAATGCAGATGGCGGCGACCCCGCGTTTGAGGCCTTTCTGGCGCAGGGCCGAGAGCAACGTCACCAGGATGCGCGCACCAGAGGCACCAATCGGATGGCCCAGGGCACAGGCGCCGCCGTGAATGTTGACCTTGCTGTGGGGGATTTCCAGCTTGCTCATGGTCACCAGGCTGACCACCGCAAAGGCTTCGTTGATTTCAAACAAGTCAACGTCGCCCAGGTTCCAACCGGTCTTGCTCATCAGCTTGCGAATCGCGCCCACGGGCGCCACCGGGAAAAGGCCTGGCTCATCGGCAAACGCAGCGTGCCCGTGGATCACCGCCAAGGGCTTGAGGCCACGCTGTTGCGCCTCGGACTGACGCATCAGCAGCAGCGCCGCCGCACCATCGGAAATCGAGCTGGAGTTGGCTGCCGTCACCGTACCGCCCTCGCGGAACGCCGGTTTGAGGCTGGCGATCTTGTCCAGCTTGGCCTTGGGCGGTTGCTCATCATGCAGGATGGTCTTTTGCTCTTTGCCGACGGTGACCTGCACCGGGACGATTTCGGCGGCAAAGCTGCCATGGGTGATGGCCTCTTGCGCACGGGTCAGCGAGGCAATGGCGAAGGCGTCCTGGGCTTCACGGGTGAAACCGTTGTGCTCGGCGCAGTCTTCGGCAAAGGTGCCCATCAGGCGGCCCTTGTCATAGGCGTCTTCGAGGCCGTCGAGGAACATATGGTCAAGCACCTTGCCGTGGCCCATGCGGTAGCCGCTGCGCGCGCGGTCGAGCAGGTACGGTGCGTTGGACATGCTTTCCATGCCGCCGGCGACCACCACATCAACACTGCCGGCCAGCAGCGAATCGTGGGCGAGGATGGTCGCTTCCATGCCCGAGCCGCACATCTTGTTCAAGGTGGTGCAGCGCGTGGCCTTGTCCAGCCCGGCGCCCAAGGCGGCCTGACGCGCAGGCGCCTGGCCCAGGCCTGCGGGCAGCACACAGCCGAACAGCACTTCGTCCACCGCATCCGAGGCAATCCCGGCCCGTTCGACGGCGGCGCGGATCGCGGCAGCGCCCAGTTGCGGCGCGGTCAGGCCTTTGAGGTCGCCCTGGAAACCGCCCATAGGCGTGCGCGCGGCGCTGACGATAACAATCGGATCATTGTTCATGGGGTGCTCGTTCATGGGTGTTCTCCTTACTTGGCGGCCATACGCAAGGCGCCGTCGAGACGGATCACCTCGCCATTGAGCATGCTGTTTTCGATGATGTGGCGTACCAGCGCGGCGTATTCGGCCGGCTTGCCCAAACGCGGCGGGAATGGCACGCCAGCGGCCAGGGAATCGCGCACTTCGGCGGTCATGCCGGCCATCATCGGTGTTTCGAAAATGCCCGGGGCAATGGTCATCACGCGGATGCCAAAGCGCGCCAGCTCGCGAGCCGCGGGCAAGGTCAGGCTGGCGATGGCGCCTTTGGAGGCGGCATACGCTGCCTGGCCGATCTGCCCGTCAAAGGCAGCCACCGAGGCGGTGTTGATGATCACGCCACGCTCGCCGTCGGCGTTTGCTTCGGTTTCAGCAATGGCCGCAGCCGCCAGGCGCAGCAGGTTGAAACTGCCGATCAAGTTGACGTTGATCACCTGGGCAAAGCTGGCCAACGCGTGCGGGCCGTTCTTGCCGAGGATCTTCTCGCCACGTACCACACCGGCGCAGTTGACCAGGCCGTGCAAGCCGCCAAAGGCTGCGACGGCGGCTTGTACGGCCGCTTCGGCGGCGGCTTCCTGGCTGATATCGGCCACGGCGCTGCGGGCGTTGTCACCCAGTTGCTTGGCCTTGGCCGCTACGGCGTCGGCATTGAGGTCGACCAGCATCACCTTGGCACCGGCGCCGATGAGCATTTCAGCGGTGGCCGCGCCGAGGCCCGAAGCACCGCCGCTGACCAGGAATACCTTGTGTTCAATCTGCATCATTGTTTCCTTAAAAGTGGATCAGGCGATGGCCTGTGCCTTCGCAATTTCCTGATTACGCAAAATAAAGCGTTGCAGCTTGCCGCTCGGGGTCTTGGGCAAGTCGCTGACAAATTCGATTTCCCGTGGATAAGCGTGGGCCGCCAGGCGCTTGCGTACGTGCAGTCGCAGTTCCTCGGCCAGTTCCGGCGTGGCGCGGTACTGCTCGTTGATCACTACAAAGGCTTTGACCAGTTCGGTGCGCTCCGGGCACGGCTTGCCGACGACGGCGGCTTCGACCACGGCCGGGTGTTCGACCAGTGCGCTTTCGATGTCGAATGGCCCTACACGGTAGCCGGACGTGGTGATCACATCGTCACTGCGCCCGACAAAGCTGATGCTGCCATCAGGGTTCAGCTCCACGGTGTCGCCACTGAGGTAATACTTGCCGACAAATGCCTTGGTCTTGACGCCGTCGTAGCCGGCAAACCAGCACATCGGCGACTGGTCACGGTCAATGGCGAGAATGCCCGGCTGGCCCGCCGGCAGTTCCTGGTACTCATCATCGAGCACCACAATGCGGTGGCCCGGTGAAGCAAAGCCCGCCGAGCCAACGTGCACGGGGTGCGCCAGGCCGTGGTGGTTGCACAGCACCATGCCCAGTTCGGTCTGGCCGTAATGGTCATGAATGACCACGCCCAGGTTATCGCCGAACCAGCGGATCACTTCCGGGTTCAGCGGCTCGCCGGCGCTGCTGACGATACGCAGCTTGCCCTTGATGGCGCGCGCGAACTGCTCGCCACCAGCGATCAGCAGGCGGTAAGCGGTCGGCGAACCGGTGAGGTTGGTAATTCCGTACTTATTGATGACCCGGCAGGTGCTTTCCAGGGTGAAGGGCCCATCGTAGAAGGTAATCGGGTGGCCCATGGACAGCGGCCCGGTCACGCCGAAATAGATGCCATAGGCCCAGCCCGGGTCGGCGACATTCCAAAAGGCATCTTCAGGGCGCAAGTCCACCGCGTCGCGGGTGTAGCTCTGGAACGCAACGATGGCCTTGAGCGGCACCGACAGCGCTTTTGATGGGCCGGTGGTGCCCGAGGTGAACATCAGCAGGAACGGGTCTTCTGCGCCCAGCAGCACCGGCTCGCAGGTGTTTGAATAATTCGGCAGTTCAGCCCAGAAACTATAGTCGCCGCGCACGATGCCTTCGCCCTTGTCCCCGGCCACCGTGACGATGGTCGGGCAGCCTTCCACGTCTGCGAGCTTGGGGCGGTTGACCGCATCCGTGACCACCAGTACGGCGCCGGAGCTGTTCAGCCGATGCTCGATGGCCTTGGGCCCGAAGGCGGTAAACAGCGGCTGGTAAACCGCGCCGATACGCCACGTGGCGAACACCACTACCAATAACTCTGCCGTGCGCGGCAGCAGGCCCGCCACCTTGTCACCGCGTTGCACGCCCTGGGCCAGGAGGAAATTGGCGAAACGCGCGGCCTGGTCCTGCAATTGGGTAAAGGTCACGGTGGCGCTGCGCCCGTCCTTGCCTTCCCAAAACAACGCGATGCGCCCCGGCAGCGCATGGCGGTCGCAACACTCCACACAGGCATTCAGGGCTTGCAGGTTGCCGGACAAGGCGGCGTTGACGGTGTGCTGGTAATCGAACGCAGTGGTGGCAGCCAAATACTCACGCATGGTTCCAAATCCTTGTGTGTTTTTATTTTCAGGACATTTTTCACGACGAGAATCGCTGAAATAGTCGCTCTAGAGCGCTGTGGCGGCAATGGTCAAAGCCTTCAACTTGGCTGACTGGTTTGGCCAATCATTGATCCGGCTTATCAGCCGGTCAGCCGCAGTGATTGGACGCTGCGGGTGCGAACTCCTAATCTTTAGGCCTGCGCCACCAAAGAAGCCGTCTGCCGATGATCGTCCGCCCTAAACCCAACCTCGTGGGTATCCTGTTTTCGTTGAAAGGCTCGATTGCCAAGCGCATCGCCTTGCGCAGCCTGTTGGTCACACTGCTGGCCTCGGTGATCGTGCTGGTGGAGACCCTGCACCCGGCCTACTTCTCCAAGGTCAATGCCACACCGTTCACCTTGCTCGGGCTGTCGTTGTCGATCTTCATGAGCTTTCGCAACAACGCCTGCTATGACCGTTGGTGGGAAGGCCGCAAGCAACTGGGGCAGATGATCATCGAGGTGCGCTCGCTGATTCGCGAAACCCAAGTGCTGGGCGACTCACCCGAGCGCGCCAGCCTGTTGCGTGGATTGTGCGGGTTTGCCCACGGCCTGGTCGCGCACCTGCGCCGTGAAGATGAAGCCCGCGTTATCACACCCTGGATAGCGGTTGACCGGGCGCATCCCAATCTTCCCGACCACGTGCTGCAACAACTGGGCGCGCGGTTTTCGCAGCTGGCCGAACAGGGCGTGATCAGTGAATGGCGCTACACCCAGCTGGAAACCCGGTTGGTCAGCCTCAGCCTGGTACAGGCGTCCTGCGAGCGGATCAAAACCACGCCACTGCCCTTCCCTTACACCTTGCTGCTGCACCGCACCATTTACCTGTTCTGCATTCTTTTGCCATTCGCCATGGCCGAGCCGCTGGGCTGGTTGACGCCGGTGTTCACCGCCATCGTCAGCTACACGTTCTTCGGTTTGGATGAAATCGGTGATGATCTGGAAGACCCGTTCGGTTTTGACGAGAACGATCTGCCCTGCAACGCCATCGTGCGCACACTGGAGCGCGAAATCCTTGCAGCCCTGGGTGAAAGCGACCTGCCGTCTGCCCTGGAACCGGTCGAATACGTGCTGGACTGATGCGGGTTTGACACTCGTCGTGGTCTGGCCGAAGCTTGAGGCTTTGCGATAGCTGCCCCCAGCTTTTGGACGCCTGCATGTCAAAGTCACGCCGTTACTCCATCATCGGCCTGTGCGCCCTGTTGTTGCTTGTCCTGGTCACTTGGTATTTCTCCCGCTCCACCCCGGTGGCCGTGCCGTCGGCGATTGCCCATGGTTATGCCAAGGCGCTGAAACAGGCGCGCAACGGTGAACCAGGCGCCGCCCGTGTGCTGTATCAACAGCTCGGTCGACCAGACTTGTCGCCGGAACGTCGCGCCGCATTGCACGCCGAACTGCCCAATTACCCGAGCCCCCAAGCGCTGAAGCTGGCGGATAAAGACCTGGCGGATGAGTCGCCGTTAGTTCGCGAGGCGGCGATTCACAGCATTGTCGGGCTGGTGCCCAGCGGCCAACGCACTTTGCTGCTTGGCCCGGCGCTGGATGACCCAGAACAAGAGGTACGCTTTGCTGCCGCCAATGCCTTGCTCGGCCTGTCGCCGGATACCCTGGGCCTGTATTTCGGGCCTTTGCAGCAAGTGCTCGATGAGTTTGTGAAAAAGCTCAAGGCTGAACCGGAAACCGCCGAGGGCTGGATTCAGCTGGCGCGCTTGTATATCCACAGCGCCCTGCTGCCGGACGCGCAACATGCGCTGGAGCAGGCCATGCGCCTGCAGCCGGACAACCTGCAAGCCGTGGTGGCGCAGATCGAATTGCTCGATAAACAGGGCAAGACCGACGAGTCCCGCCAGTTGCTGGCGCGGCAGTTGGCGGCGCATCCAGAGTCGGCCTACCTGCAACACGCCCTGGGCATGTGGCTGTTGCACCATGGGGAGCGGCCGTACGCGCTGCTTGGGCTGTCCAAGGCCGTAGAGCTTGAGCCGGACAATCAGGATTACCGCTTCGACCTCGCCACTACGTTGCATGCCCAGGAAGAAGTGGACGCGGCCCAGCGTCAGTTGGAGGAAATCGTCCAGCGGCATCCGGCTAATCGCAAGGCGCGTGTGTTGCTGGTCAGCTATTGGAAAGAAACCGGGCAGTTGCAGAATGTGCAGGTGTTACTGGCTCAGTTGGAGCAGCAGAATCCGGATGATCCGGCGTTGCAGCAGGGGCTTTAGCCAAGTACACCCCATGCAGCTCTGCTCTTCTGTGGGAACTGGCCGCGAATTCACTACGATTTATACGACAGGTTGAACCGCCACAAACCGCTACGGTCAAGTAAATATGGCGCGCCCAAGGTGACGCGCCTCCCCTTACTTGTACGTGACCCGAGGGCACTTCTTGTCTACATCCAAAGAGCTGTTCAGTGAAAAGGCGGCCACCGGCATCGAAGGTCTTGACGACATTCTTTCCGGAGGGCTATCACGCAGCCACCTGTTCCTGCTGGAAGGCGAACCTGGCACCGGGAAAACCACCGTAGCGCTGCACTTCCTGCAAGCCGGCGCGAAAAACGGTGAGCGATCCTTGTACATCACCCTGTCAGAAACCGAACGCGAGTTGCGCCAGGGCGCCAAGTCCCACGGCTGGGACCTGGACGACAATATTCACATCTTCGAATTGACCCCACCAGAAAGCCTGCTCGACGCCAATCACCAGCAAAGCCTTCTGTACTCCTCCGACCTGGAACTGGGTGAAGCCACCCGGCAGATTTTTGAAGTGGTGGAACGGGTCAAGCCAACCCGCGTGGTAATCGACAGCCTTTCGGAAATCCGCCTGCTGGCGCAAAGCTCGCTGCGCTATCGCCGCCAGATCCTGGCGATCAAACATTACTTTGTGCGCTACGACGCCACCGTCCTGCTGCTTGACGACCTGACCACCGAATCCCTGGATAAAACTGTACACAGCGTGGCCCACGGCGTGATTCGCCTGGAAGAACTGACGCCCAGCTACGGCGCCGAACGCCGCCGCATCCGCGTGGTGAAATACCGTGGACAGAAATACCGTGGTGGCTTTCACGACTTCACCATCATGGCAGACGGCATCCATGTGTTCCCGCGCCTGGTAGCCGCCGAGCACCGTGGCGGTTACGTGCGCCAGACCTTGAGCAGCGGCATCCGTGCAATGGACGCCTTGATGGGCGGCGGCGTCGAAACCGGCTCCAGCACGCTTATCCTCGGCCCGGCCGGTACCGGCAAATCATTGATCTCGATGATCTTTGCCGCCGCCGCTGTCGCCCGTGGCGAAAAAGCCGCACTGTTCATTTTCGATGAAGAGCTGGGCCTGTTGTTCGAGCGCATGAAAAACATGGGCATCGACCTCGCTGCGCTGCAAGACACCGGCAACCTGCTGATCGAACAAGTCGACGCTGCCGAGTTGTCACCCGGCGAGTTCTCCCACCGCGTGCGGCGCTGTGTCGATGAGCGCGGGATCAAAACCGTGGTGATCGACAGTATCAACGGCTACCAGGCGGCGATGCCTGAAGAAAATGCGCTGATCCTGCACATGCACGAGCTGTTGCTGTACCTGAACCGTCGCGGCGCGGCGACGTTCATGACGGTGGCTCAACATGGGCTCGTAGGTGACATGCAGGCTCCCGTCGACATTACCTACCTGGCCGACACCGTGATCCTGTTGCGTTACTTCGAAGCTCTCGGCAAGGTGCGCCGAGCCATCTCGATCATCAAGAAACGCACAGGCACCCACGAATCGACCATTCGCGAATACCGCATCGCCAGCAATGGCCTGACGGTGGGCGAGCCTCTGGACAACTTCCAGGGCGTGCTACGCGGTATCCCAACGTATATGGGCGCCGGTTCCCCACTGCTCAAGGAAGAGGGCGTGTGACCGGCCTTACTCCCGTCTCCGAGCGCGCAATCATCCTCGCGCCATTGGGCCGTGACGGCTCCCTGGCGCTGATGATGCTTAATGAAGCCGGCTACACCGGCATGGTTGCCGCTAACCTGACTGAACTCTGCCAAGCACTTGAGCAAGGCGCCGGCATGTTGGTGATTGCCGCCGAAGCCCTGCGCGGTGTGGATATGGAACCTCTGTTGCACTACCTGCACGAGCAGCCGGCCTGGTCCGACTTGCCCATCGTGCTGATGACCCACCATGGCGGCAGTGAACAGAACGGCTCATCCCACCTCAGCGGCCTGCTGGGCAACGTGACATTCCTGGAACGCCCTTTCCATCCGGTGACCTTGATCAGCCTGGTGAGCGCCGCGCTGCGTGGGCGACGCCGCCAATACGAGGCCCGTGACCGCCTGGTTGATTTGAGCGAGAGCGAACGGCGCCTGCAAAGCACCCTGGAGACCCTTGAGCAGCAGGTCGAAGAACGCACGGCGCAACTGCGCAATAACGAAGAAGCCCTGCGCCAGTCACAGAAAATGGAGGCTGTCGGCCAGTTGACCGGCGGTATCGCTCACGACTTCAACAACATGCTTACCGGCATTATCGGCAGCCTGGAGCTGCTGCGCAGGCGGGTTGCCCGTGGAAAACTGGACGATCTGGACAGCCTGATTGACCTGGGTGTGACGTCGGCCAACCGCGCCGCCGGCCTGACTCATCGACTGCTTGCCTTCTCACGCCGCCAGTCGCTGGACTCCAAGCCCGTAGAGATCAACCAGCTGGTCAGCTCCATGGGCGAACTGTTGCAACGCAGTATCAACGAAAGCATTGCCTTGGACATGCGCCTCACCGATGAACTGTGGACCGCCGAGGCCGACCCCAATCAGCTGGAGAGCGCCCTGCTCAACCTGGTGATCAACGCGCGCGATGCCATGCCCACGGGTGGCAGCCTCACCGTGGAGACCACCAATCGCCACCTGGACAACGTGTTCACCACCGCCTATGGCACCTTGCTGCCCGGCGATTACGTGGAGCTGAGCGTCAGTGACACCGGCTGCGGTATTCCGGAAAGCTTGCTGGGCCGTGTCTTCGACCCGTTCTTCACCACTAAGCCGATCGGCCAGGGCACCGGCCTGGGCCTGTCGATGATCTACGGCTTTGCCCGGCAATCCCATGGGCATGTGACCATCCACAGTGAGGTTGGCAAGGGCACCACTGTCAGCCTGTTCCTGCCGCGTTTTATGGGTGAACGCATCGCGGACGTTGCCGTCAACCCGGCACTGCTGCCGTTCGCCAATGCAGGCGAGACCGTCTTGATTGTCGAGGATGATCCGGCCGTGCGCGTACTGGTCAGCGTGGTGCTCAAGGAGTTGGGCTATGCCTTTGTCGAGGCGGGTGATGCCAACACAGCTGTGCCGATTATCGAGTCAGATCAGCGCATTGACTTGTTGATCAGTGATGTGGGCTTGCCCGGCATGAACGGGCGGCAACTGGCAGAAATCGGCCGGCAATTGCGCCCGGAACTGAAGGTATTGTTTATCACTGGCTACGCTGAGCACGCGGCGGTGCGCGGCGGGTTCCTGGACCCGGGGATGCAGCTGATCACCAAGCCGTTCACCTTCGACCTGCTGACGGCCAAGGTGCGCGAGATGATCAAGCAATAGGGCTGCGCGAGGCAGCCCTGGTGCTTCAGGCCAACAGGCGCTGGATATGCTCTTGCAAGGTATCCAGATCAAACGGCTTGGCCAGGATCGGCGCATTGCGCGTGATCGGGCTGTTGCAGTCGAGTATTTCCTGCGGGTAACCGCTGATAAAGATCACTTTCAATTCAGGTCGCAGCTTGATCGCAGGCTCAGCGATCTGCACCCCGGAAATCCCGCCCGGCAGGCGGTAATCCGTCACCATCAGGTCCAGGTGCGGCTTGGTGGCGAGAATCTCGAAGGCCTGCTCCCCATCGATCGCCTTCAGCACCCGGTAGCCCAGGCCTGCCAGGTATTCGCCGAGCACGAACATAATGGATTCGTCGTCTTCGACGATCAGTACGACATCTTGTGCATCTTCACTCATGGGAAGCCTTTGTCCGGTCAGTTGCTGCAAGTACGACCATGGGGTCACGCAGAGGTTGCGTCGAGGTGACGATTGATTTCATTGCGGCTCGCCAAGCGGCAGGCACACCCTGAACAACGCACCCTCGCCTATCTGGCTTTCGACCTCGATGGTGCCGCCATGGGCGGTCACGATCTGCTCGGAAATAAACAAGCCCAGGCCCAGGCCTGCTGCGACATGGCTGGCCGAAACACGTTCGAATTGCTGAAAAATACGCTTCTGGTTGTCTGCGCTGATGCCAATGCCACGGTCGCGCACCTCGACCCGTGCCTCACCGTGTTCGGTGTACACCCGCACATCCACCGGGCTTTTGGCCCCATAACGCAAAGCGTTGGTCAGCAGGTTAGTGACCACTTGCTCAATGCGGAACTCATCCCAGTTGCCCTCCACCGGTTCATCGGCCACCAGGTGCATGGTTGAGCCGGCGGATGCCACTTGCGGGGCGAAGTTTTGCACCATGTTGCGCACCAGCTGCGCCAAGTCAAAGCGCGCCGGACGGATCGACAGTTTGCCGGTGCGAATGCGCGACACGTCGAGCATGTCTTCGATCAGGCGGATCAGGCTCTGGATCTGGCGCTCATCGCGGTCGACCATGGCGTGCATCTTGTCCAGCGTAAACGCGGCGGCGTTATCCCGTGCCAGGTGCATCTTGCGCAGCTGGGTCTCCAAAATCAGTCCGTTAAGCGGTGTACGCACTTCGTGGGCGACGATCGACATGAAGTCGTCACGCATGCGCACGGCCTGCTCAAGCTCGGCCTGGGTGGCCTGCAGGCGCGTCAGCAGCAGCTCCTGCTCGCGGCGGCTGCGCTCCAGGGCTTCGACCTGCTGTTTCATGGCCTTGCTCTGGCGGTACAGGTCGACGAACACATTGACCTTGCTCTTCACCGCGTGGATATCCAGCGGCTTGTGCAAGAAATCCACCGCGCCGCTCTCATAGCCTTTGAAGGCGTAGTTGAGTTCGCGGCCGGCGGCGCTGACGAACACAATCGGGATGTTCTTGGTCTTTTCGGTGCCGCGCATCAGTTCGGCCAGCTCGAAACCGTTCATGCCGGGCATCTGCACATCGAGAATCGCCATGGCGAACTCATGCTCCAGCAACAGTGACAAGGCCTCGTCGGCGCTCAATGCCTTGAAGACCTGGCGATCCTCGCGCTTGATCAGCGCTTCGAGGGCCAGCAGGTTTTCCGGCAGATCGTCGACGATCAGCAGTTTGGCCTGGACAGTACTTAACATGGGGAAGATTCCAGGGAAGCCAGCAGTGAGCCAATCTGGCTCAAGGTGAGAATATGATCAGGTGTGTGCAAGGCCAGCGCCGCCAGGGGCATCACGGCAATGCGTGCTTCTGAGGGGTCTTGGACGACGGTGGTGCCACCCGATTGCTTGACATGGGCAAGGCCACGCGCGCCGTCCTGGTTGGCGCCGGTCAGCAGGATCGCCAGCAGGCCCTTGCCATAGGCATCGGCAGCCGAGGCGAACAGGTAATCGATGGCGGGCCGGGAATGGTGCACGCGGTCTTCCTGGCTCATCGACAGGCTGCGATCGTTTTCCACCGACAGGTGATAACCGGGGCCGGCAAAGTACAGGGTGCCTGGCGCAATCATTTCCTTGTCGCGCGCTTCATGCACCGGAATGCTCAAGCGCCGCGCAAAGACTTCGGCCAATTGGCTGCGGCGCTCGTCCGGCAGGTGCAATACCGCAATGATCGGCAAACCGAATGTGTCCGGCAACCCGCCAAAAATACTCAGCAACGCCTCAACGCCGCCGGCGGAGGCGCCGACGACGATGGCTTCAATCCCGCGCGGCGGGTGTGTTGCGGCGCTACTCATGATTTTCGGTAGATCCGTTCCTGTTTGACCAAGGGTTCGAATTGCTTGCTGTAGGCGGAAAAATCCAGGGTTTCCTTACTGCCAAGCACCAGGAAGCCGCGATGACACAGCGACTCATGAAACAACCCAAACGCTCGATCCTGAAGTTTTTTATTGAAGTAAATCAATACATTACGACATGAAATTAATTGAGTTTCTGAGAATACGCTGTCCGTTGCCAGGCTATGGTCGGCAAACGTCACGTTCTCACGCAAGGTCTTGTCGAAGATCGCGTAATCGTAAGCCGCTGTGTAGTAGTCGGCAAATGAACGTTGGCCACCGGCCTGCTGATAATTGGCGGTGTACGCACGCACGTTCTCCAGGGAGAAAATCCCTTGCTTGGCTTTGTCCAGGGACGCCGGGTTGATGTCCGTGGCGTAGATGATAGTGCGCTCAAGCAAGCCCTCCTCACGCAGCAGGATGGCCATGGAGTACACCTCCTCGCCCGTGCTGCAGCCGGCAATCCAGATTTTGATCGATGGGTAGGTCTTGAGCAGCGGCACCACTTCCCGGCGGATCGCCAGAAAGTGCGACGGGTCGCGAAACATCTCGCTCACCGGGATTGTCAGAAATTGCAATAGCTGCATAAACGCCGACGGGTCGTGCAGCACACGTTCCTGCAACGCCGAAATGGTGGCGCAGTCGAACTGGCGCAAGGCATGCGCCACACGCCGTTTGACCGACGCACCGGAATAGTCGCGAAAGTCATAGCTGTACTTGAGGTAAATCGCCTCGATCAGCAGGCGCAGCTCAATATCGCTGCTTTTATCCAAAAAACTTCGCTCCACTTAAATGCGTTCCATCTTCGGTAGCCAAACGCGAATCAGCGAGAACAGCCGGTCCAGATCGATTGGCTTGGCCAGGTAATCATTGGAGCCCGCCGCCAGGCAGCGTTCCTGATCGTCCTTCATGGCCTTGGCCGTCACCGCAATAATCGGCAGTTTCTTCCAGCGCGGGTCCTGGCGGATCAAGGCTGTCGCTTCATAGCCGTCCATCTCCGGCATCATCACGTCCATCAGCACCAGATCGATATCGTCGACTTCATTGAGTTTGTCGATGGCTTCACGGCCGTTACGGCCGATCACCACCACGGCGCCTTTGTGCTCCAGGGCGCTGGTCAGGGCGAAGATGTTGCGCACATCGTCGTCCACCAACAGGATCTTGCGCCCCTCGAAGACCTTGTCGCGGCTGCGGGCGGTCTTGAGCATCTTCTGGCGGTCATGGGACAGCTGGGATTCGACTTTGTGCAGAAACAGTGTCACTTCGTCCAGCAAGCGTTCAGGTGAGCGCGCGCCTTTGATGATGATCGAGCGCGAGTACTTGCGCAGCTCGGCCTCTTCGTCGCGGGTCAGGTTGCGCCCGGTGTAGACGATCACCGGCGGGAACGAGCAGATATCCTCGGTGGCCATGCGCTTGAGCAGCTCATTGCCGAGCATGTCCGGCAACTTCAAGTCGATGATCATGCAGTCGTAGATGTTGGTACGCAGCAGGTCCAGCGCGGCCTGGGCGTAGCCGACGTCGGTGATTTCGATGTCATCGTCGCCGATCAGGCGGGCAATGCTGTCGCGCTGCAGGTCATCGTCTTCCACCAGCAGCACGCGCTTGACCTTTTGGGTCAGCTTGGCCTCCAGGCGCGCAAACACGTCCTTGAGCTCTTCGCGGGTGGTCGGCTTCACCGCATAACCGATGGCGCCCATGTGCATGGCCGCTTCGACGCGGTCTTCGACGGAGATCACATGCACCGGAATGTGACGGGTATTGGCGTGTTCCTTGAGGCGTTGCAGCACGGTCAGCCCGGAGTGGTCAGGCAGGCGCATGTCCAGCAGGATCGCGTCCGGGATGTACTCCTCGGCCAGGCTATAGCCTTCGTCTGCGCCGTGGGCGACCAGGCAGTGGTAGCCCAGTTCGTGGGCGAGGTCGAAGAGGATGCGGGCAAAATTGGGTTCATCTTCCACCACCAGGATGCAGCGGGTGGCGAACGGCGCCTTGTCACGGTCATCGGCAAAGCGCGGGATCTGTTTGGCATCGGCCACCGGCAACGGCGAGACCGCTATCGGCTTGGGTGCAGGCGCCGCCACCACTTGGCGTGGCGCCTCGACTGGCGCGGCGCCCTCCTCACGTTCTACATACTGCTCCGGCAGCACCAGGGTGAACACGCTGCCCTTGCCCGGCTCGCTGGTCACGCTGATGTAGCCGCCGAGCAAGGTCGCCAGGTCACGGGAGATCGACAGGCCCAGGCCCGTGCCGCCGTAACGGCGGTTGGTGGTGCCATCGGCCTGGCGGAAGGCTTCGAAGATGCTTTCCTGCTGGTCCGGCGCGATGCCAATGCCCGAATCGCGCACGGTAAAGGCTACGCCCTCGCCTGGCGCACGGGAAACCGACAGGCTGACATCACCGGCCTCGGTGAACTTGACCGCGTTGGACAGCAGGTTCTTGAGGATCTGCTCCAGGCGCTGGCGGTCGGTGAACAGCATCGGCGGCGCATCCGCTTGAATGTCCACCTGGAAGCCCAGCTTGCGGTCAGCCGCCAGCGGCTCGAACATCCCGCGCAGGCCATCGACCAGGCGTGCCACGCTGGAGTTTTCCGGGCGCATCTCCAGCTTGCCGGCTTCGACCTTGGAAATATCCAGGATGTCGTTGATCAGGTTCAGCAGGTCATTGCCCGCCGAATAGATCGACTCGGCAAACTTGACCTGTTCGGCGCTGAGGTTTTCCTGGGGGTTCTCGGCCAGCAACTTGGCCAGGATCAACGAGCTGTTGAGCGGCGTGCGCAGCTCATGGGACATGTTGGCGAGGAATTCGGACTTGTACTTGCTGGAGCGCTGCAGCTCATCGGCGCGGTCTTCCAGCTCCAGCTGGGCCTGGTTCAGCTGAACGTTCTTGCGGTCCATGGCGTCGCGCTGTTCGGCCAGGGTCTGGGTCTGCTCGGCCAGTTGCTCGTTGGTTTGCTCAAGCTCCGCCTGCTGGGTTTCCAGGTGGGCCTGGGACTCCTTGAGGATACGCGACTGCTCTTCGAGCTCTTCGTTGGCGGTCTTGAGTTCTTCCTGCTGCACTTGCAGCTCTTCGTTGAGCTGCTGGGTTTCGGCCAGCACTTCCTGCAGGCGCTGGCGATAGCGGGCGGCTTCGATGGAAGTGCCGATATTGCCGGCAATCAGCTCCAACAGCTCGACGTCACGCTCATCCAACGGGCGCAGGAAGCCGAGTTCGATCACGCCGTTGACGCGATCATCGTCGCTGGTCGGTACCACCAGCACGCTGCGGGTCGAACCTTCGCCCAGGCCGGAACTGACCTTGAAGTAATCCACCGGCACATCGTCCAGACGAATCAGGCGATCAAGCTGGGCGGCCTGCCCGACGATGCCCTCGTCGCTGTAGATCGCCTGCTCTTTTTGCTCCTGCTCACGGGAGAAACCGTAGGTGGCCACACGCTTGAGGCCGCCGTGCTCTTCGCGCACGTATAACGCCGCGACCGCCGAGCCCATGTATTGGGCAAAGAACTGCAGGATATTGCGCCCGAGCATGTTCAGGGTCAGTTGGCCGAGCACCTGTTCGGCCAATTCGGTCTGGCCGTTACGCAGCCAGGCCTGTTGTTCCAGGCGCCGCGCGATCTTCTGTTGTGACGCGAGGTTTGCACTGTAACTATTTGAAAGTGCGATTAAATTTTTTCTGCCTATATAAGCCAGAAAACCGCTCAACCCAAGCACAAAGGCCAGGTACAAGGTCACACTGATAATCGTTGTGCGGGTCACGTCGGCATTGCGCGATACGCGGAACGCTTGCTCCATCGCCACCGCATCCGCGTATTCGTTGCGAATCGCGTCGGTCAAGCTCTTGCCCCGGCCGGCCTTCACCGCCGCACGGTAGTCACCGCTGCTGCGCTGCAAGTCGATCATCGACTGGGCGTACTTGTTCCACTCGTACTGCATCGACTCCAGGCGCTTGAGGCGATCAACCTGCTGCGGATTGTCCGCCACCAGCTCCTGCAGGTTGCGCAAATCACCAATGATCCGCGGCTTGGCCACTTCGTAAGGGTCGAGGAAATGCTCGTCGCCGGTGATCAGGAAGCCGCGCAAGCCGGTTTCCAGGTCCACCGTCAGCTTGGACGACTCATTGAGGTTATTGATGACCCGGTCGGTGTGCTCCACCCACTGAATCACCGACAACAAATAAGTGATCAGGCAGACGAAAAACACCGCGCTGAGTACGCCAACGCCCAACGGCAACGCCACGTTTCGGCTCAGCAGGGTACGGAAGCTCTTTTCATCGACGGACGACGCGGGAGTCATGGGCATGCCTTGGCCAAGTGCGGAAAAAGGGGGAGTTTGCCCGAATATCAGGGGGTAAGGCTATGTTTTGTGCGTTGGTTTGAAGCGCTTGCCTACGGGCCGGGAGTGAGTTTCGCGCCAATTCGGGCAAGTTTCATCAGGCCACTTACACACATGCATACAGATGCGGCGGAACGTCGATGAAGGTTTCCGGCACTCAGGACGGCGCCTCAGGAACACGGAAGATCTTTTGGAGGGCGTCTTTTTTGACCCGCCTAGGTAACCCAAATGAGTATAACCGCCCCTACCCGTACACTGGCAGACAACCCCAGCGCTTTTGTCGTCGAAGCTCCCGCACCTGTTGCGAAAGCCGCCTTAAACACTTCCACGGCTACCGCCTTGGATTCCCCACGCTCGGTTCAAACACCTACTCCCGCCACCTTGCGCACACTGCTGGCAGACCAGCGAAACCTGCGCAACCTGGCCGACCAACTGCGGGGCCTAGATACCCGCACGTATGGCAAGCCCGTTACCCCGGACAATGTCTCATTCGGGCTGAACAATTGTCGTCTGACGGCCCATAAAGATTCGGCGTACGCCCACGTGCAGCCCGCAGCGCAAACCTTGGCGGCAGTTATCACGCATTTGGGCTTTGAGCTGCCGCGGACTGTCGATGAAGTGGCGGCACTCGTGCAGAAGTTGGAGCAAAAGGCCTCGCAGCATCCCCTGGGTGATTTCGGTGGCGCCCTCACCTGGCCAATTCCCATGGCGCAGGCGGATCAACACAGCATTCGCAGCTTCCTCAAATCCGACACAACTGGGTTGCCAGGTTTGCCGTTGCCACCCTATGGCAACGGCGTCCTGACCTATTTGCTCAGCGGCAGTTCGGTCAGCCAAAGCGACTTGCAAGACCCGACCGTGGCGATACAAAAGCTGCTCGACTCACCCAAGGCGCTAGCACTCGGCCAGGCTTTGCAGGCCCACCTGCAGGGCGCAGCCACGGACACCAGCCTTTATGACTACGTATTAGCAGCGATTCACCTGGGGCTCGACCCCGAGTCACTCAGGTCACCTGAGCGCAACAAAATCGCCGAATGGCCTCTGCATGCCCAGGATCACTGGGGGCAGCCACCCTCGGAGATTGTGCCGTGTTTGAGCCGTCATCTTGAAAAAAATGGTCGCGCCAATTCCAGCACGGTCAAACTCGCTACCCATCTGTTGCTGTCCAGGGTAGCGCCGCAGTTTCTGATTAAAGATGTTCCCGACAGTGTAAAGATCGGCAGCGTGGCGTGGTTCAACCTGACGGTTGCGGCCGCGGCTATCGAAGCCGAACGACCAGGTACCGTTGCCAATATGACCTTTGCTGAGGTCATGTGCGATGCCCAAAAATGTGCACCATCGGCTGCGAATGCGCACGCTCAGGCCCGCGCACTGGTGGATTGGGGAGTTGCCAACGGTGTATTCGTCACAAATGCAGATGACAGCTATAGCCCCGAACAACTCAATACCCTCAAGGATGAATTCAACAGACAGGTAAGCAAGCGGCTGGTTGCCAGCCAGGCATTGGACCAAGCATTACCCACGCGAGAAGGTATTGCGCGGGCCAAGCTCATCGAGCGATTTGGCGACCTCGGAGAGCTTTTCGACCTGAAGGTGCTCGGTACAGACCAGTATCGCGGGGAGCCTGGTCAAGTCGGGCTGGGCGGCATGCATTCGCTATTGGACATCGCGATGATGGACATGCCGAATCCGCGCCCCTTTATGTCAACTGACCCGCGTGTCCCATTGGAAACCTTGAACAGTAACCCAAGTTTTGGCGTCCGGGAGGCGTTCGATCAGCAATTTGCACGCGCAATCGTTGAAAAAAAGGATGCGGTCGCTACAACCGTTCAGCACATGATCTCCCAACTTCCCTTGGAGGACCGAAAAAAATTCCAATTCGGAAAGCTCGAGTTTTTTTATGAAGGTTCATCCAGGCTGTCAACCGGCTTTTGGGGCAGCACGCCGGATAAAAATGAACCGCAACTGTTGGTCAAGGTTGAGTTAGAGGGCCAGATAACTACTTACGAAATCGACCTCAACCGCGGCACGATTGAAGGGGCGCCGCTGTCCAGGATCACGGAACCCAAGCCCAGGAATGCTAACAGGGTATTTACCGTCAATCAGGTCAACCTCGGGAGTGCCGGCAGTAGTCTCAGCCTGCAGCAACCGGTAAATGACGGCCCCTTGGATAGCTTCAATAGCGGGCGTTCCTATCGCATAGGCACAGTGTTTGCCGAACACCTTGAACTTGACGACCCCGCGATAAAAGAACAGGCGCGCGGCCAGACTACCCTGGATAAATTGCAGGGTGGGCCAAAACCACTCAGTGATTTTTTGTTAAATCTGATTCCGTTCAGGTCAGCTGTCATCAACTTTCAGAAAGGCAACTATGGCGATGGAATATTCGACCTGACACTGGATATCTTCGGATTCCTGAGTGCCGGTGCCGCCACCGCCGGAAAACTGATCAAGGTTGGCGGCTCTGCTCTTTCCGCAGGCGCCAAGGGGTTAAAGTCCGTGCGGATTATCGGCGCCGCGACGCTCGGCGTGCTCAACCCCGTGAGTGGCTTGGGTGATTTGGCGGTTGGAGGCATCAAGCTATTAGGTAAAGGCGGCAACTACCTGTTGTCCAAAGGTGCAGAAGCTATCAGCGCGCTCAAGACCGCAAGTAAAAGCCACGGCATAGTGGCGACGGGTACTTTCAAACTTGCAGGGCGGACTGCTGAAGGGGCCGCGGTGTTTCAAAAGGGCAAGTGGTATAGCTATAACCCTGTCACGCAACAACCGTATGGTACAGGGCTGACCGACTTCAAACCTGCAACCGTCGCGGCTAACGGTGAAATAAACAACAACTTCATAGATTGGCTGGCCACTTATGTCGCTCCCGTACCAACGGCGACCGGCGATCAGTTCAGGCAAGCCTTACAGGCAGCGCAACAAAGCAATCCCGCTGCTTACGCTCGAGGTCTTTCCGGGGTTATAGACAATATCCCAGGCTATCACTCGAGCATGAGGGTCTCGGAGATAAAAAGCCTGGCCGTCAGCAAGGCTGGGAATCCCGAAGCAATCGGCACATTGGCCAAAGAGATAGAAAAGCGCATGGCGATCCAGAGTCTTGACAGCTTCAAGACGTTTGAAGCGGAAGTACTGGCCGAAGGTGGCAAGGCCTACATCATGCCGCAGAACTTCTACCTCAGCCAAACTGACCTGGCGTCCAATGGTGAGTGTGCAGCCCTGGTGAATACTATGGCGCTGGCCATTCTAAACGACAGTAGGGACGCGTTCATCAATAACTTTTTCAAAGCCGCCAGGAATGCTAACGACACCAAGGTTCAGGCCTTTCGCAAAGAGCTGAACGAAATGCATCAGGTGCTCCGCGAACAGTTTCACGGTATTCAACGCGTCAGCCAAGTGCCGTATACCAACATTGCTGCGCGATTAAGTACTGCAAGCCCTCCTACGCTCCTGAAGATCAGCACTCAGAACCATGGACTTCTGGCGGGCGTCACCCTCGATAAAAACAACCAGAAGGAATGGTTTTTCTTTAATCCAAACTTCGGTCTTGCAACCTTTCCCAACGAAGCCTCAATGCGAAAAGGCTTGGAAGTCTCCTTGAACAGCGGGAAAACAGCGGGCACGCTTGATCCAGTTGCTATTACCAAAGGTGTGCCGGAGTACAACATCAGCGAGTTCAGCGCCGGAGACTTTGTTATGACGGTGCCCTACAACAACCCCTACGCCCTGTTTAACACCACACTTTGACTTACGCTTGACCCCTGGCGTCAATGGCCCGCTTGCAGCGTGTCATTGACGCATTGCCCGCTCAGCACCCCGCCTTGTATGCAACGCGACATTTACCCCCATTCCCTTCACAATGCCCCTGCGATGGAACTTGCCGAGATGGCCGCGACTCATTAGAGAACGGTCTTTCAACCGCCAGACACCTGCCCTTCCATTTTTCAGGAATTTTCCCTATGTCCGCTGCCCCCTCCACTATCCTTGTAGTCGAAGACGACGCCATCGTGCGCATGCTGATCGTCGATGTACTCGAAGAGTTGGAGTTCTCGGTGCTTGAGGCTGCCGACGCCGAAGAGGCCCTTGAAATTGTTAAAAATACCACTCAGCGCATCCACCTGATGATGACCGATGTGGGCCTGCCCGACATGAACGGCAAGCAGTTGGCGACCAAAGCACGCGAACTGCGTCCTAGCCTGCCGATCCTGTTCGCCAGCGGCTATGCTGACAACATCGAAGTACCCCCAGGTATGCAGGTAATTGCCAAGCCGTTCTCCATTGATCAACTGCGTGCCAAGGTCAAATCGATGTTGCCCGCCGTTTGAGCCCGACGCCGGCGCTTTACGCCTGCGCAAAACCGTGAACATCCCCACACGAACAAACTAATTCCTTCGGGCAGCTAGCGAGTCTGATTTTTACTGCTAGCTTCAAACGACATGTCCTACACGACTTAGTGAGCAAGGACAGTCAGAGAGGCTTGATGGGTACTCTCGCGAGTCGTTTCCAGGGAATTGGGGAAGTTGTATGTTCAAGTCATCGTACGCAGTGACGACAGTGTTGGCCGTGTTGTTAGTGCCTGGGGATTTTGCCCAGGCCGATAACGCCGATACGGCCAACAAGAGCAACAACCCGCTCAACCTCGCACCGGGCGCCAACCTGCAGGACTATTACACCCCGCGCCTGTACGACACCCATGCCCATACCAACGACCTGCTGCTGCGCGGCACGCTGCCAATTGCCCCCTCGGATTTTATCGGCGTGCCGCAGTTGCTGCGCGCCACCGTGCCTCTCAGCACCCGGCCCGACCCACACCGTGGCTACAACACTGGCATCGGTGACCTGAATCTGTTCGATATCTTCCTGCTTAAAACCGAAGGCGTGCAGTTGGGCATCGGCCCACAGATCACCGCGCCGACTGCCGAGCACGATGAACTGGGCACCGGTAAATGGCAGGCCGGGCTTGCGGCCATCGCCATCGACGCCTCGCCTCGCGGTCTGCTGGGCGCGCTGGTGCAGTACCAGAGTTCGTTTGCGGGTGACCGCGACCGCGCGCACGTAGAGAGCGCAACCTTGCAGCCGTTTATCATTCATAACCTGCCCAAAGGCTGGTACTTGCGCTCCACCGGCACCTGGACGTTCGATTTGAAGAATGACACCCACTACATTCCCATCGGCCTGGGCGCCGGCAAGGCTTGGAAAGCCGGCAGCAATATCGTCAATGCCTTTGTCGAACCGCAATGGACAGTAGCGCGCAAGGGCGATGGTTTACCTCAGTTCACGTTGTTTGCAGGGATTAACGTGACGTTCGGTAAATAAAACTGGAAACTCTGGGCTTTGATCCCACGCCCTCTATAAAGCACTCAGGAAGGACGCAACAACATGATTGGAAAACCGACGCGCCTGCTGTTGGCGAGCCTCTCGATACTCATGAGCACCGGCGCCTGGGCCGACTTCACGGCGACCCCGACTGAAGCCCGGGCCATTGCCAAGGAAGCCTACCTGTATGGCTACCCGGTGGTGGAAATGTACAAGACGCTCTACACCCAGGCCGTCGACAAAGGCGGCGCCAACTACAAGGCACCGTTCAACCATATCGGCAATACCGCCCAAGTGTTCACGCCCAGGGACACCGCCTTCGTCACTCCAAACGCGGATACGCCCTACTCCTTTGTGTGGATGGACCTGCGCAAAGAGCCGTTGGTGCTGACCCTGCCCAAGGTCGAAGACAACCGTTACTACTCGGTGCAGTTGATCGACCTCTATACCCAGAACATCGCCTACCTGGGCACCCGCAGCACCGGCAACAATGGCGGCCACTACATGATTGCGGGACCGGACTGGAAAGGCCAGCAACCGGTCGACATCGACCGCGTGATCTACAGCGAAAGCAACATCGCCTACGCCCTGTACCGCACGCAGTTGTTCGATGAAAAGGACCTGAACAAGGTCAAGCAGATCCAGAATGGCTACAAAGTGCAGCCGCTGAGCGCCTACGTGAAGCAGCCTGCGCCGGCCAAGGTGGCGAAGATCGAATGGCCCAAACCCATGGCGACCATGACCGAAGGCCCGCAGCTGTTTCGTTACCTGAACTTCATGCTGGCCTTTGCCGCGCCCCAGGACAGCGAAAAAGACCTGATGGCGCGCTTTGCCAAGATCGGCATCGCCCCGGGCGCGCCCTTCAAGGTCAAGGACCTGACCGCTGAGCAGCGCAAAGCCCTGGAAGACGGGATCGCCGATGGCCGGGCCGAGTTCGCTGCGTTCAAAAAAGACAAGGTCGACACTCACCAAGTCACCAGCAGCGACCTGTTCGGCAGCCGTGACCGCCTGAAAAACAACTACCTGTACCGCTACGCCGGCGCCAACCTGGGCATTTTCGGCAACTCCACCGACGAAGCCATCTACATGAGCTACTTCGTCGACAGCGAAGGCAAACCGGCCAACGGCGCACGCCACAGCTACACCGTGCACTTTGCCAAGGACCAACTGCCACCGGCCGAGGCGTTCTGGTCACTGACCATGTACGACGCCAAGACCAAACTGTTGGCGCCCAACCTCAAGAAGCGCTACCTGATCAACTCTGCGATGCTGCCCAACCTCAAGCGGGACGCCGACGGCGGCCTGACCTTGGCCTTGCAGCACCACGAACCGCCAAAAGCCGAACAGAGCAACTGGTTGCCGGCCCCGCCCGGTCCGTTTTACGCCGTACTGCGGATTTACCTGCCCAAGCCTGAGGTGGGTAATGGTCAATGGAAGCTGCCGCCACTGACACCGCTCAAGTAATGCTCGGATAAGAGCAGCGTGCCCGTGCGCAAACACGGGCACGCCCCCAAAGACATCAGGCCGATACAGGGAGTAACGCCATGATTTCACGTGCACGACTGCAAGGGTTTTGTGCTACCACGCTGGCTTTGTTGCCAGGGCTGGGGTTTGCCGACAACGCCAGGGACTGGCAAAACACGCCGACCGACCTGAACATGCTGTTCGGTTACTACAACCGGATCGACACCAACACCCCCGTCGACACCACGTTGCCGATTACCGGCCTGTCACTGAATGCCGACCTTTACCTGCTGCGTTTTGCGCGCTCATTCAGCATTGATGGACGCAATAGCGCCATCCAGTTTATCCAGCCCTATGCCGATGTGTCGGCGTCCTTCGACAATGCGCAGTTTTTCAACGGCACCAAGCACAACGGCGGCACCGGCGATGCGCAGGTGGTGTTTGCGCACAATATCTTCGGTGGCCCGGCGCTCACGGCTGCCGAATTCGCCAACTGGAAACCCGAGACCTTCTTGACCGGCGCACTGTGGATCACCGCACCCACCGGTGACTACGACAAGGACCGCATCATCAACATCGGCTCCAACCGCTGGGTGTTCAAGCCCGAGCTGGGCTTCGGTACGCCGATCGGCCCAACCTGGCTGGAAATCAACACCTGGGTCTCGCTGTTCGGCGATAACGACGAGTACCACGGCGACAGCAAACTCGAACAAAAGCCGCTGTACGCCATCGAGGGCCACTACAGCTACACCATCAACCGCGCACTGTGGGCATCGCTGGACGCAACCTACAGCCGTGGCGGTGAAAGCAAGATCGATGGCGACTGGCAAGACAACAAACAGGAAAACGGCCTGCTCGGGGCGAGCCTGGGCTTTATGTTGTCGCCGCAGTTCGGTGGCTTGCTGGCCTATTCCGACACCGTGTCCGAGCGGCGCGGTTCGCCGGACGTGACGACGTGGACGTTGCGTTTGCAATACGTCTGGTAGGTGGTGGTTTTCAAGGATTGAACGGAGTGCGCCATGTCTTGTATTCATCGCACGCGCTATTGGCTGGTCAGTCTGCTACTGCTGGGCAATCTCGCCATGGCCGACACGCTGGAGCCCAAGGCCCTCGTCGCCCTGGAGCAAATGGGCGGCTACCTGCGCAGCTTGCAGCAGTTTCGCATCGAGGCCGACAGTCACACCGACCAAGTGCTGGATAACGGCCAGGTCATCGAGTTTCGGCACCACACCCGCCTGCTCGCCAAGCGGCCGGACAAGCTCAAGGTGTCGGTGGAAAGTGACGGCAAACGCCGCAGCCTGTTCTACGACGGCAAGCGCTTCACGCTGTTCGACAACCGCAGCGGTTACTTCGCCAGCCAGGATGCGCCAGCCGATATCAGCGGCCTGCTTGATCAATTGAGCGAGCGCTACGGCATCGAACTGCCGCTGGCAGACCTGTTTCGCTGGAACCCAGGCACCGCTAAAACCGTGGGCCTGAGCAGTGCCCTGTGGATCGGGCAAGACAACCTCGACGGCAAAGCCTGTGACCATTACGCCCTGCGCCAGCCGGATATCGACTGGCAACTGTGGGTGCGCCAAGGCCCGCAGCCCCTGCCCTGTCGCCTGGTGATCAGCCGCCGCGACAGCGCCGAACAGCCCCGGCACAGCGTCGATTACCAATGGCAACTCAACCCTGCGCC
This sequence comes from Pseudomonas sp. KBS0710, assembly GCF_005938045.2. GTDB lineage: Bacteria > Pseudomonadota > Gammaproteobacteria > Pseudomonadales > Pseudomonadaceae > Aquipseudomonas. The sequence continues at coordinate 2,545,268 of NZ_VCCF02000001.1, read as the reverse complement.
AGTGGCGCAAGACTTCGAGTTCACGCCGCCGGCCGGCGCGCGCTCCGTGCCCTTGCAACAGTTGGAGCCACAGGGAGAGCAGCCATGAAGGCCCGCGCACAGGTATTCACGGCCAGCCTGCTGTTGACACTGCTCCTACCTCTGGCTGCCCAGGCCTGGCAACTGCGTGGCGGCGGCGGTGCGCGGACCTTTGTGGTGCCCCATGGCGGCGGTGGCTATCACCCGCCAGCGCCGCACCCGCTGCCGGCGCCACGGCCCATGCCGCCGCACCCTGAGCCAAATCCTTATCCGGGCCCCGGGCCGCAGCCCCATCCTGGGCCGCCCCCTGGACCGCATCCCTACCCGATGCCGCCTCCACCTCCACCACCGCCGCATCCGGATGATTGGTATCACCCTTGGGCCACCGCCGCCGTGATCGGCGCCACCACCGCGACCGTGTTGGCCATCGGCACCCAGGTCAGCAGCGTGCCGCCGGAGTGTGTCTCGGTGGTCGCCAACGGCGTGGCCTACCAGCATTGCGGCCCCACCTGGTACCAGCCGCGTTACGTCGGCAGTTCGGTGCAATACATCGTGGTCGCCGCGCCCTGGTGACCCACTGCTTCAAGGACGATTGTGATGACACCGCTCAATGATGTGAAAGCCTTGCAAGCCAGCATGGCCGAAAGTGTACTGGGCCAGGATCAGGTGATCCGTCAGATCCTGATTGGCCTGTTAGCCAATGGCCACCTGTTGCTCGAGAGCCTGCCGGGCCTGGCCAAGACGCGCACGGTCAAGGCGTTGGCCCGGCACCTGGATGCCAACATGAGCCGCATCCAGTTCACTCCCGATCTTTTACCCTCGGATATCACCGGCGCCGAAGTGCTGCACCAGGTCGATGGCCAGAACCAGATCCGCTTCCAGCCAGGGCCATTGTTCGGCAACTTGATCCTGGCCGACGAGATCAACCGCGCCCCGGCCAAAGTCCAGGCGGCGCTGCTGGAAGCCATGGAAGAACGCCAGATCACCGTGGCCGGGGCCAGCCATGCGCTGCCGCCCTTGTTTATCGTGGTGGCCACACAAAATCCCATCGAACAGGAAGGCACCTACCCGCTGCCGGAAGCGCAGATGGACCGCTTTGTGATGAAAGTGCTGCTCGACTACCCGAGCCAGGACAATGAAAGCCAGGTGTTGCGCTTGTTGCGCGAGGAGGAACGCGCCGCGTCCAGGCAAACCAGCCAAGGCTTTACCCTGGCACAAGCAGTGATCTTTGCCGCCCGCGAGCAAGTCAGCGCCATTGAGGTCTCACCGGCCATCGATCGCTACCTCATCGACCTGATCAACGCCACCCGCCACCCCGGCGACTATGACCCAGACCTGGCTCGCTGGATTAGCCTGGGCGCCAGCCCGCGTGGCGGTATCGGCCTGGACCGTTGCGCGCGGGCCGATGCCTGGTTGCAAGGCCAGGCATTTGTGACCCCGGCGAATGTACAAGCGGTGGCCCACCCGGTGCTGCGCCACCGCCTGCAACTGAGCTACGACGCCGTGGCCGACGGCGTGACAGCCGATCAGGTGCTCGACCGTTTGCTCAGTAAAGTGGCGATTCCGGCATGAACGCCGACGGCTATGTCTACGTCAGCCTGGCGCAACTGATGGCCTTGCAATTTCAGGCGCGGGACCTGAGCTTTGTGGCGCGCCAACCCCGAGGCAGCCTGCTGGCCGGCAACCATGCCTCACGGTTACGCGGGCGCGGCTTGAACTTTGATGAGCTACGCCGCTACCAACCTGGCGACGACCTGCGTCATCTGGATTGGCGCGCCTCGCTGCGCACCGGCAAACCGGTAGTGCGCACATTTACTGAAGAGCGCGACCGCCCGGCATTGATCGTGGTGGACCAGCGCATGTCGATGTTTTTCGGCTCGGTGCGCAGCTTCAAGTCAGCCGTCGCCGCTGAGCTGGGCGCGCTGGCGGCGTGGATGGTGTTCAACGCCGGTGACCGGGTTGGCGGGCTGGTGTTTAACGATCAGCGCATCGACAGTATCGCGCCGTTGCGCAGTCGCAAACGTGTGGAAGCGTTGTGCAGCCGCATCGCCGCGCAAAATGGCGAATTGAATGCCACTCGCCCGGACGTTGAGGGCCACAGCCAGTTGGACAAGGTCTTGCAGCACTGTCTGGCGCTGGCCGGCCATGATCACCTGATCTGCCTGGTCAGCGACTTCGCCGGTGCCAGCCCACGCACCTTGCAGTTACTGCGCCAGCTGTCGGCCCACAACGATGTAGTCGCCTTGCAGGTGTATGACCCATTGGCACTCAACGTGCCCACCCGTGGGCAATTGCTCGTTACCCAAGGCCAGTTGCAGGTGGAGCTGGCGGTGAGCAAACGCCAGGTGCGCCAGCCACTTGGGGATTTCCTCGGGGGGCGGCTCAAGGACGTTGCCAGCCTGTTGCGCCGCAGCCAGGTGCCGCTGTTGATGATCAGCACCGCCCTGCCCGCCGCCGAGCAATTACGCAATGAACTGGGGCGCCGCCGTTGAACGCCCACGTGCCAAGTATCGAGCAGCTCCAGGAGCTGGGTTTGCCGGCGCCGGTGAGTTACTGGCCGCAGACCTGGGGCTGGGCCGTGGTGCTCGGCGTGGTGATCCTCGCTGTGCTGGTGCTTGGTGCCCGTCGCTGGTTGCGCTGGCGGCGTGATGCTTATCGGCGCGAGGCCTTGGCCCAACTCCGCAAGCTTGAGGACCTTCGCGAGTTGCCGGAACTGCTCAAACGCGTCGCCCTGTCGATGCCTTTGCCTATAGCGGAACAACAATGTATCCCAACCCTGAGCGGCGCCGATTGGCAAGCTTTCCTGCAACGCCACGCCGGTACGGCGATACCCGACGACCTGAGCCAGCAACTGGCCGCACTGGCCTATGGCGCACCGCTTGCCGAGGCTGAGCAAGCCCGGTTATTGGCGCAGTGCACCGCCTGGGTGGAGAACCATCATGTGGCAGCTTGACTACCCCTGGTGGCTGCTCCTGCTGCCGTTGCCATGGCTGGCGTACCGTTATTTGCCGCCTTACAGCGAAGCGCGCAGCGCGGTGCGGGTACCGTTTTTCAGTGGGTTGAGCCGGGCTGCCGGTGAGTCGCCATCCAGCCAGGGCTCGCGCCACAACCGTGGTCAGTTGCTGCTTAACCTGGCGGTCTGGGCGTTACTGGTGCTGGCCATCGCGCGACCGGTGTGGGTGGAAAAACCCATTGAACGCCAGCAACCGGTGCGCGACTTGATGCTGGCCATCGATATCTCCCAATCCATGCAGACCCAGGACTTTACCGACGCCAACGGGCACAAGATCGACCGCCTCGCTGCGGTGAAACAGGTGGTGCAGGGTTTTATCGAACAGCGCAAAGACGACCGTATCGGCCTGATCCTGTTCGGCAGCGCCGCCTACCCGCAAGCGCCGCTGACCCTCGATCACGCGAGCCTCTCGCTGCTTTTGGACGACAGCGGCATCGGCATGGCCGGGCCTGATACCGCGCTGGGTGATGCCATCGGCCTGGGCCTCAAGTTGCTCGATCAGGCCCAGGAACCGGAGAAAGTCCTGATTCTGCTCACCGACGGCAATGACACCAGCAGCGCCATTACCCCGGAGCATGCCGCCGACATGGCCGCAGCCAAGGGCGTGATCATCCATACCATCGGCATCGGCGACCCGCAGGCCAGCGGTGAAAACCAGGTCAACCTCAGCGCCTTGCAGGCCATTGCCACAGCCACCGGCGGCCGCTACTTCCGTGCCGAAGACCGCAACAGCCTGAGCCAGGTCTATGCGACGCTGGATAAAATCACCCCCCACCACGTCAAAACCCTGAGCCATCAGCCCAAGCGCGACCTGTTCTGGTGGCCATTGAGCGCCGCGCTGGTGCTGCTGGCGTTGTATCACCTGGTTGCCGGGTGCTGGCCGCATCGGAGGGTCGCCGATGGACTTCAGTGACCTGCACTTTCTGCGCCCCGCCTGGCTGCTGCTGATACTGCTGGGCGCCGTACTGCCGATGGCCTGGCGCCGCAGCCGTGAGGTGCAGCGCCAACTGCGTGGCAATATCGCTGCGCACCTGCTGCCGCATCTGCTGATCACCCCCACCGACCCGCACCGCCTACGCCCGGTGCACCTGCTGAGCGCGCTGCTGATGCTGGGCGCGGTGGCGGCAGCCGGGCCAACCTGGGAACAGGATCGCCCGGACTTTCTGGAAAACCGCGCAGCGCTGATCATCGCCGTCGACCTGTCGCCCTCGATGGACACCGCGGACGTGCCGCCAACCCGCCTGAGCGCCGCCAAACACACGCTGCACGACCTGGTACAGCGGCGCCAAGGCGCACGTACCGGGTTGCTGGTGTATGCCGGCAGCGCCCACTTGGTACTGCCGCCCACCGATGATCCGGCCTTGCTCGATACCTTCATCCAAGCCCTGGGCACCGACTTGATCAGCACGCCGGGCAAGGACGTGGCCGGGATTATCGAGCAGGCCAAGCGTCTGCTCGACGGCACGCCCGGCACGTTGCTGCTGGTGACTGACGGCGCCGATGTGGCGCAGTTGCCCAGCCTCAAGCAACACCTGGCAGACAGCCCGCTGCAAGTGCTCGTATTGGCGCTCGGCAACAGCCCTGCGCTCAAGCAATTGGCCGCAGCCACCAACGCACCGCTGGGCAGCCTGACCCTCAATGACGATGACTTGGACTGGATTGAGCTGCATGCCCAGCAGCACTTTCAGAACGCCGATGAACAACAGCGGCTGTTGCAGTGGAAAGACATGGGCTACTGGTTGTGCTGGCCGCTACTGGTGCTGGCGCTGCTGAGTGTGCGGCGCGGTTGGAGACTGAACTGGACCGCAATGCTGTTGCTGGGCCTGTTACTGGCGCCCAAGCAGGCCGAGGCCAACCCGTTCATGACGCCCGACCAGCAAGGCCGCTGGGCGTTTGAACGGCATCACTATCCCGAGGCCGCCGCGCTGTTCGTCGACCCTTACTGGAAAGGCATAGCCGCCTACAACGCCGCCGACTATGAACTGGCGCAGGCCACCTTCATGCAGCTCGATACACCGCAAGCCGCGTTCTACCTGGGCAATATCCATGTTCGCCGGTTCAAGTTCGATGACGCCATCGCCAACTATCAGCGCGCCTTGCAGCTGCAGCCGGTGTTTCCCGCAGCCACCACCAACCTGGCCCTGGCCCTTGCGTTGAAAAAAGATACCGAAAGCGCGGCCAACAACACGCCTGAGGTCAAGCCCGATGAGGTCAAGTTCGACAAGGCGCCCGGCAAGGGCCAAAGCAAAACGATCCAGACCGAACAAGCCAATAACGATGCGCTGTGGCTGCAGAACCTGACCACCTCGCCAGCCAACTTCCTGCGGCGCAAGTTCAGCCTGCAAGACCAGCAGGTGCAGCCATGAAGCCCTATTGCGCATTACTGCTGTGGTTTGCCGGGCCGTTATGGGCAGCCGAGCCGCAGCTTAAAGTACAGGCGCAGTTGATACCGGGCAGCTCGGTGGTGGTGGGCGAGCAACTGCAGGTGCAGGTCGAGGTGCTGACCGATACCTGGTTCACCGCTGCTGCGACCTTGCCGGTGCTGAAATTGGACGGCGCGCGGGTGCAGGCGCCGGGCGGTGAGTCCGAGCACACCACGCAAGTTATCGACGGCAAGCCGTTCTATGGCATGCGCTATTACTACCGCGTCACTCCGAATGTGGCCCAGGCGTACACGGTGCCAGCACTGACGGTCAGCGCCCAGCCGGGCCAGGCCAGTGCGCCGTTGAATGCGCAGAGCGCGCCATTGACGTTCCAGGCCACCCGGCCACCAGGGTTTGCGCCGGGAGAACCCGTGCTGGTCGCCAGCGGCTTACGCTTGAGCCAGACCCTTGTGGCCGACGACCTTAAAGTTGGTGACACCCTGACCCGTACCCTCACCTTGCAAGCCGACGACACGCCGGCGTTGTCGCTGCCACCGCCGGCCGCCGCCACCCTCGACGGCCTGCGCCTGTACCCGCAAGCACCAAATATCAGCAGCCTCGACAACGGGCGGGGCACGCTCACGGGCGGCCAGCGCATTGATCGGCTGGTGTATCGCGTTGAACACGGCGGCCGTTACACCCTGCCCGCGATCAGCCTGAAGTGGTGGGACAGCCGCAACCATCGGCTGCAAGTCGCGCAATTGCCGGCCCTTACGTTTGAGGCTCAGGCAGCCAGCGACTACACGCCAACCTACTCGATTGCCGAAGACCTCAAAGCCCTCGGGCAGCACAGCCGCTGGCCATTCTCGCAGCACTTGCTGGTGTGGATCGCAGCGATTGGCGTGTTGATACTCGCCGGTTATCTGCTGCATGCACTATGGCCGCGACTCGTGTCTTTGTGGCGAAAAACGTGGCCGGCATTGCGCTGGGCTTGCCGTCAACTACGCTTGGTTGCACTGAACCCTCGTCACGAAAAGGATTTCCCATGACGTCTCTGCGTTCTGCCCTGCCCCTGATTATCTTCCTGACTTTGCCAGCCTGGGCCGCCGATCCGCTGCCGTCATGGAATGAAGGCCCGAGCAAAAAACAGATCATCGAGTTTGTGCAGGCCGTCACTGTCGAAGGCTCCAAGGATTACGTCAAACCCGCCGAACGCATCGCCGTGTTCGATAACGACGGCACGCTTTGGACCGAGCAACCGGCCTACTTCGAGGTGCTGTTTGCCTTTGATGAAATCAAGCGCTTGGCACCCCAGCACCCCGACTGGAAAACCACCCAACCGTTCAAGGCTGTACTCGACGGCGACCACCAGGCCCTGGCGCAAAGCGGCATGGACGGCCTGCTGAAAATCATCGGCGCCACCCACACCGGCATCAGCACCGAGGCCTTCATCGACAACGCCAGAGCCTGGCTCAAGCAGGCCCGGCACCCCAAGACCGGCAAGCCCTACCACCAGATGATCTACCAGCCGATGCTGGAGATTCTCGACTACCTGCGCAGCCAGCAGTTCAAGACCTACATCGTGTCCGGCGGCGATACGGCGTTTATGCGCGCCTTCGCCGAGCAGGTGTATGGCGTGCCGCCGGAGCAGGTGATCGGCTCCAGTTTCGTCACCCAGTACCAGCTCAAGGACGGCACACCGCAAATCCTGCGCACGGCCAAACTGGCGCATAACGACGATGGGCCGGGCAAGCCGGAAAGCATCGACGCGATCATTGGTCGGCGGCCGATCCTGGCCTTCGGCAACTCCGACGGCGACCTGCAGATGTTGCAGTGGACGGCCGCAGGCGCGGGTAGACGCTTGATGGGCCTGGTGCACCACACCGACGCCAAGCGCGAGTGGGCCTATGACCGCAATTCTCAGGTGGGGCGCCTGGACAAGGCGCTGGACCTGGCCAGAACACAGCACTGGACCGTGGTGGATATGACGAGCGAATGGCGCCGCGTCTACCCGTTCGATCCGGCTGTGCAACCGCAGGTGCAATAAGAAAACGTCACGACGGACTGTAAAAACGTTGGTCGCAGGCAATGCGACTCAAGCCCTAAAAGGAGCAAGTCTTATGACTCGCATACGCAAGTGGCTACCGAAACTCGCCCTGGTGGCGGTTTCGGTAATCGGCGCCTCGGCATCCGCCTGGGCCGCCGACAAGCCGAATATCCTGGTGATTTTCGGTGATGATATCGGGCAAACCAACATCAGCGCCTATTCCATGGGCGTGGTGGGCTACAAGACGCCCAATATCGACCGAATCGCCAAAGAAGGCATGATGTTCACCGACTACTATGCGGAGAACAGCTGCACAGCCGGGCGCTCATCCTTCATCACTGGCCAGACGCCGTTGCGCACCGGCCTCTCAAAAGTCGGCGCGCCTGGCGCTACGGTAGGCCTGCAAAAACGAGATATCACCATTGCCCAGGCGCTCAAGTCGCTGGGCTACAGCACCGGCCAATTTGGCAAGAACCACCTGGGCGACCGCGATGAATACCTGCCCACCAACCACGGTTTCGATGAGTTCTTCGGCAACCTCTACCACCTCAACGCGGAAGAAGAACCGGAACGTCCCTATTGGCCCAAGGACGACGCAGAGTTCGTCAAGGCCAACTCGCCACGTGGCGTGATCCATAGCTTTGCCGACGGCAAAATCGAAGACACCGGCGCGTTGACCACCAAGCGCATGGAAACCATCGACGACGAAACCACCGCCGCCGCCCAAGCCTTTATCAAGAAACAGGCCGAAGCCAACAAACCGTTCTTCGTGTGGATGAACACCACGCGCATGCACGTATTCACCCACGTGCGTGACTCGATGAAAGGCCAAAGTGGCATGCCCGGCAATGAGTACGCCGACGGCATGCTCGAGCACGACGGTGATGTGGGCAAGTTGCTGCAAACCCTCGACGACTTGAAAATCGCCGACAACACCATCGTGGTCTACACCACCGACAACGGCCCTAACCAATTCTCTTGGCCGGACGCCGCGACCACGCCGTTCCGTAACGAGAAGAACTCCAACTGGGAAGGCGCTTACCGGGTACCGGCGATGATTCGCTGGCCGGGCAAGATCAAGCCGGCCGAGGTCTCCAACGAAATGTTCTCCGGCATGGACTGGTTTCCGACCTTGTTGGCGGCTGCGGGTGATACCGAGGTCAAAGACAAGCTGCTCAAGGGCTGGACGCCCGTGGCCGGCGGCACCAACTTCAAGGTGCACCTGGACGGTTTCAACCAACTGCCCTACCTGACCGGCCAGCAACCCAAAGGCGCACGCGACGAGTTCTATTACTTCAACGACGACGGCGTGCTGGTGTCGGCACGCTTTGGCAACTGGAAAGCGGTGTACTGCGAACAGCGTGCGCCCGGCGGGTTCAAGGTCTGGAGTGAACCGTTCGTATGCCTGCGGGTACCGAAGATCCTTAATCTGCGGATGGACCCGTATGAACGCGCGGACGTCGTTTCTGACCAGTACTACGACTGGGCGACCAAGAATGTTTACCTGGTCGCGGTGGCAGTGACCAAATCGGCGAAGTTCCTCGAAACCTTTGTCGAGTACCCGCCGAGCCAGAAACCGGCGAGCTTCAGCATCGACCAGATTCGCGAATCGGTCGACAAGAAGATCGAAGCGAAAATGAAGGCCGCACCTGCGGGTTAACCGAAGCAGCCTAAGGCAAATGTGGGAGCTGGCTTGCCAGCTCCCACAGGGTTTTCTGCAATATCCTGGAATTGTGCAATGACCTCACGCATCGCCAGCAAACCCCTCGAAAATAGCGTAAACCGTTCGATCCTGACCCCCGCCCTCCTCCTGTTCATCTCCGGCGGCGCAGCCTTGGTCTACCAGGTGCTGTGGATCAAGCAGTTGTCGCTGGTGGTCGGCGTGGAGGTTTACGCAATCACCACCGGCATCAGCGCGTTTTTCGCCGGGTTGGCGTTGGGTAGTTTGCTGTTCGGGCGTTTGGCCGACCGTTTCTCGCGGCCGTTATTGCTCTATGCAGGCTTGGAATTACTGGTGGCGCTGTTCGGGGTTGGCGCCACCCTGGCGTTGGGCATGGCGGCACAACCGTTTGCCTGGCTGGAACAACGGGTCGGGCTGTTGGCCTGGGTATTACCGTTTCTGTTGGTAGGCCTTCCGGCGTTGCTGATGGGCGGAACCTTGCCGGTGCTTGTGCGCGCGTTGAACACCGACACCCAGGGCCTGAGCCAGGCCGGTGGGCGCCTATATGCTGCCAATACCGCCGGCGCGATTGCCGGGACCTTGCTCACCGCGTTTGTGCTGGTCGCGCACTTCGGCGTGCGCGGCAGTGCGTGCGTGGCGGCGCTGCTTAATCTGCTCGCCGCAGCGGGGGCAGTGTTGTACGTGCGCCATCAGGCGGCGATCGAGGTGCCGCCCACTCGCACCGTGCAGCCGGCGCGACTGGCACTGGTGCTGTACGCCATCGCAGGCGGCGTCGCACTGGGCTACGAGGTGGTGTGGTCGCAATCGATCGTGCAATTTATGAGTACGCGCACCTACGCGTTTGCAGTGGTGCTGGCGACCTACCTGAGCGGGTTGTTTATCGGCAGCGAGTGGATGGCCCAGCGTGTTGAACGCCTGCGCGACCCTTGGGGTGTTTTCGGCCTGTTGATCGCCGCTGCAGGATTGGTGGCGCTGCTGGAAGTCGCCTTGCTGGGGCGCTGGCTTATTGTGCTGCAAACCCAGGCAGAGGCGCTGGTTGTGAGCCTGGGCGGCGGCGAATTGGCGGGCATGAGCGCGCGCTTTGCAGTAGCGGCGTTGTGCATGGTGTTTGTGCCCACGCTGCTGCTGGGTGCGGCGTTCCCGGTGGCATTGCGCTTGAGTGTCGGCAACCGCCATGTGGGCCGGGATGTGGGCGCGGTGGTGGCGTACAACACCCTCGGTGGGATTTTCGGGGTGATGCTCTGCGGGTTTGTGCTGATTCCCTGGTTGGGGCTGGTGCGCACCCTTGGCCTGCTGGCAGTGATTGCTGCGGGGGTCGGCTACCTGGCGGTAAGGCGTGGCCACGGGGTTAAGCAACGCCGGCGCCAGGCCGTCGTCGCACTGGGGCTGGTGTCGCTGGCAGTAGCGCTGCTGACGCCGGTGGATCGCTTCGCCAAGTTGTTGCCCGGCGCGCGCAATGCCAGCCTGGGGTTTTATCAGGAAGGCCGTGGTGCCACGGTCGCGGTGGTGACCCAAGGCCAAGGCACACGGGCGTTTCAGCGTTTGTATATCCAGGGCGTGTCCAACACTGGCGACGCCATGCCGTCGCTGCGCTACATGCGCATCCAGGCGCTATTACCGTTGTTGATTCATAACGCCGAGCCCAAATCAGCCTTGGTGATCGGCTTTGGCACTGGTATCACGGCCGGCGCGCTGTTGCGCTATCCCGGCCTGGAACAGCGCGTGGTGGCCGAATTGCTGCCTTCGGTGGTACAAGCCGCACCGCTGTTCAAAGGCAACTACCACGCGGCAGGCGACCCGGGTATTGACCTGCGCCTGCGTGATGGGCGCCAGGAACTGCTGCGCAACCCGCAACGCTATGACCTGATCACCCTGGAGCCGCCACCGCCGTCCGCGGCCGGCGTGGTCAACCTGTATTCCCAGGACTTCTACCAATTGGCGGCCGCCCGCCTGGAGCCAAGCGGCTTGTTGGCACAATGGCTGCCGTTGCCGACGCAAAATATCGACGATTCACGCGCCCTGGTGCGCAGCTTTCTGAATGTGTTCCCGTATGCCTCGCTGTGGACCAGCGAGTTTCACGAGATGCTGCTGGTCGGCTCCCAGGCGCCCATAGCGCTGGACGCCGAACGTATCGGTCGGCGCTTCGAGCAGCCCAGCGTGCAGAGCGCCTTGGCCGAGGTGGGCATTGATTCCGCTGCAACGTTGCTGGCCACCTGGGTCACCGATCGCCAAGGCTTGGAGCGCTTCGCCGCGGATGCGTTGCCGGTCACCGACGATCAGCCGCGCATCGAATACGCGCCGTGGGTGCGCAGCAAGGAGATCACCCGGGTGTTGCCGGCCCTGCTCGACCTGCGCGTGCCTGCGCCGTTGTTCAACGCCGACGCCTCCTTCGCGCGTACCCTGGCGGCTGAACAGCAGCGCTTGATGCAGTTCTATCGCGCCAGCCTGCATGCCTATGACGGCGACCGTGATGCATGGGGCCGGGACATTCGCGAGGTGCTCCAGCAAGACAGCGCCAACCCTTACTACCGTTGGTTTATCGGGCAATAACAACCTGCGGTAGATCAAAAGCGAAAGCAGGTTCAGCGTGCTCCGCCGATCGGCTTTTCTGTGGGAGCTGGCTTGCCTGCGATGGCATCAACTCTGTGTGCCTGATACATCAAGGTGTCTGCATCGCAGCGGTGCGACGATTCGACAAGCCAGCTCCCACATTCGAACGTCAGTGTTTTTTCAGCTTCACATAGGACTGATGCAAATCCGACGCCCAGCCGTCGATCACGCTTTTCACGTCATCGGCCTTCATCACCTGTGAGTCGTTGGACAGCGGCTTGCCGGTGCCTTTGCGCACTACCTGGGCAAGCACCTTGCCGCTGCCACCGTCGAGGAACTGCGCCTCGGTGCCCAGGGTGGTTTCCTGGTCACGAATGCCGGTGCCGGTGCTCACTGCAGCCGCCACCAATGCCACCGGGATGTACTCGTAGGGCTTGAGGCTTTCGGTCTTGCTGCTGACGGCGGTAATGGCCGCGCGCACCACGATCACACCCGGCCCTGGCGCGTTGGCCAGCGGCAGCGACTTGGCCAGCTCACGCTTGAGCGCCTGGTTGTAATAGGTGTTGATGCCGTTGAGGGTGCTGTCCGGAATTTTCGCGGTGGCTTGGGGCTTGGGGTAGAACTGCGTCGGCTCGATGAACACCGACGTGTAGTTATTCAGGTTCAGGTCGGGGTCAACCCAGCGCATCACCTCGGCGCCTGAAGGCGACTTTGCTTCTTTGAGGTGGCTGTAGTCCGAGAGAAAACCTGAATACTCGTCCGGTTGCGTTACCTTGCTGGCACAGCCGACCATTGCGATTGCAACGCACAGCGTGCTGATCATTAGCCTTGATTTCATCATTGAACTCCCTGGCAGTCATCGTCGAGACACTGAGTTGTAGGTATAGCCAACTCTGGGAAAATCGCTGCAATTTCAAGCCACCTGTTTGACAGAGTTGCAACCTGCGTCAAAGCTGCATACAGCTTAAGCACGCCGTAGAGCGTCCATGCATCATGACAA